>NZ_JBVIHM010000008.1:102651-146001 GCF_055570295.1 Streptomyces sp. NPDC031265
GCCTACTTCCGCCTCCCTCCCACCCCCCCCCCCCCCCCCCCCCCCCCCCCCTCCCCCCTTCCCCCCCCCCCCCCCTCTCCCCCCCCCCCCCCCACGCGAGGTGTCGCGGGTGAGCGCCCTGCGCCTGTTGCGTGCGGCCGTTACCAAGATCCGCCTGGTGCGTTGGTCTGGCAGGCAGGCGCGCCCGTCCCGGTGGGTGACGCGTGCCGGACGCTATCCGAACCCCGTAAGGAACAGAAATGAATAAAGGGTCCAGAGCCGCGGCTGTCGCGCTCCTTGCCCTCGGTGGCTTGAGCCTTCCGGCGTATAGTGCCTCAGCGGTCGCTCCGAGCGTCGACCCCGGTCCGGTCGGTGGCCAGCTCTATCAACTTGCCAACCCCATCAATCTTGTGGGGACGGTGACGGCCCCGGCATTCGCTCAACTCCGGGGCATGAACATCAACGTGGGCAAGCTCCTCGGGTAGATCCTGGTCTCCGTCACCGAACGCCCAAGCGGCCCATCCGCGCCGCCTGTCCGTACCGCTTTTGGTGGACCTGTTCTGGAAGCTCGGCCATCGGGCAGCGGGCCGCGCGCTGGGCTGCTGCCGGTTCCGCCTCGCGGCCAGCTGAGCAGGACAGCGGCGCGGGGGCTACAGACCGGAGCAGCCGTGCGGGCCCGACCTGTTGGCCGGGCCCGCACGGTTGTCGGACTGGATCAGCTTGGCTGGTCGCCGGTGTACCGGTAGATGGCGCCGGCGCTGTTGACGTGCCACACGGTGCCGTCGGCGCCTGCGGCGATGTCGGTGGCGTTGCCGGGGATCTTGACCCACGGGTTACTGCCGCTGGCGTCGTTGTTGGTGTACCGGTAGATACTGCCTGCCGTGTCGACGCCCCACACGTTGGTCCGGGAGCCGACCGCGATCCGCTTCAGGCTGCCGCCGACGCTCTGCCACGGGTTGGAGCTGTCCTGGTCTCCGGTGTACCGGAAGACATAGTTGCCGCTGTTGACGCCCCACACGGTGCCGTCCGCCGCGGCGCCGATGTCACTCAGTCCTCCGGGGATCTTGAGCCACGGGTTGGTGTCGTTGTTGGTGTACCGGTAGATGGCGCCGGCGGAGTCCACGCCCCACACGTTCGTCCGGGAACCCGCATCGATGCGGACCAGGCTGCCGTTGATGCCCACCCAGTTCGTCGTGCTCTGGTCGCCGGTGTACCGGTAGATCTGGTTGCCGCTGTTGACGCCCCACACGGTGCCGTCCGCCGCGGCACCGATGTCGCTCAGCCCACCCGGAATGTTGACCCAGGGGTTGCCGTCGAAGTTTGTGTACCGGTAGACGGCATTCGCGGAGTTCACACCCCACACCGTCGTCCTGGACCCCGCCGAGATGGCCGAGAGACCACCGTCGACCTTGACCCAATCCGCCATGAAGTCCCCTCCGTCGAGCCGCTGTTGGCTACGACACTGAGCGACGAGACGACCGCGACAAAAGGGGCGAATGCTTGTCTTAATGTCAAACGAGCCAGCAAATCAAGGTTTCAGTTCCCGTTGCCTTGCAAGGACGCGGCGGAACCGGCTCGGCCGCGAGCGCTTCGGCCGGACACGCTGTCCCACCCATGGGCTATCGACATGAGCACCGGTCTGTGCTCCCCACGAAACAGCACAGGACTTTCGGCGCATCGGGCGAGGCCGTGGGCCTCGGCACGAACGACGCGCGAGCAGGTATCGGCCGACAGAGCCCTGGCCGCTAGGAGCCCAGCGGGGTCCGCACCAAGTGCCGCGCGCCTGCCCCTCCCGGCCTGTCGACAGGCAGACGGGACGGGCGGGGCGGGCGGTCAGGGGTTGTGGGACATGGTCATCGGAAGGGCCATGAGCTGCACGACGACGTTGCCCGGGTCACCGACGGGTGCGAAGTCGACCGGCTGTTGCAGCTGGTAGACGGCGCCCTGCGGGGGGAACACGGTGAGGTTGCTGTTCAGGGTGGTCATCGTCTTGGTGTTGGACAGCACCATCGGCTCACCGGTGCCGGGGAACTTCTCGACGGTGAGGGTGAAGTCGTGGAACAGGGTGCTCCTGAACGTCGGCGGCATGTTCGAGAGGACTTCCAGCAGGCTGAGCGGCGTGGTGTCGACGTCGGCCTGCGAGAGTGTGACCTTGCCGAGCGTCGGGTGGTCGGCGCTGTACTCCTCGCCGATGATCCTCATCTTCACTCCGCCGAGACCGCCGTTGAGGTTCGCCTCGATGCGGACCCTGATGCCGCCCTTGAAGTCGAGCTCGACCATACCGGTCGCGTCGATCTTCAACGGCACGTTCACGGCGTAGCCGGAGCACGGGATCTCCAGCCCGATCGGGGGTAGCAGGCCGCCAATACTCACCATCGGGACACCTCCGGAGCAGGGGGCCGCGCCGGGCGGCGCGCACATGCCGTGCGAACGACGGCTTTCCGCACGCTACTGATCGCCACAGGCCCCGGGCTTGCTCCCGCACCGGGAGACCACGAAAGGATGAACGCGGTGCGACGGCCCAGGCCCAAGCCGTCGGAGCCCGATCCTGCGCGACGCTGACCGCTCGTGCGAAGAGGGCCGGAGTTCGAGGCCCGGGGCCCGGCAGGGGCACGTGAGGGAATCCGTGCGACGCATGCAGCTCTCGGGCGCCTGGCCGGTTTCTTCAGGAGGGGAGGGCGGCCTGGAGTGTGGCATACATGGGCATGAGGTCGTCCAGGCCGACGAGGTGCAGGAGCCGTTGCACGGGTGCGGATGCGTTGGCCGGGCGGAGCCAGCCGTCGCTGTCCTGTGCGGCACGGTGGGCGTAGCTGCTTCTGAACTACCCGAGACCGTGGCCCTGCTGTCCGTTCACGTCTTCGAGGCGGCGCGCGATGCTAAGACGGTCAGCGACGTGATGGACCGGGCCTGGTCGTCGACGTCGCAGCCCCTCTCGGCTAGGTATGCGACACTCCGCGCCCGTACGGCAGAAGGCCGAACGCATGAAAGCGCCAGTTCCATCCGGCTCGGGCTCGTGAGCGGCCTGACGACCGTGGACCTGTCGCGGCTCAGCGCAATCGAGGTCTGGTACTCCAAGTAGATCGCGACATTCAGCGCCCGTTTCCGGCCGCCCAAGTACTGAGTAGCTCTGGGGGCGCGCGAAGCTGAAGGTGGAGAAGCGGTACCTCTTACACGCCGCCCAATGAGCTGATCGCGCTCTCCCGCTGCTCACAGACCCCCTGCTTAGCTTTACCTGGCATATGCACCATTTCACCTCAACCATGGGGATCTGATGGCGAACGAGCTCAAGTACGGCGACAAGGTCTACATGAACAATGGCTACACCACGGGGAGTGGCGGCTTCCTGGATGCCTCCACTGAGTCGAGCACCGCCGGTGCAGGGGCCATCCACACGGTTGCCACAGCGCCGACGGCCACCCGCGCCCCCGGCAGCGGCACCTGGGAGATCGTCTCGGCCGCAGGAAAGAGCACCGGCGACCAGATCAAAACCGGAGACCTCGTCCACCTGCGCAACGTCAGCGACAACGGCTACCTGGACGTCAACGGCCAAGCGGACGCGAACCAGCGGACAGTCGGTGCTGTCTACGACGTCTCCACCAACCGGGACGCCGACCGTGCAGGAGAGGGGACCGGCACCTGGCGCATCTTCGACATGGCCTCCAGCCCCTTCGACCAGTGCGTCCGCGTGAGCGACCCCGTTCTGCTGTGGAACCTGTACGGCAACGGAAGCTTCCTGGAGATCAATGCTGGCAAGTCGGCACCGGCGGGGGGTACCTACGACGTAGTCACCAACGGCTACTGGAATCGCGACGCAAACGTCACCATCTGGCGCCTGTCCAAGGCCCAGCCGTAAACAAATTCCTGCGCGCGACGTCCGCTCGCGCTCTCCCCCGGAGCGGTTGGCAACCCAGTCCGGCCGTTAGGGCGCCAGCGCCCGGGGATCGGTGGGTGTGACGGACGCCGGCTCGGGGGCGAGGGGTCCGCAGGAGGTGCCAACCGGCGTAGCAGCCGGACGAGAACGGCATGCCCTTGCACGGCCATCGAGCACGAGGTCAGCGGCCTGCAAGGGCAGGGGCTTGCGGCCTTGCGCCGAACAGACGAGGCGGGTGCCTCCGGCCGCCCGGGCCGACGATGCTCTGCCTCTGCCTGGCTGCCGGACACCGAGGCAGCGCACGATGCTGTTTTTTGGGCGCGACGTCACCGCTTACGCGAACGGCCGCGAGGTCGACCAGGCGCTGATGACCGAGTACTTCATCCGCAAGCACCTCGGTCACCCGCTACGGGCAGCCGAAGCCCACGGCGCCTGAGATTACTACCACGGCACGCAAGCGATGAACGGCGGCAACGACCTCGCCCACGACGAAGCAGTAGCCGTGCCGCCCACCTCCGTCCAAGCGTGCATCCCGCAGTACCGAGCTCGGCACTGGGGACTCGAGCCCAGCTGCAAGCCGACCTTCCTCACCTCCGACGCACTCCTCTTACTCTGGCGCCCGGAACCCCCGAGTGACGCCTACCAAGGGTTCGGTGCCTGTTTCTGAACCCCCGGAAGACGCGGGCTCAGTAGCTTGGTAACAGGCAGGCAGTGAGCCAAGGTGACCGTCATCAGTTCGTAGCGTCCTGTTGCTCGCGCCACACCAGCCGCGAAGACTTCCGTTCGTGGAACGGTCACCGTGACCGTTCCACGAACGGGAACTGGTCCCTCGGCGAGGATCTCGCACGTCGTGCGTGCCGAGGCCCGCCTCGCCCGCGAGTGAGGGTTCGAGGCCGTACCGGACCGTCGGCGAGGGGCCTAGTTCAGGACCAGGATGCTGGTGCCGATGGGAAGCGGAATCGAGTAGTCGACCTTGACCTTGATCCTGACGCCGCCGTCGAAGGGAGCCACCTGGGCCACGATGAAGTCGGCCCCCGCCTGGGTATGCGGCTTGCCCTGATACACCTGGAAGGCCGCCACGAGCACCCTCGAAGTGGACAGGATCTGATCATGGTTGTACGTGAGGAAGACGTCGCCCTTGCCGTCGGGCCAGTCGAGCTTCTGCACGCTGAAGTACCCGGCCAGGACAGGCGTCTGTGGGGGAGTGCTCACGGTGGCTCCTTGCTCGCGGACTAACGCTGGACCACGAGAGGGCTGGCCTTTCGCGGCCTACGAAGACTCGCAGGGGGCCACAGCGACACGCTCGGCGTCGTCAGAACGCCCTTCGATCAGGTGACATCTGGTTTATCCGCTCTGCCCGGCGGATGCAGGATCACGGCCGGAAACGGCCCGCTGTGGGGTACGGACCGACGTCACGATGTCCGCCGCTTCGCCAACTGATGCCACACCAGCAACAGCGACTCCCATTTCGGACTGACAGTTCTTGACCTGCTGATACGTGGTTCAGAAACAGGCACTTGGCCTGGAGGGTGCCCACGAGATCAGGTTCCCAGTCAGCCCCACGGCCCAGCTCGTGCTCTTCCCCGGCCAAGGCGCATCCGCGGAAGAGGTCAAGCTCAGCCGAGTGATCAACTGCAACCACCTCATGGACAGCTGCGAGCAAGTCGTTATCCGGCCGGCGGCCCGGCACGCCGCGCTCGCCAAGGTCCGGCTGAGCAAGCGCGGGCCCACGCTGCCTTTCATCACGGCCCCGCGCATGAGGCTGGGCCCCGGCGGCCGGTGCGGCAGCCGGGACCAGGTGTCGCGGGAGGAGGGGTGCGCCTTACTTACTGATCTTCCAGTCGGCGACGTTGCCGCCGCGGTTGAAGTAGGCGTTGGTGCAGACGTCGAGCTTGCCGCCGTTTGTGGCGTTCTGGTTGGTCTCCAGGAAGCCGCCGTTGTCGTCGTAGGTGTTCCACAGGTGGACGATGTCTCCTTCCCGGACGTTCTGGTCGCCGGGTGCGGAGGTCTGGGCGAAGATCCGCCAGCTGCCGCTGCCGGGGGCACGGTTCGTGGCCTGGGCGGTGGACACGTCGTACTTGCCGCCGACGCTCTTCTGCACGGTGCTGGCGTGGTTTGCGGTGTCGAGGTAGCCGCCGTCGCCGCCGTAGAGGTTGCGCAGGTGGACCAGGTCCCCGCTCAGGACAGGCTGGCCGGCTGCCTTACCCGAGGCGGACAGGATCTCCCACGTGCCCGAGCCCTGGGCGCGGGTGGGGCTGTCGGCGGTGGCCACCTCGTGCTTCAGGCCGGCATGGGGGCTGTGGTTGAGGGTGTCGAGGTAACCGCCCTGCCAGCTGTTGTACCCGTTCTGCAGGTGGATCTGATCGCCGTACTTGAGTTCGTTCGCCATCGGACATTCCCCTCACTCGTTGACGTCTGGTCCAGCTTCCGGGATGGATCCCGCAAGAAAGCTCGCGGCGGCGGCTCGGCCGGGGTCATTGGGCTACACGTAATCGAGGAGCCAGCCGACGGGATTGTCGTCCGGTATGTCGCTGTCACCCGCCCGTGTGGATCTCCTGAATGCCCCTGGGTAGCTTGCCGGCGCGTCTGCCATCGGCCTGGTTGATGTCCCAGTCGACGGCGGGGAGCCATGTCGTGCCGCCGTGCATCTGCACCTTCAGACGCACATCCGCCCAGTTGGCGCCCCAGCTGACTGAAGCAGTGGCCTAGAAACCGGGGCTCACCCAGTGCGCCATGACGCCCGTACGTCCGTCGCCGTTGCTGATGACTTGGGCGCTGCCCGTCCCGATGCGGTACGCGTGGAGCGTGATGACGTCATTGGCGTCGAACTTCTCCAGGATCGTCTGCCCGGGGGTGGTCTGCCCTTCCCACTTCCCACCGGTCAGTGCTTCAGTGCCGAGGATGACCTGGCCGTTCTTGAACAGTGCAGTACGGACGAGCAAACTCGCCGTTGCGGTCCCGCCGGTGTACGAGCGGGCGTGGTACGAGATCTCCCACACTCCGGGGAAGGGGATCGTGAGGTCCGGGATCTCGGAGATCCGCTCATCGGTCCTGTCGGCACCGGTGAGTGAGTGGCTGAAGTCGACCGGGCTGGTCTGGAGCCATGTCGAGCCCTGCCGGTAACTTGCTGGAGTTGTCATGCCTTTACGCTAAGTAAGACAGTCGCAGGACAAGACATGATCAGTCGGATGCCACCCGTCCAGGTAGAAAGAGGCATTTGACGTTTAATGTCGGGGCTTGGCGTTCGCCCACCCGGTGATCCAACAGACCGGCAAGCGCTGGCCGGTGCCACGGCCGGAACGACGCGGCGTGCTGCCCTTCAGTGATCTGCCGGACAGAACCTAGACGGAACCGGCACGCGACGTTCGCTCATGAGGATCGCCGACGGTGTTCGCGTTACAGCTCAGGGGGAGCAGGCACCTTCTCACGCCTTCAGGTGAACTTCGGCCGGGAAAACGTTTATTCATCCGACTTTGGAGGTGTTATAGGCAAATCTGGCAGCCCTCTAAAGGAAGGCTTGCTCATGCGGCGTCGTACAGTGATCGTCACTGCTCTGCTTTCTCTGTCGGCTGTGGGCGTGTCTGCGGCTGTGGCTGCGGGGCCCGTCATGCCTGTTGCGGGGACGGTCACGTGGTGCTTGTCTTCCGTGGCGGCTGAGCGCCTGGCGGCCGACGGCATTGCGACGACGGCCGACGCTCCGGCCGTGCTCGACTCTTCGGGGCCGACCCCGTGTGTGCAGTGGCCGATGAAGGGCAAGATCAGCCTCGACCTGACCGAGGGGTCCTGGTCGGCGGGCGGTGGCATGACCTTCACGCGGGCCTCGGACGGGCGCAGTCTTCGCTTCACTGGGGCGCAGGGTGACTTGGCGCGGCGGTCGATGCTGGTGCAAGGGGCTGTCGGAGATGAAGCCGCGCAGCCGGTTGATCTCTCCACGTACGAGATCGACGTGTCGAAGGTCACGGTCACTATGCCGTCCCTGAACTCGCCTGGCTCGGTTGAGGGCAGGCCGTTCGACACGATGCTCCAGCCGGACGGTTCGGCGGTGTTCTCGCGAGCGTTCGGTGTGTCACCGGTTCCCACTGGGAGCAGCCTGGCCACGCTCGCGGGCCGTGTCGATGTGACACCGGGGCTGGGCTGAGGCGGATGACGGGGGAAACTCGTGCTGGCCTACTCCGCCCTGACCTGCCGGGTGAGGTCCGGGCTATCCAGGTCGGCGCGGCAGTGCTGGCATGGGCACGGGATTTGAGCCTGGTGGTCGACGCCTTTGAAGAGAAGCGCCTGGTTGCTATGCGACTGGGGGAATTCGCTGAGTTGACCGCGCCGGAGGCGACCACCTGCGATGTGGAACTGACGGCCCAGTGGGCTGCATTCATCTGCCTGGTCGACGACCGGCTCGACCGCGGCGGGGCCGATGTCCGGCCGGACGAGGTCGCTTCGCTGTTCAACCGGCTGCTGGACGTGCTCACCGGTGGCTCTGCCGGATCTGGCAGCGGGTTCGAGCGTGCCCTGGGCGACTTGTGGCGGCGTACGGCTCCGCGGATGCCCACTCAGTGGCGGGAGCGGTTCGTTGCTGACTACCGCGACTTCGCCCTGGCTACGCATGAAGAGGCCACCGGCCGCGCCGACCGGGACCAGCTGGGGCTCCACGACTACGTCCTGCGGCGTCGAAGAACTATCACCGCCCTGCCTATGGCAGACATCCTGGAGTGCACCACTGGCGCGCCCTGGCCCGGCCTGCCCGCCGGGGAGGACCTCGTGAGGGCCCTGCGGCGGGCTGCGGCTGATGTGGCCGGCTGGACCAATGACCTGGTCTCGGCCGAGGACGACCTGCGGAAGGGCCGCGACAACCTGGTGACCGTCTTGAGCCGTGAGCGCGGCTGCTCCCTGTCCTCGGCGCGCGAACAGGTCACGGTGATGCGCGATGACCGACTGAGGGATTTTCATGCGCTGGCTGCCTCATTGACCGCGATGGCCGTGCCCGGTACCGAGCGGGATGGAGTACGGCGTTACGTGGCGGCGCTCGGGTCTTTCGTGGCCGCGACGCTGCACTGGCTCGGCGTCACCCATCGCTTCGACGCCCGCTGGGCGCCCCGGCCTGTGTGACTGACCTCGGTGCCCGGCCCTTCCGATCCACACCACCGAGTTCTCCGTGCCCTCCAAGGACTGTCCTACCGATGAGACTCCCTTCCGCAGAGCAACTCCCCCCGGCCTGGCCGTCGTCGCTTTTCCCAGCAACGCTGCCTGCCGGGCGCGAGCGGCTCTTGGCGCGCGTGCTGAACCGGGTGGGAGCCAATGGTGCCGTGCGCGACTCCTGCCGAAGCCGGGTCCTTGAATCCGCGCTCGCCCTGGCACTGGTGGAACGGTGTGCATCCGACCACCGTGAGGCGCGTACTCGCATCGTGCGCTACCTGCAGCGCCACCGGAACAGCGAAGACCTTATGGACGCGACCGTAGCCGCGGCTGTCCTGGGCCGGGGTACCGGGCAGCCGGCGTGTCGCCAGGCCCTGGAGGACATGGTCCGCCGGGTACCGGAATTCACCGGACCTCGCAAACGCGCTCTGGCCCACGCCATCTTCACCATGCTGGGCGCGGGTTCCGTCCATGACGACGCTGACGCCCGTGCCATCGAGGCGAGCACGCTGCATCCTTGGGCTGCGGTGCAAGCCGTTGCTGTGAAGGCCATCCTGGGACGGGCGGCGGGCAGAGGCCCGGTGGGCCGGGACGACGTCACTGTGCTGGTTTCCACCCAGCGCCCCGGCACGGTGTGGGAGGGAAACCTCTTCATTCACCTGTCAGTCCTGCACGCCTTGGTGGACGTCCCCGGCATGGAGAGCCTCGTAGAGACCGGCCTGCGCACCGCTCTCATGCACCAGAGGGGGGACGGCGGCCTGCCTTTCGTCACGGACACCGACACGTGGAGCACTGTCGTCTCTGGCCTCGCTCTGTGCACCGTCGGCGCACCGCAGAAGGTGCTGCACCGCATCGCCCGGCACCTCGTGCACGTTCAGCACGCGAGTGGCGGCTGGTCCTACACTGACCAGGCTGAGCTCTCCGACACGGACTGCACCACCGTCGCGATCGAATTCCTGCATCAGCTGGACGCGGTCACCTACCGCGATCCGATTCAACGCGGGCTGGAAGCCCTGATCGCGGTTCGCGGCACCGACGGCGGATTCCCTACCTATGGATCAGGCACGCCCTCCGAAGCCTGCATGACCGCCGCGGCGATCAACGCGCTCCATGTTCAAGGGCGCCACCATCACCTCATCCAGCCTGCTCTGCGTTTCCTCGCCGAGAGCCAGATGCCTGACGGCTCCTTTCCCCCCGGCTGGAGCAGCAGTCGCCTACACACCCTCTTCAGGGCGTACCTCGCCGCTGGCCCCCACCACCCGATGAGCGGTCGGATCACCGAGCTGCTGCGCACCACACAGAACGCGGACGGCGGCTTCGGACAGCAGAATCGGTCTGCGAGCGATGCCATCAGCACCGCCTACGCCCTGATCATTCTGGCCGGGCAGCTCGACCCTGCTCCCGCTGCGCGCGCCGCTGGCTACCTGCTCGCTCAGCAGCGTTCCGACGGCAGCATCCACTCCGTTCCCGACATGCTCGGCCCGCGCCCCTTCCCGTATCACGTTCCCGTGTTGACCGACGCGTTTGCTCTGCTCGCCCTGGGCCACCTCACCCACCGCATCCGGCCATCACGCGTCGTCTTGCCGGCCCGCCGGCACAGCAGTGCGCAAAGCGCCGAAAGGACCACCCCATGAACCCCTTCCGCTCCAAACCGGCTCCCGCTTCCCTGTCAGGGCGGGTATGCCTGATCACGGGAGGTGCAGCGGGCATCGGCTGGGCCCTGACCTGTGCCTTGGCCGCGGTCGGGGCCCATGTGCACGTGTGCGACAACTCCCAGGCGAGCCTCGAGCGAGCTGCTGCCGACCTCATCCAGATGCCTGGGGCGCCATCCGTCCAGTTCGCGCATGTCGACGTGACCGATCGCCCCGCCCTGGAGGAGTGGATCGCCAAGGTCCATGCCGAGCACGGACGCGTCGACGTCCTGGTTCACAACGCCGCCTACATCCGCTGGGCGGACGTTGAAGAGATGACCGTCGAGCAGGCCCAGTTGTCCATGCGCACCTCCTACGATGCCCTGGTCTGCTCCGTCGCAGCGGTGCTGCCGCTGATGCGGGCGGGCGGCGGTGGACAGATCGTGGCGATGGGCTCGGCCGCAGGGCGGATCTTCGTCAAAGGACCCTCGGCGGCCTACGCCGCCGCGAAGGCCGCTGTCGAGGCATACACCGAGATGCTGCGCATCGAACTGGCCGACTCCAGTATCGGCGTGACTCTGGTACGCCCGGCCACCGTCGTAGGCACCGACTTCTTCAAGGTCCACGTCCCCTCGGCCCGCATGCCGAGGGTCGCCGACTTCCTGCCGCCCACCACACCGGAGAAGGTCGCAGCCGCGACCGTTCAGGCCATCAGCAGCCGTCGGCAAACCGTTGACATTCCCGGCTATCTGCCCTCGTTCTACCGTGCCTACGCCCTGGCTCCCGAGCTCACCCGCAAGGCCGCTGCAACCGGAGGCAGCGCCCGGCGCGACTATGCCGCAGGGCGCCCCGCAGCCGCCACACCGGCGAAGATCGAGCCCTTTCAAACCAGCCGCACACAGCAGGACGGGCTCATCGCCCGAGCCTTGAAGAAAGCGGGAGGAAACGCACGCTTCGTGCGCATCATGTCCCACATCGCGCCAGGCGTCGACCGGGCAGCTCATCGTCTCAGCGGGGGCCGAATGCTGCTCATGCCTGCCACGCTGCCCTCACTGATGCTGACCACCATCGGCCGCCGCAGCGGCCTGCCCCGCCAGACACCTCTGCTGTGCCACCCCGAAGCAGACGGAAGCTTTCTCGTCGTCGACACCAACTTCGGCCGCCCCCCGAGCCCCGCCTGGTCCCACAACCTGATCGCCACACCCAGCGCAAGCGTGACCCGCCGCGGACGCACGCTGCCGGTGACCGCCACCCTCCTGGAGGGCGACGAGCGGGCCGCCGCCTGGGACCACCTCGTCGAAGTCTGGCCGGCCTACGTCTCCTTCGCCCACCGCTCCGGGCGCCGCTTGCGGATCTTCCGGCTCACACCGGCCTGAGCCCCGCCTCCCCACCGAGCCCACCACAGCGGAGAACACCGTGACCGTCCCCCTGCGTCCCACCCCCATGGACCTGACCATGCACGCCATGGCCCAGGCCCACCCCTCGGTCTCCCAGACCATCGGAGTGATCCTCCACCTGGAAGGAACCGCTCCCGCCCTCAGAGAACTCCGCGCTCACGTCGGCGCCCACCTGAAATCCGAACCGCGGCTGACGCACTTCCTGCGCGGCCCCGGACTCAAAGCCCGCTGGCACCACGACCCAGCCCCCGACCTGCAGCACCGCGTTCACGAACAGCGCATCCCCTCAGGCGACCAGCACCTCGAGACGGCTCTGGCCGGCCTCGTCGCGCACCCCTTGCCCGACGCGGGCCCGCTGTGGGACATCTGGCTGCTGACCGGATACGCCCCGGGGCGTTATGCCATCTGCCTGCGCGCACACCACAGCACCCAGGACGGCATGGGCCTGATCGGTACCATGACCACTCTCTTCGGCAGCGCACCCGCGCCCACCGTGCAGCCCGCGTCCCGGGCAGGAGCCGGAGCCTACCTGGGCACCGTGCGCAGCATGCTCGCCGCAAGCGCCACCAACAACGTCTGGAACGACACGGCACTGCCCCTCACCGGCCACCGTGACATCAGCTGGGCGCATGTCCCCACGCAGCGACTGCGGCAGGCCGCCACCGCCCGCGGCGGCGACACGAACGACGCCTTCCTGGCCGCCCTCAGCGGAGCCCTGCGCACCTGGACATCACAATCCTGGCCCCGCGGCGCCGGCAGGTCCCTGCCGGCTATCACCATGGTCAACCTGCGCCGGGGCGAGGAGCGCGACCTGCCGGGGAACTACTGCACCTTCGCACCCGTGCCCCTTCCCTGTCACGAGCCGACGGTTGAAGGCCGCCTCGACCAGGTCATCACCTCCACCCGCGCGGCCAAGGACCCGAGCCGTCACAAAGCCATGCGCTCTGTGATGGACCTCGTCCCCGCACGCGCCTTCCAGGTTCTGGCGACCCGGCTGACCACGCCCGATCGGGCCACCATCACCACGTCCTACCTCGCCATCCACCGGCCACTGCGCTACAAGCAAGACCCAGTCACCCGCCTCCAGCCCTTCAACTGGCTCCCGCGGCACCAGCCAGCATCGATCGTGGCCTGCAGCTACAACGGAATCACCAGCGTCTGCTTCGTCACCGATGCCGCTCTTCCCGGGCTGAATCGGCTGCCCAGGCTCTTCCACGACGCAGTAAACGCACTGCCCGAATTCCACAGCAACCCACAGGTGCCGGGCCAGCCACCCCACACCGGCGCAACGCTTCCAACGCCCGCCACTGACCGAGGTACTGCCCCTGTCATCGATTTCGCGCTCATCAAAAACATCCTGGTCCAAAGGGGAGATCTGCCCGCCGCGCCGATCACTCCCACGGCCACACAGGCACAAGCGGGCATCGATTCCCTCGCCGTTGCCGTGCTGTCCATGAATCTCGAGGAACGCTTGGGCATCGTGATCCCCGAAGACGAACTGGTGAAGGCGCCCACCGTCGCCCACCTGGCCGACCTGGTGGCTCAACAGGCGGCATCAACCTCCCGCCGCAAGAACCCGGACGAGCAAGGACTCTGCCCACAGACAGACTGACCGAAGGCCGTACCAAGGACGCAGTCGCGCTCCAGCCCCTCGCCGCAAGCTCCATTCCACCGGCCGGCACCAGCGCCAGCACACCCGGCGGCAGCGCGATACGACGAGCGCCCGGCCGGTCGCAGTCCCGACGGCATACCTCTACCGACGATGACGCCAGCACAGAGAAGCAGAACCGTTGATCTTTGCACGAAAAGCCGCGACACCGTTGCCGACGCCCGCCGCGCGATTGATCGGCCTGGGGTCCTACCTGCCCCCGCAGAAGGTAAGCAACGCCGACCTCGTATCCCGCCTGGACACGACAGACGAATGGATCCGCACCCGCATCGGTATTG
This sequence comes from Streptomyces sp. NPDC031265, assembly GCF_055570295.1. NCBI lineage: Bacteria > Bacillati > Actinomycetota > Actinomycetes > Kitasatosporales > Streptomycetaceae > Streptomyces > Streptomyces sp. NPDC031265. Next base: position 116,607 of record NZ_JBVIHM010000008.1, read on the forward strand.
CCGAGCGACACATCACCGATCCGGCGACGGCCACCAGTGACCTGGCGGTAGAAGCAGGTCTCCGGGCGATGAAATCGGCGAAGGCCGAACACGTCGACGCCGTCATCCTGGCCACCGCCACTCCAGACCATCACGTGCCCGGCACCGCGCCCCTGGTAGCCCACCAACTCGGCCTGCGCCAAGTCCCCGCCTTCGATATCGGCGCCGGCTGCTCGGGGTTCGTCTACGCAATGACCGTTGCGGCGGGACTCATCCAAGCCCGAACTGCCGGCACCGTGCTGGTCATCGGAGCGGAGAAGATGTCGGCCGTCATCGACCCAGCCGACCGATCCACCGCGCCGATCTTCGGAGACGGAGCCGGAGCAGTCGTGCTCACAGCCGGACACGCCGACGAACCAGGAACCCTCAAAGCAGCCGCATGGGGCAGCGACGGCGAGCACGCAGACGCCATCTGCATCCCCGACGGGGGCTCCCGCCACCCCTCACACCCAAGCGACGACCTGAAAAGGCCGTACGTGCGCATGAAAGGAAACGAGGTATTCCGTCACGCGGTGCGCCGCATCACTCAGGTGACTCAAGAGTCGGCCGCCGCAGCAGGATGGGCCATCCAGGACATCGACAGACTGATCGTCCACCAAGCGAACGCACGCATCAGCGCAGCAGTGGCCAACACCCTGAGTATCCCGACAGAGCGCGTACCGTCCAACATCACCCACGTCGGCAACACCTCCGCAGCATCCATCCCCCTGCTGCTGAGCCACTCAGCCATCAACGGGCAGCTCAAAGCCAGGCAACGAGTCGTCGTGACCTCCTTCGGTGCAGGCTTCACCTGGGCGGCTACAACTCTGCTGTGGCCCACCGACCTCCAACCTCTCGCCTGAGCGCCTACTGATCATGGGTGCAGGCGTCCTCGCTCTGGTAGCGTCGTCAGCCAGGCGGCAACACCTGCAAACTGTCCGCAGAACCCATGGGGGCCTCTCACCGGCTGGCCACGCTGGACAGGGGCAGAACGTTGCGCGAGGTCTTCTTCTTGTCGGATTCGAGCTGGTCACCGAGCTCGGTGAACCGGTTGCGCCCGATGGCCTTGCCGACGTCGGGGATGTGGCCGGTGGTCTGGCGAGTCGCTGCGCGGGCGGCGGCAGGGTAGAAGACCTGCTCCTCGATCCAGGCGTGCGCGGTCAGCTCTTCGATCACCTCGACGACGTTCGCGCGCCGCTCAGCAAGATCGTCGTCATCGGTCATCTCGAACCTCTTGAACGGGTTCTCGACTGTCGTGTGGTCCTCGCGCAGCAGCACGATCGCGTCCATGGCCGTCTCCTCCGCCGGGGCGTGCGGACATTGGTGCCCGCCGGGCAGCAACGACACCATCGCCCCACGGTCGAAGAACTCCCTGCTCCGCGCGCTGGACACGCCGCACACCGCCCACCCGGACCAGCGCCTCTCGCCTCGCAGGAGGCAATGGGAGCATGCCGCACACGGGCGGCCCGGGCCACTGGAACCGCCAGGTCGTCCCCTGGTGGTGAGTAGCGGGTTCCGCAGGCATCAGAGGGCATGGTGCACGCGATCTGCCCCACGAGGAGTGGAAACGCCGCGTCCCCGGAAAGGTGTACCGGCATACCTGCCAAGGGCGGCCAGGTCGGCCCCGGTGTGGCCGGGGCCGGGCGAGAGGCGCCGGATGGATCCCCGCGGAGGCGGCGTACGCGTGCCGGCGGTCGAAAGGTCAGTCAGGCCGCGGCCCCGTGGTCGACGGTTACCTGCTCGCGGACGCGCGTGCAGGTGCGGCTGATGAGTCGCGAGACGTGCATCTGGGAGATGCCGAGTTCCTCGGCTATGCGGCGTTGGGGCATGTCCTGGAAGAACCGCATGTAGAGGAGGCGGCTCTCCCGTTCGGGCAGGGCGCGCAGGACCGGCTTGACGGCCTCACGGGCATCGACCGTGTCGAACGCGCCGTCCTCGCTTCCGAGAACGTCGGCGAGGGTGCGCCCGTCCTCCGCGGTCGGGCGGGCCTGCAGCTCGGCGTCCAGCGACAGGGCGGAGTAGGCGTCCAGTGCCTTCAGTCCGTCGGCGACCTCGTCCTCGCTCAGCCCACACTGCGCGGCCAGGTCGGCGAGGGAGGGTTCCCCCGGCTGGCGGGCCTGAAGTTCACGGCGTGCGACCCGGACCCGGTTGCGCAGCTCCTGGACGCGGCGGGGGACGTGCACGGTCCACGCGTGGTCGCGGAAGTGCCGCTTGATCTCTCCGTTGATCGTCGGTACCGCGAACGCCTCGAACGCCCCGCGGGCCGTCTCGTACCGGTCGACTGCCTTGACCAGGCCCAGGGCCGCGACTTGGCGCAGATCGTCGGGGTCCTCACCGCGGTTGCGATACTTCCCCGCCAGCCGTCGCGCCATCGGCAGCCACACTCGGACCAGGTCCGCGCGCAGTTGTTCGCGCTCGGGGCCTTCGGGCAAGGTGTGCAGCCGCTCGAACGCGGCCGTGGTCTGGGGTGCGTCGTCGTGCACCCTTGTCGTCCTGGTGCGTGCAGTGGGCATGAGCCTGCTCCTTTGGCCGCGCGGGCGAGGTCCACCACGAAAGCCGCATCGTGCGATCCGGACAGGACACACCTACGGATACGGCCCCCGCAGACGTGCCTCCGGTCCGAAGCACTAACGCTCGCCTGCCCCCGGCCTTGTCCAGCAAACAGGCCGACGGGGCACCGTCGAAGTTCACCCCATGGCCGTACTCGCCGCCGTACTCACCAACACCGTTGGAGTATGTGCCACGCCACCGAACTCGCGTACACCACCCGGCCGGGAGGCCCTGGGCGCCTTGTCCCGTCGGCGCGTGCACTGCCGGCTCCGTCGATGCAGACGAACCACCCGGTCGTTCCAAGGGCGTCCAAGGGTGATGGCAGCGTGTTGGGTGGAGTTCACCTTGATGTCTCATCACGTTCGGAAGAGGCGGCCAGCTTGGCCACTGTCACATGACTTTGTTGGCCAGGAGGCCCGATGGCATCGCAGGCGCACAAGCAGCGCACCGTACGACGTTCCCTGGCCGTAGGCGTGCCCGTCGCCCTGCTCGCGGCGATCGGCGTGGGCGGGACCGCCGCGGGTATGCCGGTCCCTGAAGGCGGCGGGGCGCGGGGTGCGTATGTCGCGGGCACAGCCACCCTCGCGGACAGTCCGCTCGGTGCGTTCAGCAATGCCCTCCTGCCCGGTTCGGTCGCGGACGACCGAGGCATCGACCTCGGCGGGATCGGCAGCGACATCTGTCCCGCCGGCCGCAAGGGCGAGTTCTGGACGGTGACCGACCGCGGTCCCAATGGCCAGATCAAGGTGGCCGGCAGCAAGCGCCGCACGTTCCCGGTTCCCGGCTTCGATCCGGCGATCGTCAAGATCCGCGTGTCGGGCGGCCGCGTGCAGGTCCTCAAGGCGATCGCGATCACCACACGGTCCGGCAAACCCGTCACCGGTCTTCCCAACCAGGCCTCGCGTGACGAGGCCCCGTACACCTACGACGCCAAGACCCCGCTCTCGTACGACCCGAACGGTCTGGATACCGAGGGCATCGTGCAGGCGGCGGACGGCAGCTTCTGGCTCGCCGACGAGTACGGGCCGTCCCTCGTGCACGTCTCCGCCCGGGGAAAGGTGCTCACGCGGTACGTCCCCAAGGGGCTGAACCTCAAGGGGGCCGACTATCCCGTCGTGGAGTCGCTGCCCGCCATTCTGCTCAAGCGCAAGACCAACCGCGGCTTCGAGGGTCTGGCCCAACTCCCGGGCGGCGACCTGGTCCTGGCGGTGCAGAGCCCGCTGTCCGTGCCGGACACGGCCGCGGGTGAGAAGTCCCGCAACGCGCGCCTGCTGCGGTTCTCGCCGAAGAAGCGCGCAGTGACGGCCGAGTACGCCTACCGCTTCGACGCGGTGGATGTCGTCGATCCGGGCGAGGACGACACCTCCGAGCTCAAGATCTCCTCGCTGGTGGCGGTCGGCAGGGACCGGCTCCTGGTGCAGGAGCGCACCGACAAGGCCTCCCGGCTTCACCGGGTCACACTGCCGCGCGGTCCGGGCATGCTGGGCAGCGCCTGGGACGAGACGGCCACCTCCCCCTCGTACGAGCAGCTGGAGGACCCCGCGGCGGCCGGTGCGCCGGTGCTGCGCAAGGCCCTCGTGGTCGACTTCAACAAAGTCGCGGGCGTGCCCGGCAAGGTCGAGGGCATCGCGCTGACGGGCCGGGACACCCTCGCGCTCATCAACGACAACGACTTCGGCATGACGGACGGCCCCGGAGCCTTCGACACGCACGGCCGTCTGGTGGACAGCGGCATCGATACGACGGTGACGTACGTGCACCTGCCCAGGCCAGTGCGCGGCTGAACTCAGTCAGGGATCCGCCCCGGCTCCGCCGCCGCGCAGCCACATGTCCGCCACCTGAAGAGGGTGGAGTCCCGCTCGGAGCGCCGGAGCCGCCGGAACTCTCCCGGTGGACAGTGGGCGTGACAGGCCGTCAGCATGCAGCCCTGCGCTTCAGCACGTCGCAGAACAGCAAGCGTACGCCCGATGAGACGCCGCTTGCGCCGCGGTCAGATGCCGCGTTCGATCATGTCGATGACGTGCTGGCCCGCGTCGTGGGCCTGGGTGGAGTGGAGGCCGCGGAGGGGGCCGTCGATCAGGAGCACGGCCAGGCCGTGGACGGCCGACCAGGCGAGGAACTCGGCGCCGGGGCGCCGGTCTTCGGGCAACAGGCCCGTCTCCACGAGGCCGTCGAGGGCGGCGCCGAGCAGTTCGAAGGGGGTTTTGCCGTTGCTTCCGGCGGCGTCGTCGTCCGCGGCGTGGGTCATGTCGCCGGGGACGTGGAAGGCGGCCCGGAAGAGGCCGGGCTCCTCCTGGGCGAAGCGCAGATAGCCGGTGCCGACCGCGCGGAAGCGGGCGCGGGCGGCGGCCTTCTCGTCTGCGGTCGGCGCCACTGCGGCCTGTTCCGCCTCCATGGTGCGGGCGACCTGGGCCATGGCGGCCTGGGATACGGCATGCAGGAGGGCGCCGCGGTCGGCGAAGTGGCGGTAGGCGGCATTGGGCGAGACGCCCGCGTGGCGGGTGGTCGCTCGCAGCACCACGGCCTCGGGGCCGCCCTGGCGGGCCAGTTCGACACCTGCCTCGGTCAGCGCGTTGCGGAGGTCGCCGTGGCGGTAGGTGCTCCGCTTCGACGTGCCGGTCTCCGGGACCATCACCAACTCCAATGTGGACAGTATCCACTTAGCTCGATTAGGCTGACGCAAGATCACTCGGGGGGCGCGGATCTTCGCACTCCTTGAATGTGAACATCGTACACATGGGCATCTGCATGCCCGTTGTCAAGGGGGAGTCACCGCATGCGCAAGGTCATCGCGTCCGTCTACATCACGCTCGACGGCGTCATCGAGAACCCGTCCTGGTCGGCCCCGTTCTTCAACGACGAAGCGGCCAAGTTCGCCCAGGCCCAGCTGTTCGCCGCCGACGCCCTCCTGCTGGGCCGCGTCACCTACCAGGGATTCGCCGCCGCCTGGCCGACGATGACCGACGAGGACGGCTTCGCCGAGCGGATGAACGGCATGCGCAAGTACGTGGCCACCACCACACTCGACACCGCCGAGTGGAACGCCACTCTCCTGACCGGCGACGTCCCGGCCGCGGTCACCGAGCTGAAGCAGCAGGACGGCGGGGACCTGCTCGTCTACGGCAGCGGCGACCTCGTCAACACCCTGCTCGAAGCCGACCTCGTCGACGAGCTCCGGCTGTGGACCCACCCCGTCATCGAGGGCACCGGGAAGCGTCTGTTCACCGCGGCTTCCCCGAAGAAGACCCTCCAGCCGATCAGCACCACCACCTTCAGCACCGGCGCCCAGGTCCTCGCCTACGCGCCCGTCGCCCCGGCCGGCCAGTAGCCGCCCGCGCGGCCGAATCACCAGCACAACGCCTCAGCCCGGAAACGAACGCCGACGACGAACGACAGGACACCGACATGACCGGCACCGCCAACGGCCCTGCCAGCTACTTCCCTTCCATCGAGGCGAAGTACGGCCGCCCCATCGCGCATTGGAAGGACCTCATCTCCTCCTCACCCCTGACCAAGCACATGGAACTCGTCGCCTGGCTCAAGACGGACCACGGCCTGGGACACGGCCACGCCAACGCCCTCGTGGCACACACCCTTGCCGAGAACACCGGAAAGTGAACCGGCCCACCCCTCGCCCAGCCCGGACCCTGTCGCTCCCCGAGACAGCTCGGTCCGACTGATGCCGGAAAGGCAACGCATGACATGGTCCGAACGCACAGTGGTGCGCGACGGCGTACGGCTCTCCTGCCGCGACTGGGGTGGACCGGGGCCGTCCGTACTCCTGCTGCACGGCTTGGCGGGCCACGCGGGTGAATGGGATGCCGTCGCCCACCGGTTGAGCCGGCGGTACCGGGTTGTCGCCGTCGACCAACGCGGCCACGGCTCCAGTGAACGCCGGCCGAGCGACCTCTCCCGCGCCGCCTTCGTCGCCGACGTCGTCGCCGTACTGGACCAGCTCGACCTGCACCACCCCGTCCTGGTCGGCCAGTCGATGGGCGGCAACACGGCGATGCTCACCGCGGCAGCCCACCCCGAACGCATCCGCGCCCTCGTACTCGTCGAGGCCGCACCCGGCGGCCCCCATCCGACCGTCGGCGCGGAGATCGGCGGATGGCTCGACAGCTGGCCCACGCCGTTCCCCTCCCGGGAGGCCGCCGTCCGCTTCCTCGGCGGCGGCCCGGTCGGCGAAGGGTGGGCGGCGGGGCTGGAAGAACGCGACGGCGGCTGGTGGCCCCGCTTCGACCGCGATGTGATGGTCAACTCGCTGTCCGAGAACGCCCACCGCTCCTTCTGGGACGAGTGGGCAGCGGTTACGTGTCCGACCCTCGCGGTCCTGGGCCAGTCCGGCATCATCCCCTCCCAGGACGCCCACGACATGCTCCGCCAACGCCCGGACACGCTGGCCACGAGCATCCCCGGGACCGGCCACGACCTGCATCTGGAACAGCCCGAGGTCCTGCATCACCTGCTGTCGGAGTTCCTTGACGGATGCACTGAACCAGTTGCAAGCGGCTGCCGACATCCGGACTGCTGAAATCTCAGTACACGCTCGGGACACGCCCTACACCCGGACCACAGGCGCCGACGGGCGGGACCCGGCGCGGGCTCCGTCGGTGAGGCCTGACGCGCGGAGTGCTGAGGAATCAGAACGACTGCGTGGCCCAAGCCCTGCGCGTGGGAGCGAGCGGCTTCCACGGCAAGGACGTCGGCCCCGGCACGCTCCTCGACGGCATCCGCACCGTGGCCTCCGGTGAGGCGCTCCTCTCCCCCGCGGCCACGCGCACGCTTGTCACCCGGTTCCTGGATGCCCCCGAACCTCACACCAGTCGCGCGTTACCCGAGCATCTGGCGGTCCTGACCGCCCGCGAGCGAGAGGTGACGGCCCTCGCCGCGCAGGGCAAGTCCAACGACGAGATCGCCTGGGAGCTGTACGTGAGACCGCTCGCCGTACGCACCCACGTCCAGCGCGCCATGAACAAGCTGCACCCCGCGACCGGCGCAACTCGTCGTCGTCACCCATCAGTCGGGCCTCGTACAACCACCCGCGCGGTGACCGGCGCGGCGACCGCTCGCAGCCGCCCGACGTCCCCGCGGTGGGCCAGGAGGTCGCGAACGGCTCGGCGGCCGGGCCCCGGCGCATTGCTCGGCAGGGCGCTAGACGATCAGGACGATCTTTCCTCGGGTGCGGCCCGCCTGGCTCAGGCGCCACGCTTCGGCGGTCTCGGCCAGCGGTAGCGCGTGTTCCACGGGCACCGTCAGCTTGCCCGCGTCCGCGAGCGCGGCGAGCTCCGTCAGATCACGGGCATCGGGGCGTACCCAAACATAGTGGCCACCCTTGGCCGCAGCCTCACCGTCAGTGATGGACGCGACCCGGTCGCGCTTGCGGAGTAGCTGCTGCGAGACGTCGACCGCGCCCTCGCCGACGAAGTCGAGGGCCGCGTCGACGCCGTCGGGTGCCAGGGCTCGTACGCGATCGGCGAGCCCGTCCCCGTAGGTGACCGGTTCCGCGCCGAGCTCGCGGAGGAAGTCGTGGTTGCGTTCACTGGCGGTGCCGATCACCCGGGCGCCGAGCGCGACGGCGATCTGCACGCCGAGTGAGCCGACGCCGCCGGCCGCGGCGTGGATCAGCACGGTCTCGCCCTTGGCCAGACCGACCCGCTTGATCGTCTGATAGGCGGTGAGCCCCGCGAGCGGCGCTCCGGCGGCCTGCTCCCAGGTCAGCGCGGCGGGCTTCCTGGCCAGGGTACGGACGGGCGCGGCGACGAGTTCGGCGTACGTGCCGTTCTGCGCCCAGTCCTTGCGCACGTACCCGAAGACCTCGTCCCCCACCGCGAACTCAGTGGCGTCCAGGCCCACGCGTTCCACCACACCGGCCACGTCCCAGCCGGAGATCAGCGGGAAGCGGACTTCCATGATCGGGTCCAGGTAGCCGGCGGCGAGTTTCCAGTCGACCGGATTGACCCCGGCCGCCTTCACCCGGACGAGGACCTCGCCGGGCGCGACCTTGGGATCGGGCAGCTCGACCAGCCGCAGGTCGTCGGCGGCTCCGTACGATTCAAGCGCGATTGCCTTCATGACCCAGGACCGCTTCCCGGCCGGTCGCTGCGTTCCGGCCCAGTCGATGGGGGGACTCTCCCCTCCGGTGTCCAGCATTCACACGGCTGCGCCACATGGGCAACTCCAGACTGACACCTGTTCGCCAGCCGTAACGGCATCGAGCGCCACGAAGACGGGCGCGGACAGTGCGGCGGCCCGGCCGCCGCGCCGGGCCGGCACCGGCGTCGTTCTGGCTTCGGCAAGCCACACACGACACAGCGGTGCACGCTGCCGATGCCGCGTTGCTGGCGGGTGTGCCGTACGCCCTCGAACCCGACCTCGCGGCCGACGCCGTGACCCAGCTCCTGGAGCTGCTGTCCTCACCGGTGATGGCGACGCTGAAGCCCGCGGTGGCTTCGTTGCGGGGGGCGGGCTCGATCGCGCTGCGGGCTCGCGAGGAGCCGATCGAAGGGTGGGTGATCACGCGCACGCCGACGGGGGTGTCATGGCGGCGGGGCCCGGGGGCGGCGGACGTCACCGTGACGGGTCCGGTGCAGGACCTGCTGTTGGTACTGATGCGACGCCTGCCGCCACAGCGTGTGGCGATCGACGGGGAAAGGCAGCTGTTCGACCACTGGCTGGCCCATTCCGCCCTGTAGGCATGCGCCCTCGCACCGTGCGCGGTAAGGGACTTCGAATAAATGAGTCACGGCTCCACGCGATTTGTCTGACAACCGCTGGAAGGGCATGGCCGGTACCTGGTCTGCTGAGGCTCGATGTGATCGGGGCCGGTCACCGGCTGTGTACCCATGGATGCGGAGGGGTGGGCGATGGGCAGAGCGGGACGTCTGCAAGGGGAGCCGAAGGGGGAGACCGTCGAGGCCAACGCGCTGGCGGTCTTCCTGCGGGAGATCACGAAGGGGCGCACGGTCCGGGAGTTGGCGAAGTGCTACGGCGCGGGCAAGACGAGCTGGAGCGACTACCGCTCGGGGACGAAGACCATCCCTTGGGAGATTCTGGAGAGGGTGGTGTGCGGCCGGGTCCGCGACAGCAGGAGCCGCACGGAACTGCTCGCCCGTGCCCAGCGGCTGCACGCCGCGGCCTGCGCGGCGGAAGCAGGACGGGGCAGCATGGCGAGAGAGGACGCCCCGCCGGCTTCCCCGCCCGGCCGGACGCCGAGCGAGAGTCGGGACGACGGGCTTCACACCGGCGCCCAACTGGTCGATGCGGAGGGGTTGGTACGCACACTGCTGGGGTTGACCGCCAGACTGCAGAGCGAGTTGGACGACGCACTCCTCCGCGCGGGTGGCCGGTCGGCGTCGAGCCCGCCACCTGCGGCCGAGGCACGTCCGGAAGGCTCGGCGCGCACATGGCCGGGTGTGGAGGGGTACGGTCCAGGCGGACGGCCCCCGACACCGTCCGCCGCAGATGACGAGGGGAAGCACCCGCAGGGCGGGGCACCGGCGGAGCAGCCTGGGAGCGAGTGGCCGGGTGCCGAACAGGGAGCGGGCGGGCCGCCACGGGGCGAGATCCTCCTGAGGCATACGTACCCACTGGTGCGGCGTGGCGGCGAAGGGCCACCCCTCTTCCGGACTGACGCCGAAGTGGCCATCAGGCGCAGAAACCCGCCCGGCCAACGGGCCGGGTCAGGCCAGGCCGATGTCACCGGGGCTCGGGTGTGCGAGGCGGTGGTCATCTCCGGGCAGGTCGTGCAGCGGTCAACCGGCACGGCCGGCGGGCGGCGCCTGCCCGTCGTCGCACGCCAAGGGCCCCTGAGGCGGGGCTGGTTGGCGCCGGGGTGGGGGCGCCGCGCTCTGCTGCTCGCATGCGCCATCGTCGCCTTCGGGGCCGCGGCGACAGGCCTGGACGTGATGCCGCCACCGCGTGCGGAAGCCGGACCGCACGCCCCCGGCCCGCTGCCGCCGGCGTCCGCCGAAGGAGGCGACACGGTCGCCTCGCCAGGCGCCCCAGAATCGTCACGACCAAGCGGGACCGCACCCGCACTCCGTCCTTCCTCCCCCTCGGCCCTCACACGTACCACGCCCTCGTCCGAACCGTCGCCCAGCCGTGCACCCTCCCTTCCGGCGCCACAGACGACACGGCTGCCCGCCGAGGTCCCCGCGCCGAGGGGCAGCGGGGTGTACGCCATAGCGCACGATGGCCGCGCGGTCCTGCAGTGGAGCGGGGCGGGCACCGCGTGGCTGCGGATAGGCGGACCGGCCAAGGAGCTGTACGCCGGTCCGGCCGGAGTCTTCGCCACGGACCCGAAGACCGGTGAACTCCGGGGATACAGCGGGGTGCCCGGCAACTGGGAGACCGTCAGCGAGCGTGCCGCCGCCTTCGCCACGAGTGGTACTCAGCTGTACCGCCTGGCCCAGGACCACAGCGCGGTCCACCGGTGGAACCGGGAACTCGGGACGTGGACACGGATCGGCGGCCCCGCGGGGAGGCTGTACGGCGGCGGTGCGGGGCTCTTCGCCACGGACCCCGTCGACGGCAGGATATTCGCGTACGGGGGAAAGGGGGATGTGTGGACGTACGCGGGCGGAGCCGGTGCCGACTTCGTGGTGAGCGACCACCATCTGTACGGCCTCAACCCCGAACGCAGCGGCGTGTTCCGCTGGAGCGGCGAAGCAGGTGTGTGGAGTGCCGTCGGTGGGCCCGCGGGTGCCCTCTACGCAGGCCCCGCGGATCTGTACGCCACCAACGAGACCGACGGCGGGCTGTGGCGCTACCGCGAGGGCGCGTGGGCACGGATCGGTGAGGCCGGTGCGGGGTTCGGAGCCCGCGCGGACCGTGCTTACCGGCTGGACAGAGAGAGTACGACGGTCTGGGAATGGCAGGGTACGGAGTGGCGGCGCATCGGAGGGCCCGTCCGCTCGCTCGTGGTGGCCGGCTGAGGCAACCGCCGCCGCGCCGCGCGGTCGCGCGAGGCCCGCTGAGCCCCCACCGGGCGCGGCCTGCTGAGTACCGGGCTCCAGGCCTTCCGCGCGCCCGGCAATCCCCGTCGTCCACGGGCGACGGGGATTGCAGACGGGTGAACGGGTTCGCTTCCTGGTGCCCTACGCCGTCACGGCTCAGACATATTCCCAGACGGGGGCAACCACGTTTGCGCCGAGGTCGCACCACACGATGGAGGTTCCGCCGGGGGCCACGACGGTGCCGTAATGCGTGTAGGTAATGCGGTGGTCGAAGGTCCGGCAGGTCGCCACGACACGGAAACGCGCGTCGAAGCAACGCAGTTCCACGCCGTGGTGGCCTGCGCTGCCTTGGAGACAGTGCGGGTCCGAGCAGTTCATCGAAGCCGTCGAGGTGGCTGCGAGGGACGGTGCGGCGGAGACGGCGAGGCCGCTGACCGCGAGGGTGGCGGCGATCACGCCCGTTGCCATCAACCTTCGGAGACGCATACGAATCCCTTCCTTCCATGGACGTGGGTGTGATGAGGCGCGAGCGGGGGCTCGCTCCGAGACCGGCCGTAGGAGCGAGGGCCGCGCTGGATCTCCCGGCTTGTCCGGGATCCCAGCCGTGCCTCTGCCGCGGATCCCTGGCCATCCGCTGTCGCTTCCGGCAGTTCAAGCTGAACGCCTACAAGATCACGCGATCAACGGCTGTCCTGTCTGGAGCCTCAATGGGCGGGAGACCGTCCCGCCCACCGACGCATGGCGGCGACGGCGAATTCGTACCCAAGAGCCAGGACGGGCAGAGCCGTTGGATTCGTGATCACCGTTTCGCTGATCCCCCCGATGACATACGCTGCCGGATGACGAGGTGATCCGCGGTGAGCCGAGAGGTCGAGGGCACGGGAGTCGATGACACACCGACGAGACGCCGGTCTGCCGGGGGCCGCTGCCGGCGGGACGGCAGAGCGCCGGGCGGCCGGTAACACCTGGGACTCGGCGCTGTCGTCCGAGGAGTTCGCGGCGGTCAATGGTCTCGGGTTCGAGCCGGTCGGGCAGGTGCTCGGCACTGCCGTCTTCAACATCGGGTCCACCGGCGTCTGGGGCTGTCCGGGCGCATGGTCGGTCGAGGACGGCAGGAAGGTGCCGCCGTCCTCGGTGTGGACGTCGTCGTTCGCGCAGTTGGTGAAGGCGATGTACGCGGTGCGCAGGCTGGCGCTGTCCCGCGCGGTGGCCGAGTGCCGCGCGCTCGGCGGCGACGGGATCGTCGGGGTGAAGCTGCGGGTCGGCGGATTCCCGGCGGGGGGCCTGGAGTTCACCGCGCTGGGCACCGCGGTCCGGGCCCGTTCGCGCATCCGGCCGCGCCTGCCCTTCACGTCGCACCTGAGCGGCCAGGACTTCGCCAAGCTCCTGCACGGCGGATGGGTTCCCACCGGACTCGCCTTCGGCATCGCCCTTGAGACCCGGCACGACGACTGGCGCACCTCCCGCCTGGTCCGCTGGACCGCCGGGAACCAGGAGGTCGACGGCTATACCCAGCTGATCAACCTCGTCCGCCACGATGCCCGGAGACAACTGGCCTTGGATGCGGCGAAGCACGGCGGGGACGGAGTGGTGGTGGACGGGATGGAGTTGAGGGTGCGTGAGAGCGAGTGCCCCACGTACGGGTACTCGCGCGACCTCAGCGCGGAGGCGGTCCTCGTCGGCACCTCCATCGCCCGGTTCGGTCGCTCCGAGCGGCCCGCCGGGCCCAGGCCACTGACCATCATGAGACTGGAGCGCGAGCGCTGACATGACCGAGCGAACGGGGCAGGAACTGCCCGGGAGAGCCGCGCAGCCGGCGGCGGAGGGCGTGCCCGAGGACGCGATGCGGCGGCTGGCGCAGCTCCAGCCGGGGGAAAAGGGCTCGCTCTTCACCTCGGACCTGACGGTGAACGAGTTCCTACTGGTGCGCGAGGTCGGCTTCCGCCCGCTCGGCCTGGTCCTCGGCTCCTCGGTCTACCACGTCGGCCTCCAGCTCGGCCGGTGGTCGAAGAACCAGGAGCTGACCAAGCTGTCACAGGCCATGTACCACGCGCGCGAGCTGGCGATGGGCCGGATGGAGGCGGAGGCGAGCGCTCTGGGGGCGGACGGGATCGTGGGGGTGCGACTGGACATCGAGTTCAAGGAATTCGGCTCGGACATCGCCGAGTTCATCGCGATCGGCACGGCGGTGAAGGCGGACGGTGCGGACCCGGGACCGGGCGGGACCTGGCTCAACAACAAGGGCAAGCCGTTCACCTCGGACCTGTCCGGCCAGGATTTCTGGACGTTGATCCGGGCCGGTTACGCGCCGCTGGACATGGTCATGGGGTCGTGCGTCTACCACGTGGCGCACCAGCGCTTCGCTCAAGTGCTGAGCAGCACAGGCCGCAATGTCGAGATCGAGCCGTTCACCCAGGCACTCTACGATGCACGCGAGCTGGCGATGAGCCGCATGCAGGCGGAGGGCAATGCCCTGGAGGCCGAGGGGATCGTGGCCGTCCAGCTGAGGCAGCACTCGCACAACTGGGGGACGCACACCACCGAGTTCTTCGCCATCGGGACAGCGGTGCGCCCGCTTCGCGACGACCACATCATCGAGCGGCCGACCATGGTGCTGAGCCTCGATGCCTGAGAGGGAAGTGGAACTCCTGGCTGCGGCGCTGCGTCAGGACAGTGCGGACCTGAACCTCTACGCCAAGGTGCTGTCGGCCAACCTGGCGGACTCACTGCCGCCCGGCGCTGTGCGGGTCAAGCGTAGGCGTTCCGTCGCGGAAAGGGTGGCCGGGCGCGAGGGTTCGGTCGCCGAACTGGACGTCGCGCTCGGGGAGCAGCGGCTCCGGCTGCGGATGGATGGGGGTCGGGTGGCCGGCGAGATCTGCCACGAGGTGCGGGGCATCGTGCTCTCGCGGCGCCACGTGGGCCTGGACGAGTGGATCGATGTCCTGGCCCAGGCTCTGGCTGACGCTGCGACCTCGAATGCCCGTGCCCGCGAGGCCGTCGAGCGCTTCCTGGCCTGACGGTTGCCGACCCCGTCGGACATCGCCTGAGCCTGTCCGGTGGGCCATGTCCCGACGGTTTCCTCGGGCAATGGGGTGTGAATGGCCTCTCTCCTGCCTGCCTTCACCCGCTGCGCGGTCGCCCCTCAGCCATTCCCCTGTCCGTCCGTCGCCCTGCCCGTTATTGCTGCCGGTTTGAGCAAGCGGGTCGCTACTGTGACCGTATGACCACTGACGCCGTCTCTCCCGATGACATCGCATCGCTGCCCCGGGCCGAGTTCGCCTTCCCCGGCCCGCTGCGTGACCGGCTCGTCGCGGCCGTCCTCAGTGGTTCCAAGACCTCCACCACCGGACTGATGATCGGCTACGAGCATGAAGGGGAGCCGCTGCCAGCCATCGGGAGCCGTGCGGTGGTCGTCGACTCGGACGACCGTCCGGTCGCGGTCATCGAGGTCACCAGCGTGCGTGTCGTACCTCTTGCGCAGGTGGATTTCGCTCACGTGGTGGATGAAGGGGAAGGCGACACCAGCATCGCCGAGTGGCGGGCGAACCACGAGCGGTTCTGGCACAGCGACGAGATGCGCGCAGCGTTGGAAGACCCGGAATTCACTGTGGACGACGCGACGTTGGTGGTTCTGGAACGCTTCCGCCTCATCGCCGACCTTCGCCCGGCTGCTTGACCATCCGTTCACCACTGCTTGCTTGACCTGGCGCAAGACGCCGAAACGGCCGTGATCAGCCGCCACCCGAGGCCCGTCGCCTGGTGCGGGAATCCATTCCAGCGCGTACGAAGCCGAGTTCGCGGTACGAGCCACACCCATCGACGAGCACTCAAGGTGACGGCGCACTGGTGGCATCCATCGCGTGCAGCTGCTTGCCACCACAGACGTACACCAGCCCGCCGGACACGACCACTGAGCCACTACCGGTATTGGCGCACACCCACTTCAGCTTGCCGTTGGCGGCATTCACCGCATGGAGCTGCCCGCTGAAGGTGGTGTAGTACGCCACGCCGCCGGCCACCCCAGCCGGAGCACCGGACACGAGGGCGAGGTGAGACTCCCACCGCTGCTCACCGGTGGGGGCAGGGCTGGTGATAATCTATCCTCCTGTCAAATTGCTCAAAGGCTCTTCCCAACATGCGGAGGTACGAGCGCAGATGACGGATTCGGCGGAGTTCTGGGACCGTCGGTACACCCATGGCGACATCGGCTGGACACTCGTTCCCCATCCGCTGGCGGTCGCGGAGCTCGCACTCGTACCGCCGGACACATCCGCCGAGCCGAACACGCCGCAGCGCATGGCCCTCGACCTCGGTGCGGGTGCCGGACGCCACGCACTGTGGCTCGCCCGCCGCGGCTGGCGGGTGACAGCCGTGGACTTCTCAGCGACGGCCCTGGAGCGCACCCGCCGACAGGCCGCGGCCGAGGAACTGGATGTGACGACCGTCCTCGCGGATCTGGATTCCCACGAGCCGCGGCAGGGCGCCTTCGGCCTCATCCTCATCGCGTACGTGCACACCGAGCCGCCGCAGCGTGCCGCGCTGCTGGCCCGTGCGGCCAGGGCGCTGGCTCCGGGCGGACGGCTGGTCGTCGTGGGGCACCATCTCGACAACCTCGGCAGGGGCCTCGAAGGCCCGTCCGATGCGGAGCGGATGTTCACCCCGGAGCGCCTCTCCGCCGAACTCCCGGATCTGCGCATCGAACGGGCCGAGCGAGTGGTCCACACCGTCACCACCGCGTCGGGCGAGCGCGAGTCGTACGCCACCGTGATCAGGGCCGGTCGCGCTACCGCCGGCCAACCGGGCCTACCACCCTCAGAGGCCGGGCTGCCGCGCCACGAGACGCATCAGGAGATTCCGTAGGGCTTCACGCTCCTCGGCGGACAGGGGGCTGAGGAACTCCTGATGGACCTCGGTCAGCACCTCCTGCGCCTCCCGCAGCCGTGCGCTACCCCGTTCGGTCAGATGCAGTGCCGAGGTCCGGCGATCAGGGCCGCGTCTGCGCTCCATCAGCCCCGCCCCCTCCAGCTTGTCGACCAGGGCGACGATGGTCGTGCGGTCGATCCGGAGCTTGCAGCCCACGGCCCGCTGGTTCAGCCCCGGTTCGGCTTCGATGACGCTCAGGACGCCGAATTGACGCATCGTCACCTGCAGGGGACACAGATCCCGTTCGGCGTGTCCCGTGACCGCTTGGGCGGCTTTGCGCAACAGGAAGCCGTGCCACTGCTGAAGCCCTTCGAACAAAGGCCGATCCTCCACGCCGAGTTCCCCGCTCACCGTCATTCTTCCGGCTCCCCTCCAGCGAACGTCAGGAATGGCGCACGGTCTGCCCCAGAGCACTTGACGGCCCGACCGGCGTTCCCTCACGCTTCGGATCTGACAGCGACACTGACTGTCTTTTAGACAGAACATCAATGCTGCCGCGACCCGTCAAGCCTTCAACAGAGGGCGTGATGGCGTGGTGGCCTGCGTCATCGAATCCGCGCGCCCGATCGAGCGCCGCGACGGGGGGGCGCCCTTCTACCCGAGCCGGGGGCACCTCGCGCGTGCGCACCCGTGACCAGGCGGGCACGTTGCCAGTTCCCTCAACTGAACCTTCACGTCAAGCAGTTGGGGCTCGGCGGCCCGGCCCCGCGTTGACGATTCCGTCGGGCAGTCCCATACTAACCAATCAGAGCCTCTGACTATCAGCCCCATTGATTAATCGGCCCTTCCGGGACAGTCATGGAGGCAAGGGCGTAGGCAGCCGCAGCCCGTCAGCAGGCCACCTGGCCGGAGGGAACAGCATGAACAAGCACGCCAACGACGCCCAGGACATGCGGCTGATCTACGCCGGCTCCTTCCTCGGCAACTTCGACCGGATCGTGATCACCCCACTGCTGCTGCCCGCGTCCAAGGGCCTGGGGGTCAGCGTCTCCTCCGTCACCATCGCGCTCACCGCCTACCTGCTGCTGTTCGGCCTGATGCAGCCCGTCCACGGCCTCGTCTCCGACGTGTACGGGCGTGTACGGGTCATGCGAGCGGCCCTGTTCAGCATGTGTGTCGCCGACGTGGTGTCCGCTCTCGCCCCCAACTTGGGCGTACTCATCCTCGGACGCGCACTCGCGGGCGCCTCGGCGGCCGCCCTGCTGCCGGTGATGGTGGCGTACGTGGGCGACCGACTGCCCTTCGCCCAGCGGCAGCGGACCGTGGCGAGCGTCCTGGCGGCCGGAGCGGTCGGCACGGCCGGCGCGACCGTGATCGCCGGTGTGTTCACCCACCTGTGGAGCTGGCGCGCGGCGATCCTGCTGGTCGCGATCTGCTCACCGCTGCTCGCCCTCGCCTTCGGCCGCCTGCCGGAAGCCTCCGCCCCGGCGCCCAGCGGCACGAGCGTCAAGGCCCGGCTCGGCATGGTCTTCCGTATCGGCTGGTTCCGGTTCCTCGTGGTCTTCGCGCTCTTCGAGGGCGCGGCCATGCTGGGCTTCTTCAACTTCTTCAACACCGCGCTGCAGTCGGGAGGGCACAGCGTCGTGTACGCCGGCCTCGTCACCGGCAGCTACGGCCTGGCCGCGGTGGCCGGCGGCGTGGCGGTACGCACCCTGGGCGACCGGGTGTCGGCGGCGACCCACTTCGGCGTGGGCAGCGTACTGCTCGGTGTGGGCTACCTGGTCTGCGTACCCGCCCAGTCGATGGTCACCGTGCTGGCGGGCAGCGTTCTGTCCGGACTCGCCTTCGCGTTGGTCCAGTCCATCGTGCAGACCTGGGGAACCGAGGTCGCGCCGCCCCAAGTACGCGGCATCGCCACCTCGCTGGTGGCCAGCGCCGTGTACACCGGAGCCGCCCTCAGCACGTTCCTGGTGAGCGGGCTGGCAGACGACAAGCACTTCGGCACGCTCTTCGCGATCGCCGCCGCCGTGACCCTGCCCGTGGCACTCGTCGGGCCGGTCGCCCGCGCGCGCTTCTCGGCCGCACTGGCCGGCCGACACGAACAGCAGCAGCCGGCCGAGCCGCCATCGGCACGCCCGGCGAACCAGAACCCGTAGTGCGACGGCAGCCGAGCGCACGGCGAACTCGGTGCCGCTCAGCCTGGAGCTGTCAGGCGGCCACGGTGTCCCACATCTGCTGCTGGGAAGGGCGATGCGGGCGCTGAGGAGCACGCTCGGCGAGCCTCATCATCCAGGCGCCGATCTCCTGCAGTTCCTTGCGGCCGACGGCGGCCCGTACACGCGGGAACCACCTGTCGTCCTCGGCGTCCATGTGCCGTTCGACGATGTCCATCAGCAAGCGGGCCTTGGCGTCGAAGGCAACGTCGTCAGGGCGCATGTCGTACAGCTCAGCGGCCAGCACGTCCGCGATGTGGTGCTCCTCCACGAAACCCAAGATGTCCGGCTCGGTCTCCGGAACCAGGACGCAGACGCGCGGATACATCCCTTCCCGCTCGATGTACGTGTACACGGTCAGTGCGCGCAAGAAGGGCTCCACGGCCTCGGCATTCCGCTCGACGCGGTAGGAGCGGATCAGCCGCCTGATCTCCTTGTGGCCTTCCCTCAGCATCACGATCGCATCGGTGGACATGGGCAGCTCCCTGAGGCACAGGACTCACTTCCGTGCCAGCCCCATACCCGACAAACCCGACGATCATGCGCCGGGCTTTCGGGGGTGCTCGTCCGTCGTTGCGCGTTCACGGATAGTTGTCGCGGCCCGGCAGGTGGATGACGGTCCGGCCGCGCACGCCCCTGCCGCGGCGGACACACCAGGGCGCGGGATCGGGCGATCAGGTTCCCGGACCTCGGATCCGGGAACAGGCGCATTCCGTCACGTGCTGCCAAGTGCGCGCTTGAGCTGGGCCTTGTTCATGTCGGAGCGGCCGTGGATGCTGCGGCGCCGGGCTTCGGAGTAGAGCTGGTCGTACGTCGGCCCCTGGGAGCCGCCGTGCGAGCGCCGGCCGCCGCGCTGGGAGGACGACATGTCCTGCGTGGAGCTCTTGCCGGCGGTCTTCGACTCACCGGAGCGCGCACGCTCCTTGTTGACCGTGCGGGCGGCGATCTCCTTCGCCCGCTTCGTGCTCTCGCCGCGCTCTTCGGCGCTCTCCTTGATGTGCTCGTACTGGCGTTCCCGCTTCGGGCTGGATCCACGAGGCATGAGGACCTCTTAGCTACTCTGGGTGACTGTTTGCTTGCTCACCTTCACCTTGTGCTGTTGGCACCGGCTCCGCAATCGGGCGGAGGCCAGTGAGGTTCGGCCGTCGACGGGCCCCGGGAGGGCAGGAAGGGCCCGTCAGAGGTCGCGTCGCTCAAGCGGCCGGGTGACCGCGCCGTCAGCCGGTCGCCGACGAAGTGCCGGGCCACGTGCGCCTGATGCTGGAGGAAGGTCGGTGCCTCGCGCACTACCGAGCCCAGCCGCCGCGGGTCGTACAGGCCGCTCCACGCCGGGCTCTGGCCCCCGATCAGCTTTGCCAGGAGTTGGCCCGCCATCATGCCACCGCTCATACCCCAGCCCCCGAAACCGGTCGCCACGTAGGTGTGACGGCTGCCGGTGTGGAGCGGGCCGGTGAGCGGTACGGAGTCGGTGGAGTCGTTGTCCTGGGTGGCCCAGCGGTGGGTGAAGGTGAAGCGGTCCGAAGTGTTCCGTGGCCCAGTCGGCGAGGCGCTCGAAACCCTTGCCCGCATCGCCGGTGCCCGGCGCGAAGTGCTCGCCGGTGACGATCAGCAGCCGTTGTCCGCGCCCGCGCCGGGATCGGCACCAACCATCTGGACGGCAACGCCCGTCTGTGCACCGCCACCGCGGCCGAGGCACTCAAGGAGTCGTTCGGCTGCGACGGCCAGCCCGGTTCGTATACCGATGTGGACCACGCGGACACCATCGCGCTGTTCGGGCACGACATGGCCGAGACGCAGCCGGTGCTGGGATGCGCGTGCAGGACCGGCTGGAGGGCGGAGATCCGCCGCGTCTGCTGTGCGTGGACCCGCGCCCCACCATGGTGGCCCGGCGTGCCGACGTTCATCTGGCGCCCCGCGTCGGGACGAATGTCGCCCTGCTCAACGCGCTGCTGCACGAGGTGATCCGGCGCGACCAGGTCGACCGCGCTTTCGTGGAGGCGCATACGGTGGGCTTCGATGAGCTGTGCGAACAGGTACCGGGGCATCAGCTGGGCCCACCCCGATGTCTGCGAGAGCTACGGCAAGGACCTGGTCACCGGAGCCACCGTCGAGCCCGTGGAGTACCGGTCCCTCAACCCTGACGGCAGGGCCGTCATCAAGGCCGCCGAATACCTGACACCGCACGAGGACACCAGTGACGAGTACCCCCTCCAGCTGACCACCGGCCTCACCCCTACCACTTCCACACCCGCACCAAGACCGGCCTCGTCCCCCAGCTCAACGCCGCGGCACCGCAGGTGTGGGCCGAACTGAGTCCCACCGAGGCGGCCGCGCAGGACCTCCAGGAGGGCGACCTGGCCCGGATCACCAGCAAGTCGGGCTCGCTGCAGCCCGTATACGTATCACCGGCATCCGCGACGGACTCGTCTTCGTACCCTTCCACTACGGGTAGGGACACCCCCGGCGGCCATCGCCCCGCCTCCGAAGCGGAGAGCCGGACCGCGAACGAGACGACCATCACCGACTGGGACCCGGTCTCCAACCCCGCAAGCCCGGGCGCCGGGCGCGGAAGCGGCACCGCCCCCGAGGCCGCTACGGGCGTGTCGGGGGCGGTGGTGGAGGGCCAGGGCTACTTTCCCCGGCCGGTGACGAAGTCGCGGGCGCGGTCGACGAGTCCGGCACCGGGGGCGAGGAGCTTGTTGCCGGGCGGGGTGTCGGGGGCGCTGGGGTGCGGGCGGGTGGGCGCCACCTTCTTCGCCATACGGATCTTGTCACCGAGGTCGTTGAGCTGCTCGGCCGAGCAGGCATCGGCCAGAGCCGGGAAGAGGTTGTCCTCCTCGTCGGCCACGTGCGCGCCGACCTCGGCGATCACCTGTGCGACCAGAGCGTCGAAGCCGACGTCGCCCACCGAGGCCTTCTCCAGGTCCTTGAGGAGCTGCTCGACGGTGGCATGGTCCTTGAGCTCCCGGTCGGCGATGGTGTCGCCATCGGGCACGTGCTCGCGCACCGCGGGGTAGAGGTACATCTCCTCCGCCACGGAGTGGCGCACGAGCTCGATGGTGA
This sequence comes from Streptomyces sp. NPDC031265, assembly GCF_055570295.1. Classification (NCBI taxonomy): domain Bacteria; kingdom Bacillati; phylum Actinomycetota; class Actinomycetes; order Kitasatosporales; family Streptomycetaceae; genus Streptomyces; species Streptomyces sp. NPDC031265. Next base: position 138,271 of record NZ_JBVIHM010000008.1, read on the forward strand.
ACTGGTCCGCGAGCTCCTTGCGCTTCTCGTCACCCGGAGGCAGCGCCTGGATCTTGTCGAACATCTCCTCCACCTCGCGGTGGTCGGCCTTCAGCTCCGCGATGACGTTCCCGCCGTGTCCCATGGGATGCCTTTCCTCGTGTGCTTGTCGGGTGCTCGGCTGCCCGCCGGGGCGGCCGAGCAGTACGGGTTCCCGCCTCGATCCTCACCACACCCCGCCCCCACCGCCACCGCACACCCCTTCGCCTCTGCGGGCGTCAGCCGCCAAGAAGTTCCTTGCCCCGCCACCGCGCCGCCGTATGACTTCCCTCCCGGATCCGGGGTAGACACCCTCCGAATCGGGGTAGACCCGGTGGACCGGGGATCCGGTCCAGTTCAGGTGGTGATCGTGATGCGCCAAGTCCTCATCAAACGGCCGCAGGCCCCGGCCCCCAGGCCGCCGCTGGACCTTCGCACGCCCAGCGGGCGCCCTCTCCCCTACTGACGAGGCTGACGAGGGGGCGGTCCGCGTGGGCGCGGTGACGAGTGGGGCCGTGACGCGGGTCATGGAAAGAGCACCGGCACTTCCGTACGCTGGCAGGCCATGACCGGGGCAGCGCGGCCCCGTACCGCAGCTCGCGGAACCGGGCCACACCGGGCAGGGCGAGCCAGCCCCGAGGACACCATCACCGTGGCCACCGACCTGACACCCGTCATATCCGCCTCCGCCCGCTGGCTCCTGGCCGCCTATCCGCCGCCCCCGGGAGCGCTCAACCAGGCCCTGGCCGAAGCCCAGGCGCGGCAGGCGAGCGCCCTCGCCGCCGCTCTGCGCTTCCCCACCAGCCTCGACGTGCAGCTGCTCCATCTGCTCGCGCCCAGCGGCGCCGACCGCCTGGACTGGCTCACCGGCGCCGTCGCGGACACCGACGACAGCGCCTGGCGGACCTGGGCCGACGAGACCGTCGTCAGCTGGGCCGCCTGCCTGCTCGCCGACCCCGCCCTGGCCGACGCGGCCGCCGATCACGCTCTGACCAACCCCGAGCACGCCCCGGCAGCGGCGGGCGGGCTCCAGCGCCTGACCTGCCCGAACGTACGGGATACCGATGCCGCGGTCCTGCTGCGCCACCCCGACCTGCTGGAGCCCGTCGCCGCCCTGCACCGCCCGCAGCTGCTGGGTCTGCTGGGCGTGCTGGAGAGCGACGACGCCGTCGCCTGACACGGGCCCCGGCCCGGCCCCACCGCGTCAGCGCGACGGACGCTCGCTGAGGTCGCACCAGGCCACGGCACCCTCCTGGAGACTGCCCAGGGCCAGCCGCCCCTCGTACTCGGACACACCGGTCACCATCCGGTACCCGCGTCCCCGCAGTTCGCGCACCACCCGGCCGTACGGTGTCCACCTCGACCACACGGGCGCCGCCAAGGACCGGCGGGGGCGGCAGACGCCGGGCCGGTGCCGCCACTGCCCGGCGCACCCGGGGTGCGGGCAGAGGGCCGCCCGCCGGGTCGTCGCTACGGAAGGCTGCGCGCTGGTCCTGCTTGTGGTCGCTCATCGGGCCTCCTCAGCCGTGCCGAACTCGCTCGCGAGCATTCTCGATGGGTCCTCTCCGTGGGGATCATGGATCGGTGTCGGTCCTCGCGCGGCTGCCGAAGGCTCGAGAGCTGCGACGGCTCCAAGGGCTCCGACGGCTCAATCCGGTGACTCGTCGGGCACCGGGTGCCCCGGCCGCCCGTTCCCCGAGTGGCCTTGCCGACCGGCGCCGGCCTCGTCGGTGTCGGGCGCGGACGGGTCCGGCCGGTCGCCGCGCGTGCTCCGCGCGGCATCACCACCGACCTCCCACGGGTCGTCGGTATCACCGGCCTGCTGGTCCGGCAGATCCCTCGGTATCGGCTCGGGGGCGGGCACTCCGCCCTCTCCTGGGCCCTCGGGCCTGCGGTCGTTCATGGTGCCTGCTCACTTTCGCTCGGCGATCGGTGCTGTCTCCAAGTACCCGGGTGCGCGAGGGCAATGCGTGCCGGTTTCCCGGTGGTGGATCGGCTCGTCAGGGTGCCCGGAGCGCGTTAGGGCCGGGAGCGGAAGGGCATCCGGTCCACTGAGCCTGGAAGGAGGCCTCGTTCTGTGCGATCTGCCCACACCCCCGCACCGGCCGGGCAGACGGACACCCCGGCCGGGATCCTGGTGGGGACCTGCTCCTGGACGGACCCCGCGCTCGTCGCGTCCGGCTGGTATCCGCGCGGCCACCGGGACGCCGAGGGGCGGCTGCGCCACTACGCGTCCCGCTTCTCCGTGGTGGAGACCGATTCCACGTACTACGCGCTGCCGAGCGCGCGCAACTCCCGCCTGTGGGTGGAACGTACTCCGGAGGGATTCACCTTCGACATGAAGGCCTTCGCGCCCTTCACCGGACACCCCGTACGTGCCCGCGCGCTCCCTCCCGAACTGCGGCCGCCCGTTCCGCCCCACACCCTCATACGGGCGGAGAAGTTGTCAAAGGAGACGACGCAGGAGCTGTGGCGGCGGTTTCGCTCGGGCATCGAGCCACTGCGTGCCGCTGGGCGGCTGACCAGCGTGCTCTGCCAGTTTCCGCCCTGGCTGGCGCCTGGCGTACGGGCGTACGACCTCATCGAGCAATGCCGTGTCGGCGCGGGTGTACCCGTGTCGGTCGAGTTCAGACATCCCGGCTGGTTCAGTGAGCCCCAACTACCGGACATACTCGCACATTTGAAACAGCGAGACATCCCCTGGGTGGCTGTCGACGCTCCCACGCTGCCGCCCGTCGTCCACGCCACGTCGTCCCGGCTGTCCGTCGTACGGTTCCACGGGCGCAGCCCGTCATGGGGCACCGGGTCCAAGGAGGCCCGTTACCGGCACCGTTACGCGCCCCACGAGCTGGAACCCTGGGTGCCCCGCATCCGCGCGCTCGCCCGCGACACCGAGCGCGTACACGTGCTGTTCAACAACTGCTGCGCGGACGCAGCCGTGCGGGCCGCCGAGACGATGTCCGGGCTACTCGCTGAAGTCTGACTCCGCAAAGCCTGACTCCGCAAAGTGTGAGTGCTCATTGCCGCATTGCCCGGAGGCCGTTGCGCGCGGCCATGAGGGATCGGGGGCGCGGCGGGTCCTCCCATGGGTTGTCCCTGAGCAGGTCCTCGGCCGTGCTGATGGTCCAGCAGCGTGCGGTGAGCTCCGGGTCCGTGACGTCGGTCCAGGCCAGTGGCGCGGCGACGGGGGCTCCGGGGAGGGCCCGGACCGCGTAGGGAGCGACCGCCGTCTGCGCGTACGCGTTGCGCTGGATGTCCAGGTAGAGCCTGCCCCTGCGAGCCTTCTTCCGCGGCTCGGTGGTGAGTTGGCCGGGGTGGCGCGAGCGAGCAGTTCGGCGACCTCGTGGGCGAAGTTCCGTACGTCGTCGAAGGGTGCCCGGCGGTCGAGGGCCACGACGACGTGGAGGCCGCGCGAGCCGGTCGTCATCACGAGGGAGGGCAGGTCAAGATGGGGCAGCATGCGCCGGGCCGCCCTGCGGTAATAATACGCAGCCAAGTCGGCCTTGGTGATGCCGTCCTGGGGGAAGAGGACCTTCTCCGGCCGGCTCACCTCGACGGTGCGTCCGCCCACGTGGAAGGGTCTCGTCGTGGTCATTGTGTCCTCCCGGCCAGTTGCTCCCGGACCACCTCACGGGCGGGTTTGTCCTCGCGCAGCCCCAGGTGGCGGGGGTGGCGCAACAGGCCCGCGCCGGTCCATTCGGTGAAGGCGACCTGCGCGACCAGCTCGGGGACACCCGGTGGACAGCCCGCTCGTGCACCTGGTCGGCGGGAAAGGGCGGCTGCCGCCGCACGAGGCCGTCGAGGCGGTGACGCAGGGTGGCAGGTGGCGGTGTCGCATCCGGTGCCGGCCTTGGCCGCGTAACGCAGCGTGTCCATCCGGTCTTCGTCGCATGCGCGGCGCGCACTGAGCGTGGCGCGTGGCGCACATCGGTATGAGCCCGTCCGGTTGGCTGTTCATGCCCCGTCGCCGTCCTGGCTCGCGACTTCCGCCTCCACCTGTCCGAGCGTGCGGCCGCTACGGGCCGATCGTGCCCGCCTGGGGTCGGGGGTCCCGTCGGAGGAGGCGTGTTCGTCGGTGTGCTTCACCAGCAGCCACGCCTCGCGCTCCCCGTCCTCATCGGTGCGGAAGCGGGTGAGCGAGTAGCCGCCGTGCAGTTTGCGGCCGTGCAGACTGAACGAGGCGTGGCCCTGTTCCAGTGCCTGGCTCAGGGGGATTTCCTGGCCGTCACGGCTGGAGGAGAGGTTGAGGTAGGTGCCTTCGTCCCACACGATCACCGTGCCGCCGCCGTATTCACCCTTGGGGATGATGCCCTCGAAGTCGCGGTATTCCAGCGGGTGATCCTCGGTCGGGGTCGCGAACCGTTTGTCGTGGGGGTCCTTCGACGGCCCCTTGGGAACGGCGAAGGACTTGAGGACCCCGTCGGCTTCCAGCCGGAAGTCGAAGTGCATGCCTCGCGCGTCATGGATCTGGACGACGAACGAGGGCTTCTCGCCGGGCGGCCGGGAGCTGCGGCCTTGAGGTTCGGCGGTCTTGGAGAAGTCGCGCCGTCGCTGGTAGCGCGCCAGCGCCTTCTTGGCTGTCATGGCAACCTCCTCACGTGCATGGCTCCACGCGTGGTCGCGGGCAGTGTTCTCTGCTCTGGCGCGACTTCCCGTCACCAGGCTGTTTACGCGCGCGGCAGGCGGCCAGGGGCGTTCAGCAGCCCGAGCCCTCGGGAACCACCGGTGACCAGCGCGGACTGCCCGTTCAAGTCCTTCTTGGATCCGCTTCCCGCCATGGGTCACACCTCCATTGGCACACGGCCCGGGTACCCCGTCACGCCTGTCGCATACGGATGATCCAGCACTGGGAACACGAGGCGTAGCCCGAGGTGCACGCCGACGATCTCAACGACTACCTGCGCGAACGGTCCGGCTGTGAGATCACCGCCAAGGACTTCCGGACCTGGCACGCCACGGTGCCGGCCGCCGTGGCCCTGGCGGTCTCGCAGAACACCGCGGACGGCAGCCGGCCCCCCGGATCATCGAGCGACACGAGACCGGCACGACCGTGGCCCCGGTCCTCGGCCGGCTCGGCGAGGACGGGACGTACGGCCGCCCCGCGACCCAGGGCTTCGTCTAGCGGGCCGTCCTCGAACTGCTGGAGAGGGACTGAGGAGGACGTACCCGCGCGGCACGACTCAAACCAGCTCGGGCTGCGGTTGCAATTCCGGTTGCCGCGCCGGTGTGGCCTGCGGCTCCCACGATTTGGTGGTCCGCACATAGCCGTAGACCACGGAGGCCAACGCCAGAAGGAGAAGCGGTCCGAACACCCACGGATGTCCGGCCATTTCCATCGACAGATAGCGATACGACACCAAGAGTGCGGCGAAGACCACCGTGCCATAAGCGACCAGCTGAATTCCTGACCGGTCCCAGCCGCGGTTGAACGAACGCATCATTGCCTCGATCGTGAGTGCGAACACCACACCGGCAATGAGATCCGCGCCGTAGTGGTAGCCGAATCCCAGCGTTGCACTGAGCGTGGCAACCAGCCAGAACGTGCCCGCGTATCGCACGGCCCGCGTGCCCTTGCGGGAATGAATGAAGATCGTGGTGGCCCACGCCGTGTGCAGACTGGGCATGCAGTTGCGAGGGGTGATCTGGTCGTACGGCATCGCGTGCGGGTTGATCGGCGGCGGCGTGTCCGGCCACAGGTTGGCCAGCGCCCAGTGCCCGCCACCGGTGTCGAAGGCGCCGTTGCCGTAGGCGAAGACCGGTCCGACCACCGGGAAGATCATGTAGATGGCCGGCCCGAGGAGCCCGATGACCAGGAAGGTGCGCACCAGATGGTGCTCCGGGAAGCGGCGCTCGACCGCCACCTTACGCAGCTGGTACAGCGCGACGAGAGCCGCTGCCAGCGGAAGCTGACTGTAGACGAGGTGGAGCACATGCGAGCCGACGGGACCGGTGGCCTCGACCACTTGGCCTGCCAGCCACGACGGGTTGCCCAGCGCGTGGTCGGCGGTGGCCACGTACTGGTCGAGCACCATCGGGCGGGTCTTGGACGTGATGAGCAGCCAGGTGTCGCCGGTCTTGTGGCCCGCCACCAGCAGCAGGCCCAGCCCGACCCCCTTCAGCAGCAGGAGACGCTCGCCGCCGGTGCGGCGGGTAACAGCGATGACCGCGCAGCCCAGAATCACCCACAACGCGCCGTTGCCGAAGGCCGGCTTGGCGTCGACCATCCACCGCACCAGCAGGAAAACGGCGTCGATGCCGATTGCGGCACCGAGCGCGATGAACCGCTGCCGCCAGGTGAGCACGACCATCGTCAACGCCATACCGGCGTACAACAGCGGCCCCGATTTGGGGGCGAATATCACCTCCTGTGCCTGATTGACGATCGGACCCGGCAGACCGTAGTGACGCGCGGTGATCTCCAGGCCGATCAGGAATCCGAGGGTTACCACACCCGCCGCAGCCCACAGCATCACCCGCGGCTGACGCCACGCGGCGAAGTCAATTCTGCGAGTTATTCGCGAAAGCACCCGCGATGTTATAGAAGTCAATTGTCCGGCCGATTTGTTAGAATTTAATTGTCTAGGTCATTTCCCGCGCCGGATGGCATAAAGTTCCGGTAAAGGACGGCGTCGTGGGTGAGCGCCGTTCGATCATGTTATCGGAGCGACGCGGGTGGGTTTCGCGGGTCACCGGTCGCGCGAAGATCACTCGATCCCGCGCGCGGGCGGAGCGGCGCAGGCGACAGGTCCAGGGCGCGTGGAGTCATCCGGGCAGTTCACAACGATCGGCCAGCGAGCGCAAGCACCCCTGCGCTACGGCCTGGACGATGCCGACCGCGCCGGGGCTGCAATCGACGCCCGCACGCACTGCCGCCGGGCGGGCGGGCAGACGGAGGTGACGCTCCGGGCAGAGGCGGGCGTCCCGCCGCTCCGCGCGATCGAACCCGCGGCCTCGCGGCCCGCGCGGCGGGGCGGGCAAGGCTCAGCTGAGCATGTCCTCAATGAGGTCGGCGGCCCGCGAGCGGCCACCCTCGGCTCGTACCTCGGCGCGCAGCAGCGCCGAGCGGCGGGCGACCTCCGCGTCGGTGACCAGGTCGTTCAGGGTCGCCCGTAGGGTCTCGGCGGTGGCTTGCGCGGTGGCGACGCGGCGCGCCACGCCCAGTTCCACGAGCCGGTCGGCGTTCATGAACTGTTCGGCACCCTGCGGCACCGCGATCATGGGGACGCCTGCCAGCAGCCCTTCGCTGCAGCCGCCCATACCGGCGTGGGTCACGAAGGCGTCCGCCTGTTCCGGAATCGCCCGCTGAGAGCCCCCGGAGTGCACCTCGGCGTTGGGCGGGATGGCGCCAAGTTCCCGCCGGTCGGTGTACTTGCCGATCTGGAGTACGACGTGCCAGCCGGGCAGATTGCCGTAGGCCGCCAGGCACTGGCGGTAGAGCTCCGGTTGACGGGTGTACGCCGAGCCCAGGGAGATCAGCAGCACGTTCCGCGCATCCGCCGGGCGGGTCCAGCCGTCCGCGCCCACAGGTGCGTCGAAGCAGGGCCCGACGAAGGTCACCACATCGGCGTCGACCCGGTCGGCGTGCGGCTGCATCGCCCGGGTGATCAGCGCCAGGGCCCGCGAGCGAGGGCCGGGGAAGGCGTCCACAGCTGTGGGGGGGGGGGGGGGGGGGGGGGGGGGGGGGGGGGGGGGGGGGGGGAGGGGAGGGGGGGG
>NZ_JBVIHM010000008.1:146011-177429 GCF_055570295.1 Streptomyces sp. NPDC031265
TTCGACTCGCCCCCCCCCCCCCCCCCCCCCCCCCCCCCCCCCCCCCCCCCCCCCCCCCCCCCCCCCCCCCCCACAGCTGTGCCGCGACGTCCTGGTCGTAGCCGTCCCAGCCCACGAACGTCGGGGACAGCTGCATGACGGGCCGGTCCTGCGATTCGGCGAGGGCGCGCGCGGCGTACGCGCCGATGTCGTACAGGTACAGGTCCGTCGGGTCGTGGTCGTAGGCGGCGCGCAGCCGCGGGAGTGCCTGAACGGCGTCGCCGAGGAAGAGGCCCATCGCGGCGGTGGGGTCGTCGGGCCAGTTGTCGTCGACGACCGGCAGGCCGGAAGTGCAGGGGAAAGGATCAGCCGGTCGGAGCCGCAGTCGGCGCAGTGGTCGGCGCCGGCTTGTCGAACATGGCGCACATCGCCGCGGTCTGCAGCATCTTGGCGGCTTTGGCTAGCTCGGGGAAAGCGTCCGGGTGCTCGGCGAAGGCCTCCGTCGCAACGAGCACGGTCGCCGTGCGCCTGCCGGTGGGGTCGGTGACGTTGGTGCTGAGGTAGCCGGGGATGCCGCCGTCGTGTGCCCACACCGTGCCGCACGGGGTCGTTGCGGTCTCGATGCCCAGCCCGTAACCGGGCCCGTCCGGCTGGTCCGGGAAGATCGGCACGGTGGTGCGCATCTGGGCCAACTGGGCGGCGGGCAGCAGCTCGCCGGACATCAACGCGGTGTAGAACCGGCCCCAGTCGTACGCGGTGGACACCATGGCCCCGGCCGCGCCGCCCCACGAGGGGTTGTTGTCGGAGACGTCCACATGACCGTCGCGGTGCGCCCCGGTATAGTCCCTGAATCCGGCCGGCACATCCGGCGGCATGTGGGCCGCGTCAGGTTCGTAGCCGTGGGTGTGGGGGCCGTGCCAGGCGGAGTCCGCAGCGTAGTAGGTGTGCTCAAGGCGAAGCGGACGGGCGATCCGGTCACGGACCAGATCGGCCAGGCTGTTGCCCGTGGCCTTCTCCAGGACGGCGCCGATCGCGGCGTAGTTGGTGTTGCTGTACGACCATGAACTGCCCGGCGCGAAGAGCGGATCGTGCCGCACGCCGAGTGCGAGCAGTTGCTCCGATGTCCATCGTTTCGGGTCTTTGCCCATGATCGAGGGCAGGACCGCGGGATCCTCGGTGTAGTCGAACAGTCCGCTGGTGTGGTTCAGCAGCATACGTAGCGTGATCGCGCGGCCGTTGGGTACCTGGCCCGGCAGCCACGTGTCCACCGCGTCGGTCAGAGCGAGCTTGCCCTCACTGACCAGTTGCAGCACGAGGGTGGCCATCATGGTCTTGGTGTTGGAGCCCATCCGGAACTCGTCCCCCGCCCTGAGCCGGTGATCCGGCCTGGTCCAGGAGGCCTGTTCGGTGATCTCGACGGGTCGGCCGTGACCGTCGTCCACCCGGACAATCACGCCGGGCGCCCCGGCGGACACCAATTCCCGGGCCAGCCGGTCCAGTTGGGCGCGCCGCTGCGACTGGGGTCCGCTCCCGACGGCGGACGACGCGGCCGTGGTTATGGTGGCGGGGGCGGCAGCGGCGTGGACCGGCGCGGCCGGCGGAGTAGCGGTCGTACGGGCGGATGCGTGTGCTTCATGGTCGAGTGTGCCGACCAGGCCGGTCGCCGCCAGGCCGGTCATCGCCAGGAGGGACGCCGTCACCATGAGGCGCTGATGACGTCTGCGGGCAGCCGGTCGAGTCCGGGGTTGTTCGGGCACGCTGATGGGGTGTGAGCCTGATGTCATACCGATCACCCTCGCGCACCCGCAGGCGCCTCGTCACTGGAGTACGCCACCCACTTGAGGGTGGGGCCTGCCCCCTCCCTCCGGCAGCTCTCGGGCAACCAGATGGCGCTGCGGATGCGGCGGATCCGCTTCACGTTCTCCTTCGACGCCGGGAGTTGCTTCGTTGAGTCGCCTTCGTTCGGCGGCAGCGGTCCCTCGGGTATCGCAGCCTGCTGGTGTGTCCGCATGGCACCCCCAGTGCCTGGATTCCTGGTTTGGGAGCCGCACCGGTGGAGAGATCATTGGTTGCTCAGAGCTGCGATGCCCTTCCGCGTTCCGTTCCGTTCCGCTCCATCAGCTTACGGAGACTGCTCATGCCCGATGTCAACAGCCCCTACAGGCCCGGCACTCCCTGCTGGGTCGACCTCATGGTCCCCGACCAGCAGGCGGCACTCGACTTCTACCGCAACCTCTTCGGCTGGCAGGGCGAGGTGGGGGCGCCGGAGACCGGCGGGTACGCCGTCTGCACCTTGAACGGAAAGCCCGTGGCCGGCATCGCCACCGCGATATCGACCGATGGCGGGCGCACCCCGCCGACCGTGTGGACCACCTACCTCGCCGCTTCCAACGCTGACACAAGCGAGAAGATAATCGCCGACAACGGCGGCACCGTGATCATGCCCGGCGTGGATGTGCTCACGCTCGGCCGCATGTCGCTCGCCGCCGACCCCACAGGCGCGGTGTTCGGCCTCTGGCAGGCCCGGGACTTCGCCGGGGCCCAAGTCGTCAACGAGCCCGGCGCGTTCATCTGGAGCGAGCTGAACACCAGCGACCCGGATGCCGCATCAAGCTTCTACTCCAACGTCCTGGGCGTCACGAGGGCTCCCATGGAAGGCGAGGACGGCTACTCCGCCCTCGAAGTGGACGAGCGGACCGTCGCCGGGATGCAGGGGCTCGACAAGATGCCGCCGGGCACGCCCTCGCACTGGCTGACGTACTTCGCCGTCGACGACACCGACAGCACCATCGAAGCTCTGATCCGCGCCGGCGGCAACGTCCTCAGGCCACCGTTCGACATGACCGCCGGCCGGATGGCTGTCGTGCAGGACCCGCAGGGCGGCAAATTCGCCATCATCAACCCTTCCCCCATCGAATCCAGCTGACCTGGACGCACAGACGCAGGGCGAATGCTCGGCGCTCGGCTCGGCAGCCCGCCTGCCCACATGGCAGGCGGGCCGGACGTCGTGGGGATGGGCTGTCTCCTCGACCAGTCGCCAGAGGGCCCACGCCCGAGACCAGTGGCTGGGTGGGCAGCCGGTTGCGTTGGTGCCGCTCATGGTGATGCGGCGATTGCCTTGATCTCCCGCCAGGACGGCGGTCAGGCCGTGCACGACCGTGCTCGGGGAACCGACACCGGGTGAGGACCTCGCCTGGCCGACCCTTCACAACTGGCCCTGGACCATCTGTTCTACGCCCTTCTCGCGCATCTCAGAGCATGATGAGCAGACGCGTCTTCGGCTTGAGCTTCCTGTTCACCGAACGACTCTGCACGTATACCTCCAGCTTGGGATTACGCCCCGCCTTCACGGATACGGTCCCCTGGATGCCCGTGCCGAACAGAAGACTGCGTGCCGCGTCGCCCGTGTAGGCGCGGTCAGTGTCCTTCTCGACCACGATGACTTCCTTGTCTGGCTGAACCTGAACCCGGGTGCCCAGCTGGTAGTAGCACGACCCGCGCTCATACGTCACACCCGGATGCGAATCAACGAAGGATCGAATCTCGACCTCCGTGTCGACCTTCAGGAGTCGATACTTGTCGGCCGGGACCGGTTCGAGGTTCGCCCGCACGTCGTCGACCGATATGTCCTGGCCGACCGCGAACAGGTTCTTCGTGCCGCGCACGCCCTGCTCGCGGCCACGGAGGAAGCTGGTGGCGGCAGCGCGCACGGTACCGATCGCCTCCTCGACACCCTCCTGGGAATCCGCATCCCAGATGGCGATGTTCCCGGCCGGGAAGCCGTAGTTCTGGGCGGTCCGCTTCGCCAGGGAGTTCGGAACGAGGATCGCGGAAGTCCAGTGGCCCGGAAGCGCACCCATCTTCGCCGCGATCTTGTCGAGCCAGGGGCCGAGGATGGCCATGTCGCCGTCGTGCCGCCGGTCGCCGCCGGAGGCGTTCTCCTCGCCGTCCGTCACCACGATCTGGAGGAAACTGTGCTCGCCGTACGCCTCCCAGATGTGGCCCAGGTCGTCCAGTGACTTCAGAGAGGCTTCGATGAGGGCCGTAGCGCCATTGTTGACCTTGTACAGACCCCGCATGGACGGCAGATGCTTCACGTCCATGTCCCAGACCAGGTTCTCCACCTTATGGTCGAAGGAGTAGAGACTGATCCGGGTCTCATGCCCGAGGCTGTCCGACTCTGCCTTCAACCCCGCCACGAACTCGTCCACAACGCGCACGAGTTGACTCTGGTGCTGGTGCATGGAACCCGAACAGTCCACTACGAGCGCGACGTGATTCACCTTGTGCTGGATCTTGTTTGCGGACATGCCTCTGTTCCCCCTCCGATGTTCCCGAGTGATGTCTCCACACTATGGGGAGGCACTGACAACGGAGCTTGACGGACGATCACCCACCTGCCCCGCGGCAGACCCGGGCGGAAGGCAGCGCGGAAGCCAGCGGTGGGAGCCCGACGCCCGAGAAAACGCCATGGTCCACCGGGCTGCCGTCGTCCCATCACCTCCTCACCCGCCTGACCCGGCAGGCGGGTCGACACCAGGGCTCGCGCAGGCGCGCGTAGCAGCGCCCGCACAGCCGTTGCACGTCGCCGCACGGCTGCGTGGTGCTGTGCGGTGCTGCACCCACTGTGCGGGCGGTCAGTAGGGCCTGTCCGGTGGATCTGGTCGGCTTCGGCGCGGGTTCCCTTTTCGGTGCTGGGGAGCGGGGGCCTTCTTCCGAAGCCTGCGCCACACCACCATCGGGTCCAAGTCCGTGAGCTCACCCTGACCAGCGAGGGTGCGGCCCGTGGACCACCCTCCGGTGCGGCAGGGAAACAGGGGCGTAATCTGCGCTGGTTATCGTCATCCGATGGGCATCAGGGTGAATGGGGCAGCCGTGGGTACGCAGGTCCGGGCCGGTACCGAGGACGACCTGGAAGAGTTGACCCGTATCTACAACCATTACGTCGTCGCGACCCCGATCACCTTCGACATCGAACCGTTCACCGTCGAGCAGCGCCGCCCGTGGCTGGCGTCCCACCCGGACCGCGGCCCGCACCGGCTTCTCGTGGCCGAGGAGGGTGGAAAGGTCCTCGGGTACGCGACCAGCAGCGCGTTCCGGCCGAAGCCGGCGTACTCCACCTCTGTCGAGACCAGTGTCTACGTGGCCCCCGAGCAGGTGGGGCGCGGTGTCGGCAGCCTGCTGTACACCTCGCTCTTCGAGGTGCTGGAGCAAGAGGACGTACGCCAGGCCCTCGCCGGAATAGCCCTGCCCAACGAGGCGTCGGAGCGGCTCCATCTGGGGTTCGGTTTCCAGCCCGTCGGGGTGTACCGGGAAGTCGGGCGCAAGTTCGGAAAGTTCTGGGACGTCGCCTGGTTCCAAAGGCCGATCTCGCAGGGCCCTCTTCCCGCTCCCGGTCAGGGAGCGGGTTGAGGGCTGCGGAGCCGGTCCGCTGCTGCGATCGCGCCCTGGTCAGACGCCGTTCGAGCTGGAGCGGCCGAAGAACTCGACTTCCGCGAGGGCGACCTGCTTGTCGCCGGAGACCGCGTAGGCCGACTCGATGGTGAGGCGGACCCTGACGGCCTCACCGACGCGGAAGGGGCGGCGCTGACCGCCCGCGCCCTGATCGAGGGTGATGTCGCGGGTCGTGGTCTTTCCGTCCTTCGTCGTCACCGTCGCCTTGATGCGGTGCGGCAGCGCCGATTCGCCCAGCTTCTCGGCGCGGGCGGAGACGCCGGGGGTGATGATCACGTCCAGGAGGCGGGTGGGCTCGGAGAAGGTGACTTCGAGCCACTCTCCCTGGCCGGACTGTGAGACGCCAGGACCCCACCAGGTGTTGCTCCGCTTGTCGAAGGCGAGCAGCGGTTGGTGCCCGGGGTAGGAGCGTGAGGCCCGTACGGCGTCCGGGGCGACCGGGGCGCGCTTGGCGAAGTGGTCGCGCCCTGCGTGGACGCCGCCCGGGACGTAGAGGATGGCGAGGACGACGAGGGTCAGGGCGACCGCGGCGGCGGCCCAGGTGCCGATGCGGTCGAACACGCGGCGCAGCGGGGGCCGTTCACCGGCCCAGGGGGTGTCCCGTTGCCGGTCGAAGAGCCGGCGCCACCAGGGGCGGCGGCCCGGGGGCTGTGCGGCGGCGTCGGCGGTGAGGGACATCGCGCAGCGAGCGCAGAAGTGGCGGTCGGTGCGGTTGGGGGTGGCGCACCAGGGGCAGGGCGGCCCGTTGCCTGTGTCCTGGTGGTGCTCGGGGGCGCGGACCTGTGGACGGTTGGCATCGGGGCGGCCGGGCAGGACGGGGGCGACGGCGGGAGGTGGGGCGGGGCTGGAGGCGTCCGGGTCGGCGACGGGGACGAGCAGCGAGCGGGCGCGGTCGCTGACACTGTGCGGCGCGCTGTCGTCGGTGCCCGATGACGGTACGGGGGCGACCGGGACGGTGGGGGCGGTGTCGCCCGCATCGTGCGCGGCGGGGGTGCCGTGAGCGCGCGGTGACCCGTCGGTGTCCTGGTCCGGTGCGCTCGCGGAAGCCGGGGTCCGATCGGGGCGGTGCGGGTGGGCCTGGTGCGGTGTGTTGTCGACGGTGGAGGGGCGGTCGCGTCCGTAGTTGGTCGCATCGGCCGTCGTATCGGCATCGTTCCGCTCATGGGCAGGTGCCGGGGCGCTGCCGCGCGGGCCAGGCTGGTCGACGGTGTCCCGAGGGGCGGCGGCGGTCGCGGGGCTGGGTGTGCGGGCACCTGCCCGGTCCCAGCCGAGTACGGCGCCGCAGGAGTCGCAGAAGGACTGGCCCGGTTCCGCGCGGGTTCCGCACTCGGCGCAGTGCTGGGTGGTCATCGCTGCGGTGTCCTTTCAGCGGTGGTTACTTCGATGGTGTAGGGCATGTGGGCGGGGCGGGCGGCGGCGACGAGGGCGTCCAGGCGGTGGGTGTCGGCCGGGGCGGGGTCGGGCAGCCGCAGGGTGATGTGGAGGTGGGGGCGCGGGGTGCCCGGGAACGGGCCGCGGGGGCGCGCGTTCCAGGCGGCGCCGCCGCTCTCGGTGATGTCGGGCGTGACGCCGAACACGAGTCGCACCGCCTCTTCGAGGCCCCGCCTGGTGCCGCGTACGCGGTGCAGATGGGCGGCGGCGGCAACGGCGGTGCGCAGTCGGGGTTCGGGTTCGGTGCCGTCGGTCTCGGCGCCGACCCAGGTGCCGAGCCACCGGGCGAAGTCGGCGGGCGTCAGGGCGGGGTCGAAGTAGGTGTCGAGGCAGTCGAGGACGTTGAGGATGGGGGCGAGGACGTCGTCGAGTCCGGCGACGAAGCGCTGGGCGAGGTCGTCGTCGGCGAACACGGCCGGGAGCATCGCGCCGATGGGGGCGGAGGAACCCAGGCCGTCGATGGAGCCCCTGCCGCCGGTCATGTTGCGTCCCCGATGACGCGGACGCGGTGGTCGTAGGAGAAGACGAGGGACGGGGCGTCGAGGTCGATACGGTCGGTGGGGTCGCCGCGTTTGCCGGTGAGGGGGTCGGCGGGGTGCAGGACGACTTCGTCGACGAGTTCGACGCCGGGGACGCGTTGTAGTACAGCGAAGACCTCGCCGGACTGGACCGGGCGGCCGAAGGGCCAGCCTCGCCCGTCGGCGCCGCCGGTGAGCGGGTCCAGGTGACGGTAGAGGGCGTCGTGGGCCCGGCGGCGTACGCGGTCGGTGTCGGTGCTGCGGAAGGCGTGGACGGTGGCGACGACGGTGACGCCTTGGTAGTAGGGCGGGCCGACGGCGAGGCGGGTGCCGATGAGGCGGCGTTCGTCGAGGTGTCGGGTGATGCGGGCGAGCAGGTCGTCGCCGGGTACGAGTTGTTCGAAGCGGAGCCGTCCGCCGGGGTCGGGGACGGCCTGCGGGACGACCACGACGCGTACCGCGTAGGCGCCGTGTTCGCCCTCCTCGCCCTCCAGGCAGGTGATACGGGCGGTCTCGGGGGCGGCGCGGCGGGCGAGTTCCTCGTAGTCGCGCAGGGTGACGGCGCGGTCCTGGGCGCGCAGGGTGATGGGGGCCCGGAGCTTGGCTTCCTCGACCGTCTCGCCGTCGACACCGCCGCGGGCGGCCTCGCGGTTGACGACTTCGGCGACGTACGGGATGGAGGTGCGCAGCACTTGGACGGCGCCGCGGGCCACGTTGCCGGAACGGCCGCCGCCGGTGCGGTAGCGCCGGGCGCGGATGACGGCGCCCTTGGGGGCGACGGTGCCGTACTGGCGCAGGGTGCCGTCGGGTTCGCGGACGGTGGGGCCGAAGGCGATCTCGCCGGTGGCGGCGTCGAGGGTGATGTGGCGGTCGTCGGGGCGGGAGGCGGCGAAGTGGGGGACGACATGCCAGTCCTGCCATCCGTCGTGTGCGGCGGTCTGGAGCAGCAGGGGCGGATCGTCGGCGACGACAGGGGCCTGGGCCAGGCGCAGGCGCTGGCCGGGCAGGCCGGTGGATTCGCCGAGGGCTTCGTCGTACACCGTCTCGGCGTGGACGGCGCGGGTGGTGGCGCCGATGGTGTATGCCTCGGCGGAGCGGATGGTGGGAGTGGTGGTGTAGAAGGGCTGGCCGGGCAGGGGGTCGGTGACGCGGCAGCGCACCCAGCCGGCTTCGTTGCCGCCGGTGCGGGACAGGACGTGGCCGCCCGGGATGTGGAGGACGATGTCGCCGGGGCGGTTGAGGCCGCCGGTACCGTCCCGGTCGACCTCGCAGGGCTGCCAGCCGTCCTCGGTCCACGCCTCCCATACCAGCGGGGGCTGGCGGGGGTCGACGCCGACGCCGTCCACGCGGCTGTCGAGTTCGAGTGCGAGGGCGCAGTGCGGGACGGCGGCGGTGAGACCCAGGAGCAGGCAGTCGCCCGGCCGGGGTGACTCGGCGAAGCACGGCAGGTCCCTGCCCTCGACGAGGTCGGCGGTGCGGTCGGAGACGGGCTCGCCGTGGTGCTGGACCACCAGGTGGCCCAGCGAGCACGGGACAACCGTCAGGTCGCGCTCGGTGGCGAAGACGACGGCTTCGTCGCGTTCGGTGCGCGTGGTGGAGACCTCGGTGCCCACCGGCACGGAGATGGGCTCCTCCTGCGGTGCGGACAGCCAGAAGGTGACGTCGGTACGGGCCGGGGCCGGCGGGAAGAGGGTGATGCCGACCAGATCGAGGAAGGCGAGGTGGTTCTTCTCCGGGACCCGGTTGAGGCGGTAGACGATCTGGTCGGCCATGTGGGCGACCGTCTCGACCAGGGTGACACCCGGGTCTGAGACGTTGTGGTCGGTCCACTCGGGGGCACGTTGCTGGATGTAGCGCTTGGCGTCGTCGACGAACTGCTGGAAGCGGCGGTCGTCGAGGTTGGGCGAGGGCAGGGACATCAGTGGTCGCTTTCGGGCAGGGTGCCGGGGCCGGCCGGTCCACCGGGACCGTCCAAGGGGCTCGGCGCTCCGGGCTCCTCGTGGGAGGGAATGACGTAGAACGGGAAGACGAGGCTGCGCGGGTTGTTGGTGCCGCGGATCTCGTAGCGGACGTCGATGTACAGCACGCTCTGATCGGCGCCGGCGGTGACCTCCACGTCACGGACGTCGATGCGCGGCTCCCAGCGGTCGAGGCTGACCAGGACCTCGTGCTGGATGCGGCCCGCGGTCTGTTCGTTGACCGGGGCGAAGACCAGGTCGTGGATGGCGCAGCCGAACTCTGGGCGCATCGGCCGCTCCCCGGGCGAGGTGGCCAGCACGAGCCGGATGGCCTCCTCCACCTCGCGCTCGCCGGTGACCAAGGCGATGCCGCCGGTGGGCCCGATGCGCAGGGGAAACGCCCAGCCGGAGCCGACGAACTGTTCGGCCATCAGAGAACCACCCTCTCTTTCCTGGGAATCGATCGAGTCGCTGTCATGAGAAGGGGTAGGGCTTGCTGTTCACCATCAGCGCGCCCTGGAGCATGAGCGTGGCGGCACGGATGCCGACGTTGGCGGTGGAGTTGATCATCAAACCGGCGCCGGCGGTGAACATCGCGGCGCCGCCTGCCTTGACATCGACGAGGCCCATCGCGGAGACGCCGACCATGCCACCGAGGGACCTGAGGTTGACCAGGCCGGCGCCCTGGATGCTGAGGCTTCCACCGCTCTTGATGGTCAGGTTGCGCCGGGCGCTGAGCGTGAGGTCGGTGCCCGCCTCGACCGACACCGAACGCCCGCCCTTGATGGTGACGGCACCCGCGCTGTCCACGGTGATCTCGGTCTTGGTGCGGTCGAGGTAGACGGTCAGCTTGTCGTTGCCGGTGGCGATCCGCACGCCCTGCGTGCGTCCGCCGCTCTGCTGACTGAGCAGGTCGACGCGGTTGCCCTTGCGGTCGGACAGGGTGTGCCTGGTGGCCTGCTTCTTCAGCCCGTGGTGCAGGGGCACGTCGCTCACCACGGTCGGTTTGTCGCGGCCGTTGTAGAGCCCGCCGATCACGAAGGGGTGGTCCAGGGCGCCCCGGTCGAAGGCGACGAGCACCTCGTCGCCCACGTCCATGGGGAAGACACCGCCGCCGCCCTTGCCGCCCAGCTGCACGCTGCGCGCCCAGTCGCTGACGTAGGCGTCGTCGAGCCAGGGGAAGGTGAGCTTGACCCTGCCCTGCTCAAGCGGGTCCTGTACGTCGGTGACGACGGCGTTGACGACGCCGGGCAGCCGCGCCCCCGCTGCGTCCGCGCCCGACCCGCCGGACGCCAGTCCGTACAGGGAGCGCCACTGGCGTCCACTGACGGTCACCCACGACTCGTAGTGCTTGCCGTCGCCGAAGACGTGCCGTACCGAGGTGGCGGTGTACTTGCCCTCGAAGGGCCTGCCGACACGGGCGAGGGCCACCGGCACGCCGGGCCGCAGCTTGGGGTTGCCGCGGACGGCCACCTCCAGCTCGGCGAACGACGAGGTGACGTCGGCGGCGAGGGCGTCGGCGGCGTGCCGGACCTCGCCCTGCTTGTCGTAGGGCACACCGGTCTCGACGAGCCTGGCGGCCTTGAACTTCTTCGCGATCCGGCCGGGGGTGATGCCGATGCCGATGCTCGTGTCGGTGCTGACGTTCTGGATCTCCTTGATCTTCTTCTTGGTGGTGACGTTCCAGCCGCGCGACTCGACCTTGCCCACCTGGTCGGCCGCGGTGACCGCGGCCCGCAGCCGCAGGATGTCGCGGCCGGCCCGCAGGACGAACGGACTCGTGTCGCTGTCGGTCTCTGGCGAGGGAGCACCGGAGGACGCCTTCGGCTTGACGAACTGAAAACGCCCCTTGGCATCCAGCGACATGACCATTTTGTTCTCGTCGGCGAGCCGGGCGAGGAAGTCCCAGTCGGTGACGTTGGGCTGGCTGATGAACTCGTACAGCGTGCTCGTCGGCTGGATCCGGCCGATGCGGACCCCGTCCTGGACGGCGAGCGTGCGGGCGATGTCGGACGCCAGCTGATTGCGGTAGGCGACGACCCGGCGCTGGCGCATCAGACGGTGGCCGTAGTCGTAGCCGCGGATGACGGTGAAGGTTCCGGTGCCCTCGTAGTCGGCCTCCAGACCGGTCACCTCCCCGGTCAGCAACGGGTCACCGGTCCCCTGGCCGTCGGCGATCGGAGTCAGGACCACCTCGGTGCCGAACTGCACCTTCAGTTGGTCGAGGACCAGCCGGGCGGGGTCTCGGAAGGTGAGCCGGAACGCGGCGGGCACACCGGCCCCCTGGTCGACCCAGCCGTCGACGAGCAACAGGGCCATGTCCGGCGGCAGGTCCACGCCGCCGATGGTGACGCGCATGAGGGTGGAGAAGGCGGGCCGCACCATCAGCGGCGCACCTCCTCGGCGGCCGGCAGGACGAGTTCGGTGCCGGATCCGAGCCGGGACGGGTCGTCGATGGCGTTCGCCTCGGCGATCGCACGCCAGACGGTGGCGTCTCCGTATTCGCGCCACGCCAGCGACGGCAGTGTGTCCCCGGCGACCACCCTGTGCACACGCCGCACGGTGAGCGCGCCCGAGGTCGGGTTCTGTCGCTTCGTCTTGGAGGGGATCTCGTGCAGCCGCATCTGGCACGTGGCGCGGATGGGAACACCGGTGGTGCCGAACAGCGTGTAGGAGGCTTCGACGGAGGAGACGTACGCGGTGAACCGGGCCGTGGAGAACGCCCCCCACTCGAAGACCACCCAGGGCGGTGACGGCTGGTCGGCGTAAATGCTCTTGTCCGTGGTTTCGCAGCAGCTCAGCAGCGTATCCACCTTCTTCAGGACCGTGTCGCCGGTCGGATCACCGGAGGAGTCCAGGAAGATCTCGACGGTCATCGCGAGCGGATCGGGGCCCATGAACTCCGGTTTGGTTCCGTCCCGTACGGCAGGCGCCGTCGTCACCTTCCACTGGGCCCCGCGGCTGAGGGACAGCTGCGCGGGGTTGAAGTCGAAGTCGAACGTCTCGATGAGTCCGCCGGGTGTGGTGCTGGTGCCGAGCGGGGGCTCGTGGATGGCGAGGGAGGCGCGTACGAGGCTCTTGCCCGCGCCCTTACTGCCCGCGCTCTTGCTGCTCTTGGCCATGCTCTCTTCCTCTGGGTCCTTCGTCCTGCGGGCGCCGGGCCGCCGTCAGTCGGTGAAGCCGTGGTGGGCGATCTCCAGCACCTCCGTGGCGACGGCGGGACTCGCCGGGTCGAGGGTCGGCCCCGTCCAGCTGACCGGCAGGACGTCGATCAGCCCCCAGCGGGCGACCTCCGACCCGTCCGCCCGCAGCGCCGCGATCTGGGCGGTGGGCCGCTTGATCCCGGTCTGCACGGAGGAGATCCACTTGGCGACCTTCGTGGTGTCCGGGGTGAGGGGGCGGGTCAGCCGGATGGTGGAGAAGGTGACGCGGGTGGGCAGCGCCCAGACGAAGCCGTTGTTACCGCCCTCCTGCCGGTGCTCGATCTCCACCTGCGAGGAGAGTCCCTGACACCCGTTGAAGTAGCCGAGGCTCTCGCCGTCGATGGCGAGGGTGAACCAGATGGTGGAGCCCGGGTCCTGACGGGGCATCGGGTTGGGCCTTTCTGTGCTGTCGTGGCCGAGGCCGTTTTGGCTGATGTGCTGCCCGGTCAGGGGCGAGGGTCGCGAAGCCGGCCGATCCGCTCGCGATCCAGGCGCACTTCGGTGCGGATGAGGCGGGTGATGCGGCCGATGATCCGGTGCACCAGCTCGTCGAGCTGGAAGTCGGTGAGCTCGCGCGGGTCGAACCCGCCCGCGGGTACCGCCGTGTACGCGGGCGGCGGGTCCGTCGCCGACGACGTCACGGAGTTGCCGGCCGTGTACGGGGGCGGGCTCGCGTCCGGGTTCTCGTCCGGTGGCGGGCTGTACGGCGGCGGAGGGACGGCTGATGGGGCATGGCCGGTCGAGGAGCTCCGCAGGTGGTCCAGAGTGGATGCCACGGTGGACGCCGCGGCGGCGGCGAGCGCGCCGATGCTGCGGCCGGGCAGACGCTGGACCGTGGGCATCGACGTGGCACCCGCGGGCCCCTGGGCATTTGGTGCCGGTGCGGGGGCGGGGTGGAGCGGGTGAGGCGGTGGCTGCGGGGGCGGATCGAGGCGGGTGACGGGCAACGGGGTCCGGGTGCCGACGGCACCGGGCGCGGACGGGCGGAGCAGGGGCACGGCCTTGGGGAGCGCGGGACGGGTGCCGCGTGCGCGCTGGACCGTGGGGAGGGGTGCGCGGGGTGCCGGGGTGGGTCCCGGAGCCGGGGGCGCGGCAGGGGCCTGGTGGACAGGTGGCGGTGGCGACATGGGCGGGGAAGCGGCGGCGCCCTGCGAAGGGAGCGTGGGTGGGAGGGGCAGGGGCGGCACCGCACCGCCGGTGGTCGGCGTGGCAGTTCGCTGGACCGGCACGGGTGTACCGCTGTTGGTGCTGCGGGTACCGGGGCCCGGTGCCGTACGCCGACCGGCGAGCGGCACGGCGTCGGCGGGCGGGGTGGTGAGCGGGGCACCGAGCGGAGAGCGCCGGGCCGGGCCGGCGGCCGGTCCCGGGGCGGGCGCCGGGGCCGGGTTCGCGGGCGCGGTGGCTTGACGGGCCGGGCTCGGGCCGATCGCGGCCGGCCTCGACAGGACGGGAGCGCCGAGGCCCGCACGGGGTGCCGATGTGCTGCGCTGGACCTGGTGTACGGAGGCGGAGTCGGCGGAGTGCCGTGGGACGGCGTTCCCGGTCGCCGGTCCCGGCAGCAAGCTGGAAGTGGACGCGGTGGCGCCCGGGAGCGACGACGGAACCGCAGGTGCCGGGGAGGCGGCGGGGCGTGCGGGTCCGGCGGTCCGGCGCGCCGTGGCGCGCGGTACCGGAGTTGCCGCCGGGCCCGCAGGGACGGCGGGAGCGCCCGAATGCCGCGCCGTACCGGACGTCGACGGACCCGGTGCGGACGGCGTGCGGCGCGCCTGCGCCGGTGCCGGTGCCGGTGAGGGCTGCCTCGTCTCCGGTTGGCGAACGGAGGCTGCCGCCTGTCGCGGCGCGGCGTCCTTCGCGCCGGCCAGGTGGGTCGAACGGCCGTCGCTGGACGGCGCGTTCACCGAGGGCGGCACCGGAGGCAGCTGCGCCGCAGACGCGTCGGCGGCGGTGCGCATCGGCGGGGGGGCGGGAGCGGGCTGACGCCGGGCACCAGCGGGGCCGGGCGACGAATGCTCGGTGCCGGACGGTCGGTCGGCGCCGGGCATCGCTCCCCCGCTGGAGCTCGCCGCAGACGCCTGCGGGGACACGGCCCGCTGGACCGGCGCGGACGGCAGCCGCGCGGGCGACGTGCCGGGCCCTCCACCGGCCGGGACACCGCTGTCACGCGCACCCCGGCCCCCGTCGAAGGAGTTGGCGTCACCGCCACCACTTTCGGCGGGCTTCCCGGGGACGGCAGCAGGACGGTCGGGCCGCGGCGCTGCTCCTCGCCGCAACGTGCTGGTCGTCAGGTCGGCGCCGGGCGCGGGCGCCGACCGGTCGACGGCCCGGGCGGCGCGGTCGCTGTTGGGCAGCGCGCGGTCAAGGCCGGTCGTGGGCCCACTCGTTGGCGTGCGACCGGACTCCGGGGAGGGGCGGGGGTCGGACGTGACGGCAGGCCCGGGCCGGGCGGTTGAGGCGGGGCTCTGCGCCGAAGACGCCCGCTGTACGACCGGCTTGCCGGTCGCCGTGAGGGTGTTGGGGGCAGACGCCGCACCCCATTCGGGCGGGGTCGCGGGGCGTATCGGGGCGGGACGAGCGCCGGGCTCGGTCGGCGCGGACCCGCGCCCGGGCACCGCACGCTGCACTGCGGCGCCGGGCGGATGCGCCCCGGACACCGCATCGGGACGCGAGCCGCGCTCGGTCGGTGCGGGTGCACGCGGGGGCACCCCACCCGATACCGGGGCAGCTGGAGAGCTACGCGCTCCGGCGTCAAGCGCAGTCCGGTCGCCGGACGGACTCGCCGTACGTACCGGACCAGGACCAGCGGCATCGGAACGACGAACCGTGGACGCGGGTCCGGAGCCCTGCGCAGACACCGCACGCTGTACCGGCCGACCGGCCCCCGCCGGGTCACCGGCGGGCGCGGATGCACGGGGCGGGGACGATCCCGTCGCAGGCTCGACGGGGACAGGCTGCGGCGAGGCCGGGCCGGTTCGGTCGTCGTCGTCGGTGGAGGGCTGCGCCCCTGCGGAGGGCCTCGGCTCGGTGCCCGTGGTCCGGCGGGTGGCGGGCAGGGCGCGGCGCTGTACGGCCGCCGCCTCGACCGGAGCCTTGGTCAGAGAGGGCCGGGGCCTGGGCGGGGCGGACGGCACGGGTGTCGCGCTAATGCCTCGGGCGGCCCGGGCCGGCGTGTTCACCAGCGTTGTGGGTGCAGCGGCATGCGGGGGGTGCGTCGCCCGCTGGACCGACCGAGAGGGGGCTGTGGAGCGGGGCGTGGGTGCGGCGACCGCACCCGGCCCCACCGCCGTGGGCGCGGACGGCGGCGCGCTCGACGCGGGTACCGACCTCAGCGGCGCGACCGGCATCCGCTGGGCCACCGGACCACCGGTGGGCGATCCCAACAGACCTGCCCGCGTGGGCTGTTCGGGACCCACCGGGGACCGCGTCGAGCCCGTGAACGCGCCCGAGAGCAGGCTGTCGCCCGCCGCCGGGTCCAGAACGGCCGGGGACGGGGCTGCCGTGAACGACGGGTCCTGCCACGTCGGCAGCCGTCCGCCGAACCCCGCGTCCACGACCCCCGCACGCGTACCGCCCACCGCCCGCTGGATCTGCGGCATGTGCGGCCAGGCCGCGGCGACCGCGGGCACGGGCGCGTCCGGGCGCGCCGGGCCGCGGACCGGGTCCGGGCCGGAGCCCGTCGCCACGCCCGCGCCCGCACTCACGACTGCACCGGGACCGCCTTCGTCCCCGCCGGCACCCTCCCCGCGCTCGTTCCGGCGCGCCCGCAGCCGGTCCAGGAATCCCACCGCTCAGCCCTCCGCCGCGCCGCGCGTCACCAAAGACGCGATCTGTTCCGTGTACCGGCGGCGGTCGTGGTGCTCCAGGTCCAGGATCGCCTCCAGGCTCCAGTGGAAGTGGTAGGCGACGTACGCGACCTCCTCGTGCAGCCGGTCGGTCGCGTACGTCACGATTCCCCCAGGCGGCTCCCGCCGAGTTCCACTTCGAACTGCTCCGAGCAGTGCGGGCACCGGACGGCTGCCCGGGTGTGGCCCTCCGCGTTGATCTGGCGGTAGAAGTCCTGCAGGAACGCCAGGTCGGAGGCGAACATGTTCTCCACGATCCCGTCGTGCACCATCGCCAGCGTGCCGAGGCGGGTGATGACCCGGCCGAGCAGCACCACCGACAGATACGCCGGGTTCTCCTGGACGCGCACATCGCGCAGCGGGACGAGTTCGTCCCGTGCCGTGGACAGGCGCATCACCCCGTCCCGGTGCACGGTGCCCGACTCGTCGACGTACCCGCGCGGCAACTCGAAGGGGAACTCGGTGCGCATCTCGTCCCGTTGCACCGTCTCGGCCGGTTGCCGCTCGGGGGATGCGGCGGCGGGAGCCGACTGGGCGTAGTCCGCTCCCGCCGCCGCGTTCATGGGTGCGGCGGCCGGCGCTGTGGCCGTCGTACGCCGCATTATTCGATGACCAGTTCTTCGAAGACGATGGTGATGGTCTCGGTCAGCGCGGCGGCCTCGCCGGCCTTCACCGCACTCGTGTCGATCTTGCTGCACCAGGCGTTGCGCAGGTTGTAGCGCTTCACCGGGTTGTCCTCGAAGTCCATCATGATGATGGAGGCGTTCTTGCGGGCCGTGGACATCCGGCCGTTGATGGAGTCGTTGATCCACTGGGTGAAGGAAGCCGACTGCGTCATACCGCGCACGACGGTGCACTGCCCGTCCTTCTGCGTACCGGGCAGCAGGGCTATCTCGTTCTTTCCCGTCGCGCCGTTGTTCTGCGGGTACCTGATGACCTCCTGTTCGAGGGTGAGGCCGCTGACCTCGGCGAGGTATTCGACCATCACGCCGTCGATCTGGAGACCGAAGTTGTGTGAGGTGAGGGCGTCACCCGGCTGGAGACTCATCTGTTCGCTGTCCTTCTAAGGGTCCGAGAGGTGCGTACGTACTTACGGAGGCCGCGGTGCGGCCTACTCCTCCAACTCACCGCTGCCGCTGGAGAACTGGGCCAGCCGGAAGATCACGAACTCGGCGGGCTTGACCGGCGCGATGCCGATCTCGCACACCACCCGGCCGAGGTCGACCGACTCCGGCGGGTTCGTCTCCTCGTCGCACTTGACGTAGTACGCCTCCGCGGGGCTCTGGCCGAAGAGCGCTCCGCTGCGCCACTCGTTGACCAGGAACGCCGAGACGTTGCGGCGGATACGGGCCCAGAGGTTGTGGTCGTTCGGCTCGAACACCACCCACTGGGTGCCGATCAGGATGGACTCCTCCAGGTAGTTGAAGTACCGGCGGATGTTCAGGTAGCGCCAGGCCGGGTCGGAGGAGAGGGTGCGGGCGCCCCACACGCGGATGCCGCGGCCGGGGAAGGCCCGGATGCAGTTGACGCCGATGGGGTTGAGCAGGTCCTGCTCGCCCCGGGTGATCTGGAGTTCGAGGTCGACGGCGCCGCGTACGACCTCGTTGGCGGGGGCCTTGTGCACACCGCGTTCGGAGTCGTTGCGGGCCCAGATGCCGGCGATGTGGCCGCTCGGCGGGATGAGGCGCGACTGCCCGGAGGCCGGGTCGAAGGACTTGATCCAGGGGTAGTACAGGGCCGCGTACTTGGAGTCGTAGCCGGCGGTCTCCTGGCGCCATACGCGGATCTGACGGGCATTCAGCCCGGGCGGCGGGTCGATGATGGCGACCCGGTCCCCCATCAGCTCGCAATGGGCGATGAGGCCGAGCTGGACCGCCTTGACGGCCTCCAGGTCGATCGCGCCGCGCTGGTAGGCCGCCATCAGGTCGGGCACGGCGACCATGGAGATCTCGTCGATGGCCTCCAGGCCGCCGAAGCCCGTGCGGTCGGCGGAGTCGCCGAGGTAGTGGGCCGGGCCGGGGTGGGCGGCCTCGTCCGGGGCGGCGTCCCGGGACACGGCGGGAGCGGCAGCGGGCGGCGCGGGCAGTGTCACCGTCTGGTTCTCCGGCCGGGCCAGCTGCGCGGAGGGCGCTGCCTCCGTCACGGCGATAAGCCTGGACTGCTCCTTGACCTGCGTCACGACGTAGGAGCGGTTGCCCTTCTTGGCGCTCACGTCGAAGGTCTCGACCGGCTTTCCGCCGTCCTTGACGATCAGCCGGAACCGCTCGGCGGGGCCCTCGCCCTCGGGGTCGGCGACCTCGACGGTCAGCGGACCGTTCGCGCCGGCGGCGGTGGCCGTCACGGCGAACGTGCCGAGCTGCGCGGGCTCGGCGGCGGGCAGGGCGGGCGGGGCGGAAGTGCCCGCCACCGCGACCGGATTCGAAGCCGCTCCCCCGCCGTTCCCGGCGGCGCCGTCGGCCGAGCCGCCGACCCGGACCACGTACGCGGCGGAACCGCCGTTGTTGAAGAACCCGTAGACGGAGTGCGCGAGGTAGTAGCCGTCGGAGAAGACGCCGAAGGCCGCGACGTACTGCGTCCAGTTGGTCACCAGTGTCGGTTCGTTCAGCGGCCCGGCCGGGGCGAGGCCGACGAAGGCCGCGACCGAGGTGCCCACGCCCTCGATCGGGCGCGAACCACTGGCCACCTCCTCGACGTAGACGCCGGGCGACAGATAGGACGGCATGCTCTGCTCTCCTCGGGGTACGAGACAGGACTCCCCTCACCCTCACTCGCGCACCGCCCCCGCCGAAACGGCCTCAGGGGCCGGTGCGGGGGCAGTGCGGCTGCCCCCGGCGATGCCCGTAAGGACCGGCTCTCGGTCCCCGTGGCGCGAACGACCGCCCTGGGTACACCATGGTCTCGGACAGCAGATGGACCGGCTGGACGTACGGTCACGCCAGATCCGGCCCGCCCATGGAGCCCCCTCCGGTCAGTGTGGACCGCAAGGGCAAGCAGACAGGTAATGCCGGGCAACTCACCGTGTCCCAAGGGCTCCTGACATCACGAAAGGCGCCCCCTAGCGTCGTCGTGTGAGCCTATGGACTTCCCTGGAACCCGCGTCCGCGACCGTCGACCCCGGCAGCACCACACAGGTGCGGCTGCGGGTGCGCAACACCGGTGACGTGGTGGACGAATACCGTTTCGAGCCCGTCGGCGGCCCCGCGCCCTGGACCACGGTGGAGCCGCAGACGCTGCGGCTGTACCCGGGAACGACGGGGACGGTGGAGCTGACGTTCGCGCCGCCCCGCACCCCGGACGCGACGGCCGGACCGAACCCGTACGCGGTGCGCATCACCCCGACCGAGCACCCGCAGGCGGTGACCGTCCCGGAGGGAAACCTCACCATCACACCGTTCAGCGAGGTGCGGGCCGAGCTGGTGCCGGTGACGGTCAAGGGCCGGTTTCGTGGACGGCCACGGCTCGCGGTCGACAACCTCGGCAACACCAAGGTGACCGCGTCGGTCAGCGGAAGCGACACCGGGGAGCACCTCTCGTACGAGATCCGCCCCGCCGCCCTGCAGATCGAACCGGGCCGTGCGGCGTTCGTGGACACGGCGCTCAGGCCCCGGCGGATCATCTGGTTCGGCTCCAAGGAGGAACGGCCGTTCACCCTGGCCGTACGCCGCTCCGGAGCCGAGCCCACCGAGGTGCAGGGCACCTACGTGCAGCGAGGCTTCCTGCCCCGCTGGCTGGCGACCTCCCTCGGCCTCGTCACCGCCCTCGCGATCACCTTCGTCATGCTGTGGATCGCCTACAAGCCCCAGGTGCGCAGCAGCGCCACCGAGCAGACCCAACAGGCGGGCAACACGCTTCCGCCCAGCGCCGCCCCCAAGCCGCTGGCCTCCCCCAGTGCCGCCGAGCCGACCGCGAAGGAACAGCCGCCCGCCGGGGGGGATTCCAAGGGCGGCGGCGGTGACTCGGCACCGTCCAAGAAGCCGGCCGGCCCACCCCCCGTAGTGCCTGCCACCAACATCCTGCTGCGCAACACCACCACCAAGATGTGCGCCGAACTCCCCGGGCGCGACAAAGGACAGCTCAACGGGCCTGTCCAGCAGGCGACTTGCCACGAGACGGGCGACAACCAGAACTGGAACCTCGAAGTGACGGATCCCAAGGGGGGCCCGGGCGGAACTCCGCTGTTCCTGATCCGGAACGTCAAGGACCAGTTGTGCATGGACCTGCCCTACTACGGGGCCCAGCCCATCCGTACCGGGATCACCGAGTTCACCTGCGACGGTACGACCGCCGACAACCAGCTGTGGTGGATCCAGAAGCAGGACAGCGGCGCCTACTGGATCCGCAACCTCGCCAGCAACAACAAGTGCCTGGACGTGGGGGGCTACAGCGACGGCGGCGTCGGCGCCCGCCTGACGCTCTTCGACTGCTCCAACACCGACGACCAGGAGTGGCAGGTCATCCACCCGGCGAAGGACTGAGTCACCAGCCGCCCTCCCCCGGCACCAGGCGGCCCGCCTTGCGGTATTCGCGGCGGGCCCCCTCCAGGAGGTCGGCGGCGGTCACCTCGCCCCCGCGCCCGGCGGCGAGGTACGCGGCGGAGACCACCGCACTGCGGATCGACCCGCCGGCCATCTCGAAGTCCCGCGCCAGCGGCGCCGGGTCGATCCCGTCGGCGCACGGGACGTGCACCAGGCCGTGCCGCCACAGGGCCAGGCGCTGCCCGGCGTCCGGGAACGGGAAGTCGACCACCAGATCCAGGCGCCGGGTGAACGCCTCGTCGATGTTGGCGCGCAGGTTGGTCGTGAGCAACGCGATACCGTCGAAGGACTCCAGCCGCTGGAGCAGGTAGGCGCTCTCCATGTTGGCGTACCGGTCGTGCGCGTCCTTCACCTCGGACCGCTTGCCGAAGACGGCGTCGGCCTCGTCGAAGAGGAGTACGGCGTCGGTGCGATCGGCCTCCGTGAAGATCCGCTCCAGGTTCTTCTCGGTCTCGCCGACGTACTTGTCGACGATCGACGACAGCTGGACGACGTAGAGGTCGAGGCCGAGGTCGGCGGCGACCACCTCGGCCGACAGCGTCTTGCCGGTGCCGGACTCGCCCGCGAACAGACCGAGGACGCCCCGGCCACGTCCGCCGCCGGCACTGAGCCGCCACTCGCCAAGGACGCGGTCGCGGTGGCGGGCGCGCAGGGCGAGTTCGCGCAGCTGAGTCAGGGGCCCTTCGGGCAGGACGAGGTCCCGCCAGTCCACGGCGGGCCGGATCCGCCGGGCGTGCCGTTCCAGCCCCGAGGCCGACTGGCGGCGGGCCGCGAGGCGGACGTGGGCGGCGGTCACCGGCGTACCGTCGAAGGCCGCGAGGGCGCGGGCGGCTTGCGCGGCACGCTGGACGCGGTCGCCGCCGAGTCGGTACGAGGCGACGGTGACGGCCAGGTCGAGACCGTCCGCGTCCGCGCCGAGCGCGGCCTGCCAGGCGGACGTTCCACCGTCCCGTCGGCCCGGTGCTTCGAGAACCAGCGGGTCGTACGGGGACCAGTGCGGGTCGTAGGGGCGCGGGTCCGTCAACAGTACGGTCACGTCCGGTGCCGCGGTCAGCGCCCGCACCAGCGGGCCGGGGTGGTCGGGCAGACCCGGCACGACGACCGCCCGCCCGCTGAGGCGTGCCTCGCGCAAGAGCTCGGGGACGCGGTCCGTCGGCTCCGGGCACTGCAGCGCGTCGAGGCCGGCCGCGCGCAGGGCGGTGGCGAGGGCGGCCAGTCCGTCCCCCTCCCGTGGTTCGCGCAGATAGGCGGTGAGCGGGCCGTTGCGCAGGCGGGCCGCCAGCCGGTCCGTGAAGTCCTCGGCGCCGGGGGCGGCCGGCAGCGGGTCCGGCAGCGGGTGCAGCCGGCCGAGGAGGGCGGCGTCCGGGGTCTCGTCGCCCAGGAGGTGGCCGACCAGCCGGTCGGGCACGCGCAACGCGCGGCTGAGGAAGGGGCGTTCGGGGTCCTCGTCCTCCAGCAGGCCGAGGGCGCGCAGCGGCGCGGACGCGTGGAGGCGGGCACGGGCCGCCGCGGTGGACGGGGGCAGCCCGCACAGATCGAGGGCCAGGCCCACGGTGGCGCGGCGTCGGCTCACGTCGTCGTTGAGGTAGCCATAGAGCTGCTCGAAGGTGCGGTCGACGTCCGGGGCGAGGGCGATGAGCAGCACGGTGGTGTCCCACTCGGTCAGCCCCATCCGCTCGGCCAGCCGCGCCAGGCGGTCGGCGGGGTCGTGCTGCGCGCCGGAGTGAGCGGGGGGTGGTGCGGAATGTCCCGCCGTGGCGGGCGGCCAGGTGTGCAGCAGGTGGTGCACCGCCTCGTCGGAGAGGTAGAGGCCGCGCAGCGGGTCGTCGGCCGTGGGGTCGGTGGCGGCACGCTCCTCGACCAGTGCGGCCACCTGTTCCCGCAGGGCGGCGAGGCGGGCGAGCAGCGCGTGGGCGGCGTCGTCGTACCGGGCGGGCACCGGCGCGGCGGGGACGGCGGCCGGTGTCTCGGCGTACCGGGCGCTCACCGCGGGTCCGGACGGTCCGGCGCCGCGGCCTTGCGGGCATCGCGCGTGGCGGCCACCTGATGCGGCCGGTGGGAGCGCTCGGAGGACCGCGGTGGACCGGCGTCGGTGCCGCGCAGCCGTACCGTCGCCCCCTCGGTGACCGCGGGCCCGGCGTCGTACTCGGGGAAGGCGGGGAAGGGCACGGTCACCACCAGGTCGAGGGACGGCCTCAGTTCGCCGCCCAGGGCGGACCAGATCTCGGCGAGGGAGCGGGACTCCGTCCGGCTGCCGGCCACCGTCACCGGCACCGAAAGGCCCAGTGCCGCCAGGGAGCCGGGGAGTTCGGCCGGCGGCACCAGCTCCCGTGTCAGCAGGGTCGCCAGTACGGCCGACATCAGCCGGTGTTCGTCCTGCGGGGTCCTCGTCCACGCCGTCACCAGGTACGACAGCCGGAACCAGCGCGGTGGCCGACGGCGGCGCACCACGATGTCCCGCTCGTCGCGCGCCGGCATGTGGCCGCGCTGGCGCCGGTCCACGTCCTCCCGGATGTCGTACAGGTACGTGTTGATCACCGGGGCGTTGCGCCGGGCCGCCCAGTCCCGGGTGGGCGCCTCGAAGGACACGTCGATGCCGGAGCCCGCCAGCGCTCCGCCGCCGAGGAGGCGCTTGAGTACCTCGTCCGCCTCGTGGATCACGTTCGCGCTCCCGTCATGCCGGTCCGCCGGCTCCCTCGCTGTCGTCTTCCGGCACCGATCGTGCCCCGCGCACCGTCTCGCCCGCAGGCACGGCGGGACCGACGATCGGGCAGACGTCCTTGCCCCTACGATCCGAACCGTCCGCGGTGGCATGCCCGTTCGGTCAGAGGTAGCCCTCCCGCAGGGCGTACGCGACGGCATGCGCGCGATTGCGCAGATGCAGCCGTGTGGTGAGGCCGTGGATCACGTTCTTCACGGTGCGTTCGGAGTAGGAAAGCTTGGCGGCGATCTCCCCGGTGTCGAGCCCCTCGGCGACCAGCCGCAGCACGTCCACCTCCCGGGGCTGGAGGCCCAGCGAGGGGGCGCCGGGGCGGCCCGCCGTGCCCCGGTGCAGAGTGCCCACCTGGCTGATGAGCCGTCCGAGCAGGTCGGCGGGGAGGTCTCCGTCACCTCGGGAGGCGGCAAGCACCGCCTGCACCAGCCGGTGCGCGGTGGCGTCGTGCCGCCAGACGATGGCGCCGATGCCGCACCCGACGACGTCCAGGAGCTCCGTCTCACGGATCGCGTCGACCACGACCACGGCCCGCGCGCCCTGGCTGCGTACGATCCGGCGCAGCCGGGTGAGCGCCGCCTCGTCGAGCACGTTCTCGATGAGCAGGGCGACCGTGCCGGGACCGGGCTGCTCGCGCAGCTCGATCTCCGGATGCCGGCGCAGCTGGCTGACCGCGCCCTCCCGGCTGATGGGATCGGGGGCGGTGACTGCCACCGGGACGCGCTGACGGGCGGCGTGGTGGCCGTCTCCTGCATCGGACGCGGTGGCGGTCCGAGGTGAGTTGAGCAACCGTTTCCCCTGTTCACGAGCGTGCCGTACGGGTCCGTCCGGCAGCGGATGGCTGTCTCCACCCTTCGGGGGCCGCGGCGGCGTGCGCAATCGTGGAGCACCACGAGGCGCACCACGAGACCGCCGCGCAACCCCCTGCGAACGGCGCGCCGCTCCCCCTTGCGTGATCGATCTCACCCCCACCTTCGCCGCCTTTCGCACGTCTTGTCGAAGGGGATCGCCTTAACGAAGGGGAGCTCCATCCACTTCAGGAGGCAGCGATGAGCGGACCGCTCCGCGAACGCGAGGGCGCCCTCGCGCTGGTCGCGGCGGAGATCGATCGTGCCCGGGGCGGCACCGGCGGCCTCGTCGTGCTGCGCGGCACCACGGGTACCGGGCGCACCGCCGTACTGGAGGCCGCCGCCGAGCACGCCGGGGAACGCGGTCTGCGGGTGCTGCGCGTGCGCTGCTCGTCCGAGGACAGCGCGGTGCCCTTTGCCGCGGTGCGGCATCTGCTGGCCCCGGTACCGGAGTTCACGGACATCGCGGCCGACGCGGATGAGCGCGCCGACGCGGCCCGGCTGTGGCGGCTGCTGCGCTCGTACGCGACCGAAGGCCCGCTGCTGCTGGCCGTGGACGACGTGCACCTGGCCGACGACTCCTCATGCCACTGGCTGCGCGAAGCCGCCCGGCACATCGACCGGTTACCCGTCCTGGTGGTGGCCACCGAGCGCAGCCAGTACGACATCGAGCCACGGCCCGCCGGACTCACCCAGCCGCTGTCACCCTCACTCGTACGCGCCCACACTCTCGGCCCGCTGAGCGACGGGGCTTCGGCCGACCTGGTCCGGGAGGCCTTTCCCACGGCCGGACCGCAGTGGACGGCGGCATGCGTGCGCGCGGTCGCGGGCAGTCCGCTGCTGCTGCACGCCCTCCTCGACGACTTGGGCGGCGGGCCGCACCACGACTTTCCCGCGCTCGGCGGGCCCCCTCCCCTGCCCGAGACCTGTGCCGCCCTGTACCCCGGGTCCTATCCGGCGGCCGTCTCCTGGTGGCTGCGCGGCGCCGGTCCGGCCACGGCCGACGTGGCCCGCTGCCTGGCGGCCCTGGAACAGGCATGGCCACAGGACCAGGTGGCCGTGGACGACTTGAGCGGCCGGGCCGCGAGCGATCCGGTGCACCTCCTCTCCGAGGCGACGGGTGCCGACCCCGTCCGCATCACCGGTTGGCTCACCGCGATGACCCGGCTCGGCCTGCTGCGCTACGACGCCTCCGGCCGTCCCCGCTACGCGCATCCGCTCCTGCGCGACGCGGTGCTCACCGGCTGGCCCGAGGCGAGTCGGCAGGCGGCGCACCGGGCAGCGGCGGAGGCGATGCTGCGCCAGGGCGAACGGGCCGAGGCCGTCGCCCGGCACCTGCTGCGGGTGCCGGGCGGCGAGCTGCCCTGGGCGCCGCGTGTCCTGCGGGACGCGGTGACGGTCGCCGTGCACGACGCCCGGCCCGAGGACGCCGTCGGCTATCTGCGCCGCGCACTGGACGAGCCGCTCCCCGACGGCCAGCGGCAGCGGCTGCTGACCGAACTGGGTTCCCTGCACTACGCGTCGGCGGACGCCCCGGCAGCCATCGCGCGCCTGACTGAGGCGCAGCACCTGGCGGCCGAGCCCCGAAACCGGGTGCATACCGCCGTCGCCCTGGGCACCGCCCTGGTGGACCGCGGCGAGATCCGTACGGCCCTGGAGGTGATGCGCCGCACGGAGGGGCAGCTCTCGGGTCACCCGGACCTGGCCCGTACGGTGCAGACCGCGGCCGCCCTGCTGTCCGACGGGGACCCGGCGACCCGGCGGCAGGTCTACCGCTGGCTGTGCGAGGCAGCGGAAAACACTCCGGAGCTGGTGGGTACCGCCGGACAGGCCCTGCTCGTACGGTATGCCGCTACGGCCGGGCTGATCTCGGCCCACGAGGCGATGACCCGGATACGGGACCTGCTCGCCCAGCCCACCGACCCGCTCTCCGAGCCCTTCCTGCTCGGCACGGCCGCCGCTGTGGCCCAGTGGGCCGACGAACTCGACGAGGCGGAACGGCTCGTCGAGCACGGTCTGGCCGGACAGCGTTCGATGCTGCTCCACCCGATGCGTCACGCACTGCTCAATACCCGCGCCGACATCGCCGCGGCGCGTGGCGATGCCGCCCGCCTGCTCACCGCGCCATTCGACGCCGACGCGCCGAACAGCCCCGCCGGGGCGCGCCCCGGCCCGACCAACCGGGATGCCAACGCTCTGCTGGCGCTCGTCCACACCGGCCGTATCGAGGAGGGACAGCGGTTCGCCGCCGGTTTCGATCTGCGCCAGGCAGCGGAGAACTTCGAGCTGAACCGCTTCCTCTACGCGCGGGGCGCGCTGCGGGTCAACGCCGGCGACCCGGCGGGCGCGCTGCACGACTTCCTGGAGTGCGGGCGCCGCCAGTCCGCCCGCGACGTCGTCAGCCCGGTCGTCACCCCGTGGCGCACGGCGGCGGCGCAGTGCCGCCTTGCGCTGGGTGGTGGGCAGGACGCGGTGACCCTGGCGGCGGAGGAGCTGCGACTTGCGCGGGTGTGGAACACCCCGCGCACGGTGGGCCGCGCCCTTCGCGTACTGGGCGCCGTCACCGGAGGACGGCGCGGTCTCGACCTGGCCGAGGAGGCCGTGGCGACCCTGCGGCAGGGGTCCGCCGACCTCGGCATGGAGCTGGTCCGCGCCCTGCTGGCACAGGGCCGCCAGCTCCATGCCGCCGGCGAACGCAGCCATGCCCGCGACTGCCTGCGCGAGGCCGCCGAGCTGGCCGAAGGCAGGGGCGCCGTGGGCATGGTCACCCTGGCCGGGCAGGCCCTGCGCCAGAGCGGCGCCCGAAGCGCCGCCCTGGACCACACCGGTCCCGGGGCGCTGACCGGCAGCGAGCGCCGCATCGCCGAACTGGCCGCCGACGGCCTGACCAACACCGAGATCGCCGATCTGCTGCATGTGGCGCGCCGTACCGTGGAGACCCATCTGACCAGCACGTACCGCAAGTTGCGGATACGACGCAGAACGGAACTGGCCGACACGCTGGACCGGGACGGGCCCCGGGACGCGAGCGGCACCGCTCACAACGGGGCACCGCAGGGCTGACCGACGGTTCAGCAGGTGTTTCCGACGCCGTCGATCCGGCCGCCGAAGTCGCTGCGGTAGTCGATCCGGTTGTCGCCGTTGCGCACCACCCGGGTCTCCTTCGGGCTCCAGTTGATGAAGCAGCCGTCGACGTTCGCCACGAACGAGCCGACGTTGTCGTGGAAGGCGGCGGGCATGTCGTGGTACCCGTCCTTGGCGACCCACTCCCAACTCCGGCCGTCGTAGCGGGATCCGGTGTAGAAGCAGATCGATCCGCCCGTGCAGGACGGTGCGGCCGGTGCGGCCGGGGCAGCCGGTGCCGCCAGCACATCTGCGGCCGGCACGAGCGCGGCGGTCAGCGAAAGGACGGCGGCCAGGGACCAAGAACGCAGCTTCATGAAACTCTCCTAGATCAGCCCGTGGGCGGTGACCGGTGGCGGATGTCGCTCCGTCAGGTCCGGCGCCGTGCGCCGGACCCGCCGGGACGAGCCTCGTCCTCGGCACCGGTCGGAGTCGACGGGTTTCCCGTTGACCCTTGCGAACGGGAGACGAGGAAACGCCCCCCGCCGCCCCACCGTGTGTCGACCGCCGGGTCAGTCGCCCGGGAGCAACCTGGTCTCGGTGGCGGGCACACCCTTGGTCCACCAGTGGTCGTAGCGGGCGTAGGCCCTGGGGTCGCGGGCGGCGAGGAAGGCGACGAGGGACCGGGCCTCGGCCGCCAACTCCTCCCAGACGCGCTCCGGCAGGGGGTGGAAGGCGCCGGCTTCGATGCCGCCGTCGGTGGCGCGCCAGACGCCGGCGACCTGGCCGTCGACCAGCAGGGTGGGCAGCACATCGCCGTTCACGCGGGTCACATGCTTGCGGTAGGCGGGCGGGATCACGCGGCTGCGGTCGGCATAGGCCAGCAGGACGCTGTCCCACATCGCCATCAGCCGGGGCGGTGCGGGTGTGTCCTCATCTGGCCTGAGCGCGCCGGGGATGTCGTACTGCACCGTGCCGTCGGGGCCCTGCAGTTGCTCCAGCTCGTCCGCGAGGGTCTTCACGGCTGCTCTGACCCGGGGCCGCTGGACCAGCGCGAACTGCGCCATGTCGGCAGTCGACGCCGGTCCGAAGCCCGCAAGATAGCGGCGGAGCAGGGCCCGCAGACCCTCGTCGGGCGCCTCGGGGTCCCCCAGGGCGGGCTGCTCTTTCGCAGCGACGTACGAGAGCCGGTCGGTGAACGCCCAGGGCCCGCCCATGGGCGCGTGCCACAGCGGCGCGTACTGCCGCAGCATCCGCTGCGCCCCGACCTCCAGGGGCCGGCCGAGGCGCTTTTCGAACCAGTCCCCCAACTCGGCGCTGCTGCGCGGCCGCTGGGCGTACCGCAGCAGCCCGGGAAGCAGGGCGTCGGCGTCATCGACGCTGAGCCCGGACGAACGGAAGCGCGCGTCACCGAGCCGGGAGGAGCGCAGCGTCGGCTCCATGGCCTCACGGAAGCTCCGGTAGTCCTCGATGTGGACCGCGTGCAGCGTGAGCCTCATGAGGGTCGCCTTCACGATACTGCGGTCGGCCAGCGCCGCATCGAGTTCGGCCGGGTCGAAGCCGCGCAGCCGGTTCCACAGCGCGATGTACGGCGATGCCGGCTGCTGCGCCTGGAGGGCGACCACGCGTCGCAGCCCCTCCACAGCGTCTAGCGGCTCGCGGCCGAGCAGCAACTGCCGGGCGAGCGTGGCACGGTTGAGGGCACGCGCGGAGATCACCATGCCGCGATTCTCCCGCGCCTCCGCCCGCGGCAGAACCCTGACCTGCCGGGCACCGGCCCGGTTCACCCGGCACGTCCGCGGGCAGCTGCCCTGAGTGTTCCCGGCACAGCAGCCTCGCACCGCAACCATCGAGGTAGCCCGACCCCGCTGTGGCCTCCCACGCATCGGGACCGGATCCGACTCCGGTCCCGAGGACGTCGCCGCGCGTGGCGACGTGGGCGTAGAAGTCCGGACCGGACACCTGTTGGTCTCCCTGGGCCAGGTCATGGCCATACGTACGGACCAGACCTTGACGAGAGCAGCGTTCACCGCGCGGCGGGCGAACGCCACATCCCGCTGCCGCTCGTGCTGATCACCATCGGCTTGCTCATCCTGACCGAAGGCGGCGCCTTCGGCCTGTAGGGCGCCGCGCGGATCCTGGCGTCCCACCCCCCAGGGCTCCCCCGGACCAACACCGCGACTAGGCTTGGGTGTGTCCTTTTCCGTTCCCCGGCGGGAGCGCCTCGGCCGTCGCCGCGTGACGTAGGAGAGTGATCTGGTGACACAGCGCAAGCCTCCGGGTATCAGCGTTGAGTCGTGGGTGGACCGGCAGATCCGCGAGGCACAGGAGCGCGGTGAGTTCGCCGAACTGCCTGGCTTCGGCAAGCCACTGCCCGATGCCGCGCAGCCGTACGACGAGATGTGGTGGATCCGCCAGAAGATGGCCCGCGAGGGCATCACCGCGATGCTGCCGCCGGCTCTGGCGCTCCGCAAGGAGATCGAGGACGCGCTGGCCGCAGCGGCCAAGGCGCCGTCCGAGCGAACCGTACGGGCGCTCCTGGAGCCGATCAACGAGAAGATCGCCGCCATGCTCAGGCAGCCGCCTCCGGGGCCACTTCTGGGACGGGAGCCGATCGACGTGGACGAGGCCGTACGCGAGTGGCGCGAGGCACGCCGCCAGGGGTGACGCGTGGGCCGCCCCACTAACGCCGACCGCCTCCTCATGGAGCCACGCCCGGCGGTCGGACAGGCCCGGACCACGACCTCCACGCCATCACCAACGGCCTCGACGGCGGCGACATCACAGAGCGTTGCCGTTTGCCGCTCCGATCCCGCGCACCCGTCGCCGACCGCAGGGCCGCCCGCCCGACGACCTCTCTTTGGCTCAAAAGTTACGCCCCAAAACGACTTCCACGAACGGGAGTTGGTGCATACGGTCGCCTCTGTCAGTCGTGACGACAACGTTCAGGGAGGGACAGCATGAACCACAACATACGGGCAGCGGCCGCCACCGCGGCGCTCCTCACCGGGCTCCTCGCGGCCGCCGGCACCGCCAACGCGGCCGACCGCATCGACGCTCAGCACCTGGCCGCACACATCGACAAGGCGGTCGCCGCCGAGCAGGCGAGCGGAGGGAACACAGGCGACATAGGCGGGCCCATCCTGGGGGCCCTCACGAGCAGTCCCGACGGCGCCGACACCGTCAACTCCTGAGCGGGCGCAGGTGCGCACCGTGGACAGTCCGGGGGGAGACAGAGAAGGCGGGGAAGACCACACCACTTGGTGCCCCAGCGGGGAAGCCCACCGTCCGGAATCCGTCGTTCTGGGCGTCAGATCAGGGGAGAACGGCCAGGTCGTCTATCTGGCCGAGCCCGTACCGGCAGCGCAGGTCCTGCCCGGCATCCCCGAGGGCATCGCGCCCCACCGGGTGCTCCGGTTCGCCTCGCACTGCGTGTCCGGCTGCGCGAACCGGGTCGGCGATGCCTGCGGCCTGATCGAGCGCATACAGACCCTGCCGTCACCCGACGCCACGGGAGCCGTGCCACGGTGCCATCTGCGTCCACACTGCAAGTGGTGGAACCAGGCAGGGGTGGACGCCTGCCACCGCTGCCCCGCCATCCCCACGCTCAACTCCCCCGACGACGAGCTCGCCGTACTCGTCGCGGATCCCTCCACCACCACCGAGCAGCTGCAGAACTGGATCGCCGCGGCCGAGTGACAGGCGAGTGGCATACGGCGACAGCACGGCACCGGATCACCAGACCCTCGCGCTACGTAGAGAAGTGCCGGTCGGGGGGGGGCCCTCGGGACCAGCCGCGAGGCCGGACTAGCCCAACGCGCAGACCGCAACACAACACAAAACGGCTACAATGACTGCCGACCTCCCACCCCAAACC
>NZ_JBVIHM010000008.1:177439-263975 GCF_055570295.1 Streptomyces sp. NPDC031265
GTCTGTGGTTAGGTGTTTGGGGGTCGGGCGTGTGCTCGTCCGGTCGGTGACAGTATGGCACCGGAGCACCAGACCCTCGCGTGAAGTGGGGGAGTGCCGGTCGCGTTCCCCCCCCCGCGACCAGCCTCGAGAACGACGTCGCCCCGCGCGCAGACCGCCACACGCCACGGCATGGCGACGATGCTGGCCGACCTCCACCCCCGGATCGCGTGGAGCGACGATCACCTGTTACTCGTGAACCGCTGTCAGGGCCGGGTCCCCAATGCCACGTCGCTGATCCTGACACCTTCGGTGTTCGCGAGCGACGTGCACTTCACCCTCGACCCCGTTCCGGGCCAGGACAAACGCCAGCCCATCGTCGCCTACCCGGCTCTGCCCGTACCGGACAGCACCGCGCCCGCTCCCCCGTCCACGAACTCCTCGGGGTGATGCGAGCCCGGCCTGTCCGGCCTGGGCCTGCCCCGAGCCACCGACGAACTGGCCGAACGGCACTGCCCCGCCCCCAGCGCCGTCTCCTACCACCTGGGCATCCTGCACCGCGCCGGCCTAGTCACCAAGACCCGGATCAAACACCGCGTCCTGTACCGACGTATCCACCGGGCCGACGCGCTCCTGGCGTTGCCCAAATGGTCCTGGTGCTCTCATCCGGACCCACCATGTGGAACCGCCAAGGCGTTAGGCACACTTTGTGTGTTGTAGTCCCCCACCGAGATCAAGACCACGACCACGAGGATGAGCCACGCATGATCACGCTTACGAAGGAATCCGGCCCGGCAGACCTGGACGGAGTGACCCATCTGTCCATCGGTGTGTCCTGGGACCCCACGGCCGGCAGCAGCGGTGGGGTCGTCGGTCTGCTCCGCCGCAAGAGCGGCACCGATCTCGACCTGATCGCCGTCGCGATGCAGGGCGGGGACCCGGTGCGCCTTGCGGGTCTTGACTCGCTGGACCCCATGGGCAACGGCTCCTTGGTGCACAGCGGTGACAACCAGACCGGGCGCGGGGACGGCGACGACGAGACCGTCACGGTCGAGTTCGCGCGTATCCCGGCCCACATCACGTCGGTCGTGTTCGTCGCGGCCGCGTTCAAGAAGGGCAGTTCTTTCCAGAAGGCCCGCAACATCAGCTTCAAGGTCTACGACTCGACCGGTGGCAGCTCCCAGCAGGTCGCCGACATCTGGCCCAGTCTGCTCACGCAGGACAACGGCTGCGCCGTGGCCAAGGCCGTACGGTCCGGCGGCTCCTGGAAGCTCGAAGTGATCAACGTGACGGGGAAGATAAAGCAGGGCGACGAGCACGCCCTGATGCGCTTCGCCATCAGCAAGTAGCCCGCCCTCGACTCGGCAGTCGAGCGGCGACCGGGTCTGCGGGATATGGCACGCGCCTCTGGCTGTCGCCGATGCACGGCATCAGCGACAGCCGAGGGCTCCCCCGGTCAGAGGGACTTCGCGTCCAGCCACGGACGGCGGCCCGGTCCCGTCGGGTGTGTACCGGAAACGCCCATGACCAACGAGTAGAGGCTGGTCTCCGCGGTGATGAAGAGGCGGTTGCGCTTGGCACCGCCCCAGGAGATGTTGGCGACCGCCTCGGGGACGTTGAGCCGCCCGATGAGGGTGCCGTCGGGGTCGTAGCAGTGCACCCCGTCATTCATCGCGGCGGCCCAGAGCCGGCCGCCGTCGTCGAAGCGGAGGTTGTCGAAGCGAGCGTCCTTCCGGCCCTGCGCCTCGGCGAAGACCTTGCCGTCGGACAGCGTGCCGTCATCGCGTACGTCGAAGACCCGGATGCGGCCTGCGCGGGTGTCGGAGACGAACAGCTGCCGCTCGTCGTTCGAGAAGACCAGCCCGTTCGGCGCTTCGAAGCAGTCGGCGACCAGCCGCACTTCGCCGGTGGCAGGATCGATGCGGTAGAGGTTGTTGGCCCCGATCTCGCTCTGCGCGCGATATCCCTCGTAGTCGCTGGTGATGCCGAAGTCCGGGTCGGAGAACCAGATCGAACCATCGGACTTGACGGCCGCGTCGTTCGGGCTGTTCAGGCGCTTGCCCTGCCAACGGTCCGCCAGCACGGTGACGGTGCCGTTGTGTTCGGTGCGTGTCACGCGGCGGTTGCCCTGCTCGCAGGTGATCAACCGGCCCTCGCGGTCGAGGGTGTTGCCGTTGGTGTGCCCGGCGGAGCGGCGGAAGACGCTGACGGCACCGGTCTCCTCGTCCCAGCGCAGCATCCGGTCGTTGGGGATGTCGCTCCAGATCACCTGTCGCCAGGCGGGCAGGTAGATCGGCCCCTCGGCCCAGCGGCATCCGGTGTACAGGACCTCCAGCGCGTCGTCTCCGTTCATGCAGCGTCCGGTGCGGAACCGGTCGTCGAGCATCTCGTACAGTCCAGGGCGCTCGCTGGTCATGGGGCCTTCCCCTCCTACAGACGTCACATGCCGAAGTTGATTCGGCCTACTACGCAGGTTGCAGGATGAAGTATGGTCCCCACAAGGACATTCCGAATGGAGAGTTGTGGATCACATCGATCGTGCCCTACTGGCGCAGCTCCAGCAGGACGCCACCCAGCCCTACGCCACGCTGGCCCAGGCCGTCGGCTTGTCGGCCGGTGCCGCTCATGAGCGCGTGCGCAAGCTGCGGGAACGCGGCGTCATCCGGCGCACCACCATCGAGGTGGACCCGGCCGCGGTGGGCAGCTCCGTCCTGGCCTACGTCCTGGTCGACTCGACCTCTTGGATGGGTGATTCGGCGAACGACTTCGCCGCGCTCCCCGAAGTCCTGGAGGCGCACGTCATCGCCGGCACCGCCTCGGTACTGGTGAAGGTCAGGACCGCGACCACCGAGCAACTCCAAGACGTACTCCGCCGGATCTACGCCATCGAGGGCGTCAGCGGAACCCAGGCCACGGTGGTGCTCGAAACCTTCTTCGAGCGGCCACTCTCCCCGCAGCCCACCGACCAGACCTGAGGGCAAACCTCAGCGAGCGCCAGCGGGCACCGGGCACATCGCGGTGATCGCGCAATCGCCGCCGGATTGCGGGACAACCATGGGCTCTTGCTGTCCCGCCGCCCGGCCCGACCGGCTCACGCAGAAGTGATGGCCCGCTCCAGCAGGCCGTGCAGGACGCGCTGCTCCTCGGGAGTGAGGCCGGACAGCGGGGAGTCCACAGCGAGGAGTTCGAGGAGACGTCCGCGCAGTGCGGTGCCTTCGGCGGTGAGGACCAGGTGCTTGGCGCGGCGGTCCGTGGGGTGCGGGTGACGCTCGACCAGGCTCTGCTTCTCCAGCTTGTCGACGACGAAGGTGGTGTTGGAGGGCTCACAGCTCATGCGTTCGGCGAGCTCCCGCATGGTCATCGGCCCGCTCATCTCCCGCAGCGCGGTCGCCTGGGACGCGGTGAGGCCCAGGGTGGCGGCGCGCTCCCGTACATGCTCGGCGATCCGCTGGGCCAGTCCGTTCACCAGGCCGCACAGCTGTCGCTCGGCGATGGCCTGGCGCTCGGGAGACGTTGTCATGCCACCACTCTAGCAAATCCATCAAGACGAAATATTTACAGCTTGAATGATTCGAACTTGATGCTTATGGTTGGCATCGCCGCCGCAGGAGACGCGACGACGATCTGATGATGACTCACGGGAGAGAACCCATGGCCGACTTGACGGTGAATCAGGACGTACGACTGCGCCGACCGGCGGGAATCCGCTCGATACGGCTGGGCGACACGAAGGTGTCGTACGTTCCGGACGGCGATGTACGGCTCCGGCCGCTGCACCTGCTCAAAGACACCACCGACGAGGTGTGGGCCGCACATCCGGAGTACCTGGACGCCACGGGTCACCTCGTGGGGAGCGTCGGCGGTCTGCTGGTCGAGCACGGCGACCGCGCGCTGCTGATAGACGCGGGCGTCGGCCCGCAGACGCTGGAGGCTCCGGACGGCCCCCTCGCCATGATCCACGGAGGTGCGCTCCCGGGCAGCCTGGCCGAACTCGGCCGCCGCCCCGAGGACATCGAAGCGGTGGCCTTCACCCACCTCCACGCCGACCACCTCGGCTGGGCCTGCCACCCCGCCCCCGGCGGTGACCGGCTCGTGTTCGCCCACGCCGACCACCTGATCTCCGAGCCGGAGTGGGACCGGCGCGACCTCCTGGAGGCCCAGGGCATGACCGAGCAGGTCGCGGCCCTCGCACCGCGCGTACGGACGATCACGGACGGGCGGGAGATCTTCCCCGGTGTACGCGTACGGATCACCCCCGGCCACACCGTGGGGCACGCCGAGTACGTCATCACCGGGGGCGGACGGCGTCTGATCGCCTTCGGTGACGCCATGCACTCGCCGATCCAGGTCGACCACCCCGACTGGTCCTCGGGATTCGACCACGACCCCGCCCTGACCGCCGACCATCGCCGCCGCCTGGTCGCCGAGCTGGCGGAGCCCGGCACGATCGGCTTCGGCGTCCACTTCGCCGACGTGGTGTTCGGACACGTCCGGCAGGACGGGGACGGCCCGGCTTGGCGGCCTCTGGACACCTGACCGGCTGGAGCCGGACGGCGTCGGTACCGCCCCGATGGGGGGGGTTTGTCAGCCCTTCCCCGAGCGGTGGCGGGAACGGGCCTCGGCCGTGGCCGTCAACTCCTTCAGCCACTCCTCAAGACCTCCCCCGAGGTACTTGCCGGACGTGGGCACGTCCGCCTCGACCTGGGCACCCGTCCAGGTCTCCTCGGTCTGT
This sequence comes from Streptomyces sp. NPDC031265, assembly GCF_055570295.1. NCBI lineage: Bacteria > Bacillati > Actinomycetota > Actinomycetes > Kitasatosporales > Streptomycetaceae > Streptomyces > Streptomyces sp. NPDC031265. The sequence continues at coordinate 182,151 of NZ_JBVIHM010000008.1, forward strand.
ACGAGGACACCGCCCCGGACCTTGGTAAACGTCCAGACGTGAACACCCTTGTCGATGCGCAGACCCTTGCCGATCGCGGGTCCGGTCCAGCGGATGCACGTGCCGTGCGTGAGCTGCCGGACGGTCGAGGTGATGGTCAGGGTGGTGGCGGGCGTCGTGGTGGTGGCGGGCACCGGGGTGGTCCACCGGAACCGCGATCCGCTCCACAGCGGACCGGCGTCCAGGCGCTTCACACTGGTCACCGGCGGTTGCCACGACGGCCAGCGCTCCACGTCGGTCTGCAGGTTCCAGATGGTGTGCAGGGGCGCGTGGATGACGGTGGCGGTCCGGTACCGGATCTTGGCGGCGGGATCGACGCCGTTGCCCCGGCAGGTCAGCGAAGCGCCTGTGGGGCCGGCGTGATCGGGCGCGGCGGCCTGGCCCGGTGTGGCGGCGCCCAGGACGCCGAAGGCCGCCAGCGGGACCGCCAGCAGGGCGGCGCGCACGCGGCGGGCGATGCGGGAAGTGGCGGGTCGGACCTGCGGGTTGAGCGTGTTGGGCATGGATCTCCACCTTGTTCAGTGCTGGTCGGGCGGTCGTGGCACTGCTACGCGCCCCGCCCGGCGCAAGGGTGTTGGCGGGCACGGGCTCCCCGGCGTACGGAGACGGTGACGGCGGGGCTGACCCCACCGGTGGAGCCCTGCGTGCCACGCGGGTGCGGGAGCGCGGGTGCGGGAGCGCGGGTCGGCTGGTGCAGTAGATCGGCTGGTGCAGTAGACGGCGCCGAGGTTGACCACCAGCGCTGCCCGCGGACGGTATCGAGCCCCATCTGAGCTCGGCCCTGGCCCAAGCGGCGAAAGACTTCGCGGACAGCAGCCACTTCATCCGGGCCTTCAAGAGCCAGTACGGCCAGACACCCGCCGAGTTCCAGCGAGGCGCAGCCGGGGGCCGGGGCTGATCCTGAGGGGAGAGTATGCCGCTGCCGAGCCGGGGCGGCTACCCGGCTGTGGGCGGGGGTGCGCTTGGGACCTCGGGCCGGCGCGACGAGGGACCGGGGCGACGTCTAGCGCAGCTGCGTGCAGTAGTTGCCGACGTAGGTGTGTCCCTCTTCGACCCCCAGCTCACGGGCGAGGTTGCTGGCGGGGCTGACGAAGAAGTAGACCGGCGGGTCGTTCAGGCACCGCCAGGTTTCGAGCGTGTAGCGATCCAGCAGGGTGACCGTGCTGGCCTTGTCCGAGGGAAGTTGTCGGTTGCAGTGGATGCCGACCGTAGTGAAGGAACCACCTCGGCCGATCAGGCATGCTACGTGCGGCGTTGCGGTGGCAGGGGCGGCAGGAGTCGCAGCGCTGAGGCTGAGACCGGCCACGGACATGGTGGCGATACCGATAGAACCTAATAGGCGGGCTGCCTTCATGGCGTACCCTCCTCCTTCTTCTCTCTCGGTGACTACAGGCACGACGGCCTGTAGCGCACTCTGTCAGGCGGTACTCCACAACCGCCAGCGCGACTTGCGCCTCGGGTGACGTATCAGCCAGCAGATCTTGGCGGAGATGGATTCCTAGGTGTGCCCGCAGAGCGCGGGGGTGGCTGACATCGGGTCATCCCTCAGTGAATCCGTTGCGTTCTCATTTACTTTGCCCCGCGCCGACCCGAGGGCCTCGACGTTGACAGTCTGACACCGGCTGTACGGGGACACGGTCCGCGGGCTACTCAGCAATCGCAGTGCGGTACGTCCATTGGTAGACCCGCAGCGGTCCCTCCTCGGTGTCTTGCAGCCGCTGCGTGGCCTCGAAGTGTTCGTAGCCGCCCATGAACGGAACCTTCACCTGGGCGCCCGGCGGGGTGACCGTGACGATGCGGTCCGGCAGACCTTTCGGCCCGCCTTCAAGCACAGCCCTCACAGCATTTGACACAGCCAGCTCCTTATGGATTTTTCATGGCGGACCGATTCTCCATCCGGTCCTGCATGGAACCCCTGCCCGGAAACTCCCCACCCCGGTCAGCGAGGCCTTGGAAGTCCTTCATCATGTCTCTCTGGCCGCTCGGGCGGCCAGAGCGGCGCACTGGCGTCCGGGTGATGTGTCGAACAGTTTCCCGCCGCCCCTGCGACGCTCGCGGCAAGGCTGCGAGCCTATTCCCTGGGCACATTCCCAAGGCCCGTGCAGCCGCACCAGATTGGCCGCCGTATGCCCAGTTCGTGGCAGACGACCATGTCAACCGGAGGTCTTCATCGGCATGTCACACATCAGCAGGCGCCTCGGTATGGCCGGTGCGGTACTGACGAGGTGAACCTGGTCAAACAGGCACTGTTCCCCAACCAGCACACGGCCGCGACCAGCGAGAACATCAAGAACGGGGCGCCCTTCATGAAGGTGCTGCGGGACCGCGGGATCCCCCTCACCATCCACTCGGACCTCGGGAACAATGCGGAGCAGACGAAGCACCCCCATCTGATGGAGCAGACCCTTCGCCTGTATCCCGAGAACAAGATCGTGTGGGCACACATGGGCCTGTCCAAGGAGCTCACCGCCATGGATCCCGACCGTCACATCGGGATTATGAAGAGGCTGCTGGGCAAGCATCCTTATCTTACGCTGGACCTCAGCTGGCGGGTCCTGGAAGACGACTACTTCAGCAAGCCGGGAGTACGGCAGAAGTACGCCACGTTCTTCGACCGGTTATCCGACCAGGGCCATTCCCGGCACCGACTTCGTGGCCTCGCGCGACAAGGATTACCACGTCTACGCGCGAGGACTCGAAGTCACCAGCCGCATCAACAAGGCGTTGGACGACCGTGCCTTCCGTGACATCGCCCTGAGGGAGAACTACTACCGGCTGCTCAATCTCAAGGAGAGCGCGCCGCAGGTACGCAGGGCAACGTGACGTGACAAGGCGGCCCGCCAACTGACTCGGTCGTAGGACATACCCTCGGGTGGCAGCGGACAGGGTCCATGGCTGTGGCTGAGCGCCGCAGTCGGCGAGATCCGCCGGCTGCGGCGCTCAGTCGGCAAGCCGTTTACTCCGGGCGGACCTGCGCCGCCTGCATGCCCTTCTGCCCGCGCTCAGCGACAAACGAAACGGTCTGGCCTTCCTTCAAGGACTTGAAACCATCGGACTCGATGGCCTTGAAGTGTACGAAGAGGTCGTCGCCACCCCCTTGCGGAGTGATGAAGCCGAACCCCTTCTCATCGTTGAACCACTTCACCGTACCGACTTGCCGGTTGGACATGCCCACCCCAGACGTTGTTGTGGCGGCCCAGCGCCGCCAGCCGATCCTGGCAAGCCAACGCCAGGTCGCGCTCAGGACCTTGCCCAAGAGCTACGTCCGCCATGCATCGTCACGGGGCTATGGGCCGGCCCTCTGCTGACGGTCCGGATCGGGACGGGGCAGGCAGGCGCTTCATGGTGCACGGGCGGGGCGGCTGACCCTCGGGACCTGCTGTGGAACAACCGGGCTCGCTCATCGAGTTCAGCTGGGCGAACTCTTCGGCGAGCATGCCCATCATGACGAGATCATGGTGCCGACCGGCAAAAAACACGTGATCGCGGAGGCGCCCCTCCTCGACGAAACCGAGCCGACGGTGCAATGCCAGCGATGCCTCGTTATGGGCGAAGATCCGCGCTTCGCACTTGTGATAGCGCCGCTCAGCGAACATGAATCGCAGGAGCATCACCACAGCTTCCGCCGCATAGCCTTTGCCACGATGATCGGCGCCGACCGTGACGCCGTACTCGAACCAACCCCCACGCGGGTCAGCCTGGTGTGACCCGACAGCACCGACTGTTTCTCCCGTGTCGACGGCCTCGATCGCCAACCCGAAGCAGTCGCCGTCGGACTTGGCAGCGGCCTGTTCATTCGCCCAGTTACGGAAACTCTCGGCGGAACGGGGCGGGTTCAGCAGGTCGCCCAACCGCTCCTCGTCCACGGCGAAGCGCATGAACGCGGTCCAGTCGTCAGGTTCGATACCGCGCAGGCGTATCCGTCTGCCGCTCCAGAACGATGTCATCCCCTATTCGATCACGCCCCAGCACGTGAGGTACAGCAACAAGTGCCATCGTGCCGGGCCGACCCCCGATCGCCGCGCGCACCTTAGTCAACCCCGCGCATGTTCCGCTGGAAAATGCCAGAACTTCCCCTAGTGGGCGACACGCTGCGTAACCTCTCGTCACCTCAGCCGCGTTCGAGCACCACGCGCGGAGCCGGTCCATGGCGGCCCCAGGGAGGCAGTCGCGCGTGCTTGGTATCGATGAGTGTCTGCTGGAAAGCATGGGGTTGCCCGGCGTGCGCGGCGCCGCGGTGGTCGACTGGACCAGCGGGTTGGCGCTGGGAACCATCGGCGACTCACCCTGCGGCGACCACGAGACGACGGCCGCGGAGGCCGCTGAATTCGCCCGGACGGCGGCCGAGCATCCCGCCTTCGTAGCGGACGAGGTGGACCCGGCGGGGCTCCTGCCGGTCGAGGACGTACTCGTCACCGCCCGCACCGGCTACCACCTGCTGCGTTTCGTCGAGACGACCTTCGACAGCAGCCTCTTTCTCTATCTGTGGCTCGACCGCGAGCAGGGCAACCTCGCCATGGCCCGGCTGCGCCTGCGCGACCTGGCACAAAGGCTGGTCCTCGGATGACACCCACCGACGACGCCTGCGACCCGGTACTCGTCTCGCCCATGCTGGTACGGCTCGTGGCCGAGCGTGCCACCGGCGCACTGCTGCGCGACACCGGCACGCTCTATCTCGTCGACGGGCAGGTGGTCCACGCCGAGAGCCCTGCCGCGCCCGGACTGGAGGTGCTCCTCACGGCGAGTGGCCGGGTGCGCCCCGAGGGCTGGCAGCGGGCCGTGGACCAGGCGGGCGCGCGCGGCACGGTCGGGCGCTTCCTCGTCGAGAGCGGCCAAGTCGCCGGTGGCGAGCTGGAGTTGTGTCATCTCGGCGCGCTCCACGACGCCGCGTTCTTCGCGCTCGCACCCGGCAAGGGCCCCACCCGGTTCAGGTACGGGGCCGTGCACTGGATCGGCTCGGTGCGACCCGTCGCCGCCCACGCGCTGGCCAGGGAGGCCACGCGCCGCAGGGAGTTGCTCGACCGGATCTGGCCGCACCCCGAGGTCGACACGGCGCCCGTCGTGGCGGTACCGGACCGTCCGGGTCTGCCGATCACCGTCCGCCAGCGCGCCCTGCTCGCGGCCGTGGACGGCGTCCGCACTCCGGGCACCATCGCTCGTGTGCTGGGCCGTCCCGCCTTTCACACCATGGTCGACGTGCGCAGGCTCGCGGCGGTCGGCGCGGTCGAGACACCCCTCGCGCCCGCCCCGCCGGAGACCGTACCCGGCTGGCTCGCGCGCGCGTCCGCGGAGGCGGCCCATCCCTCGGACGAAGCCCTGCTCCGCAGACTGCGGGACGCCCTGGAGGCCATGCCGTGATCCGCGCCCTGCGCCAGCGCGCCGAAAGGAGACAGCTGATGACGGCCGAGGCGGAGATCCTCGCTGAACTGCGCCGACTGCGAACACGCCTGCCGCAGGTCACCGGCGCCCTGACCGCCAGCGTCGACGGCCTCGTCCTCGCCCAGGACGCCGTCGACGACGCCGAGTCCGTCGCCGCGCTGACCGCAGCCGCCCTCGGCGTCGCGCAGCGGCTCACGCACACCACGGGCCGCGGCGACTTCCGCGAGCTTCTCGTCCAAGGCGAGGACGGCTACGCCGCCACCTACGCGGCGGGCTCCGCCGCGGTACTCACCCTGCTCGCCCTGCCGCGCACCAACGTCGGCCGTCTGCATCTGGAAGCCCGCCGGGCCGGAGTCCGGATCGGCGAACTGGTCGACGGCGCGCTCGAACGGCTGGAGACCTCATGACCAGCGCCGGACCCCGGGCCGCTCGGCCCCGGAACACGACAGGCAGCACCCACCGGAAAGGAAGTGCGAACCCCATGGGCAACACCGAAACCGCGCTCAAGGAAGCGATGACCTCCATCGAGGGCACGATCGGCGTGGCACTCGTCGACTACAGCAGCGGTATGGCCCTCGGCACTCTGGGCGGCGGCAAGGAACTGGACCTGTCGGTGGCCGCCGCCGGAAACACCGACGTGGTCCGCGCAAAGGTGCGGACCATGGAACTGCTGGGTCTCAAGGACGAGATCGAGGACATCCTCATCACCCTCGGCAGCCAGTACCACCTGATCCGTCTCCTGAGGAGCCGCGGCCACACCGGGTTGTTCCTCTACCTGGCCCTCGACAAGAGCCGGGCGAACCTGGCGATGGCCCGCCACCAACTGCGGCGGGTGGAGGACATGCTGGAAGTGTGAGGCCCCTTCCGTACGGGCAGGAAGTGCCGGGTCCAGGGCCGGACCCGGCACCTCCCCGCACACTCCCAAAGGGCGCTCAGGACACGTCGTCGCTGATGTGACACGTGCCGATGTCCTGCGCTGTCTGGACGAAGGCCCGTAGCGGGGCACTCTCGCCCACGGTGGGCCACACGAGCGCCCACTCCGTGAGCGGAGCGTCGTGGACCGGCAGGAAGGCGATGCCGGGAGGTGTGTAGTACCGCCGGACGTGGGCGTTGACGGGGCAGGCGAGGTGCCCACCCGCGACGAGAGCCAGCAGCTCGTGAAACGTCCGGGCGACCGGCCCGCGCGCTATCCGGCGTCCGGCCGGCGTGTACGTGGGAACCATGGCCTCGAACCAGTACGCGGGCGCCTCGGGTCCGGGATCGAGGAGGCGCAGGCCACCGAGGTCCTCCAGGGACACCGACTCCCGCTCGGCCAGGGGTGAGGCCGTGGTGACCGCGAGGACGCGGCCCTCGGTGAGCACCGTGGGGCCGACGCTGAGGTCGGGTTCGTGGACGGGCCGCCACATCAGCTGTACGTCGGTCTGGCCGGTGCGCAGTGGCGTGAACGGGTCGCTGAAGTGGAACTCGACGAGGTCGACGTCGCAGTCGGGGTACTGGACCCGGAACGCGTCGGTCAGGGGCCGCAGTTCGTGGGCCATCACACCCAGTACACCCAGCCTGATCGTCCCCCGCACACCCAGGGCGGCCTCGCTCGCGCGGGCGAGGCCGCCCTGGATCAGGTCGTACGCCTGCTGGAGCTCGACGCGCAGCACCCTGCCGACCGGGGTCAGGGTCACGGAGCGGCTGGTGCGGTCGAACAGGGGGGCGCCGATGCGCCGTTCCTGCTTCTTTATCGCCTGGCTCACCCGCGCCTGGGAGATCCGGAGCCGTTCGGCGGTCCGGCCGAAATGCAGTTCCTCCGCCAAGGCCAGGAAGATCTCTATGTCACGTAGTTCCATCGCCGCCCCCGCACCGCGATAACCGCAGAGTTATCGATCACCGCGCGAAGTCTACGTTGATCCTGCCGCGGCGCCGCTGGAAGGTGGAGACACCCGGGAAACGCTCCCCATGAGGGGGCGACCTCCACGGCCGTCCCCTGACCGGCCGCCTTCCTCCCGATAACTCAGCCGACTTGCCGACTTGCCGCAAGAGGAGACAGACGTACGTGAAAGACAGACTCGACATGACCGTGATGTACGCGATGCACAACGCACTGCGCCGGGAGTTGCGGCACATCGCCCGGATCACCGCCCGATACGACCCCGACACCCGGCACATCCTGCGTGGCGCCGCCGGCTGGGAGATGTTCAGGCGAGCCCTGCGCGCGCACCACGGTGCCGAGGACGACGCCCTGTGGCCCGCGCTGCGCCAGGCCCTTGCCGGCCGGCCGTACGATCTCACGCGGCTGGAGGCGATCGAAGCCGAGCACGCCGTGATCGCCCGCCTCGTCGGGGCCGTCGACGAGGCTCTGGCCGACCCCGGCACCGGGTCGACCCTCCTCAGTGAGCTCGTCAACTCGCTGGTCACCGGCCTCGCCGGGCATCTCGGCCATGAGGAGGACGCCGTACTCCCGCTGGTCCAGGCCGTCGTGAACGAGCAGCAGTGGGAGCACTTCGGACGGGCCCACGCCCAGCGGTTCGCTCCCCACGCGGCGCAACTCCTGCCCTGGCTCCTGGACGGCGCCGACGAGCACACGACCACTCTCGTACTGGCTCAGCTGCCGACACACGTACGCCGCGCGTACACGTATCAATGGCAGCCCGCGTACGCGGTGTTGGACCGGTGGAGCGCCCAGGCCGTCATGACGGCCGCGAGGTCTTGACCGACGCCGTCCGATCGCCCGTGGAACGAACCCTGGGCGCCGAGCCGCAATCGCCGCGTCACCTGATTCCCGCCTCTCTCCGTCCGCTGCCCACGGCCGCCGCGTTCACGGCCGCGGGCAGCAGCCGCTCCAGGAGTCGTCATGACCACCGTCGAGCCCGTCCAGGAAACCGGCTACGGCCTCAGACCCAGACCGGACCCCCAACCGTCGGCATCAGTATCGCGACGGCGGTGGCTCGCCCTGGTGGCCGTGGCCGTCGGCACGTTCTCCACGGTGACCGCCGAACAACTGCCGATGGGCCTGCTCACCCCCATCGGCGGCGCGTTCGACGTCTGCGAGGGGACCGCGGGCCCGATGTGACAGTGCCGGGGCTGGTCGCCTCGGCCACGGCGCCGCTGCGTCCCCAAAGACGCGGTGCAGCCCGCCGGATCCTGGTTCAGTGCCGGTCCGCCCGCGCGGGGGTGTCGTCGAGGAAGCCGCCCGACTGGTGCTGCCACAGCTTCGCGTAGGCGCCACCCGTGGCGAGCAGCTTGTGGTGCGTACCCTGTTCGACGATCCGTCCGCGGTCGAGGACGACCAGCTGATCCATGGTGGCGACCGTGCTCAGCCGGTGTGCCACCACGAGCGCCGTCCGCCCGTCCATCAGCCGCCACAGTGCGTCCTGGACGAGGATCTCGCTCTCGGAGTCCAGCGCACTGGTCGCCTCGTCGAGCAGCAGGATCGGTGCGTCGCGCAGGATCGCCCTGGCGAGGGCGACCCGCTGGCGCTGGCCTCCGGACAGCTTCACCCCGCGCTCGCCCACCATGGTGTCGAAGCCGTCGGGAAGCGCATCGGCGAACTCCGTGACGTGCGCCGCCTCGGCCGCGCGACGGATCTCCTCGCCGGTGGCGGTCGGCCGGGCGAACGCGATGTTGTCCCGCAGCGTCCGGTGGAACATCGCCGGGTCCTGCGGCACGTAGGCGATCAGGCTGCGCAGTTCGCCCTGCCGCAGCCTGCTGATGTCCCGCCCCCCGATCAGGATCCGCCCGCCGTCGATGTCCGTCATCCGCAGCAGGAGTCGCGTCAGCGTGGTCTTGCCTCCGCCCGACCGGCCGACGAGACCGATCTTCGTCCCGTTGGGGACCGCCAGGTCGAGGCCCTCGAAGAGCGGCTCCGCGCCCGCGTGGGCGAAGGTCACCCCTTCGAAGCGCACCTCGCCCGCCCGGGCCGGCAGCGGTTCCGGGGACGCCGGGTCGAGCACGGTCGGCGGTTCGAGGAGCAGCTCGGTGAACTGCGAGGCCTCCGTCATCGAGCTTTCCAGCCGGCGGTAGATCTGGTTGAACTCGAACATGATCCGCGTCGCGTTGGCGTAATAGGTGAAGGCGACGACGACCGCTTCGACGCCGTGCTCTCCCCCGCCGAGCCCGATGGCGAGCAGCAGGCCCAGCACATTGGTCAGTACGGACATGGGTGCGACCAGCGTGTCGATGCGCAGGTTGCCGTAGTCCCACGAACTCAGCGTGAGCCGCCGCGACTCGGCGACGCGGGACCGGTGTTCGGCGGCCTCGCGTTCCTCGGCGGCGAACGACCGGACCGTGTCCATGTTCATCAGGCTGTCGGCGACATGGCCCGACACCCGGGCGATCGCCTGCTCGCGCTGGGCGACCAGCGCCTGACGGCGCCGGATCAGGGGCGCGACGCACAGCGCCGTGAGCACGATCAGCACCAGCAGCCCCACCACGAGCAGCGGGTCGTACTGCCACAGCACCACCGACGCGAACACCAGCGGCACGAAGCTGCCCACGACGTTGAACGTCAGCGTGTCGACGCAGTCCTCGAAACGGGTGGCGAAGCTCAGGACCCGCTTGGTGAGCGACCCGGCGAAGTTGTCGTGGAAGAACGCGGCGTCCTTGGCGAACAGCTCGTCCATACCGATCACATACAAGTGCTCGATACCGCGGGCATCGAGGCGGTTCAGACAGTGCAGCCCGATGCGCCACAACGCCTCCGCCAGCAGCAGGACGCCGGCGAAGCCGAGCACGTACGGCAGCGCCGGGCCGATGGCGACGGTTCCGCCGTCCCCGGCGATCCGGGCGACGAGCTTGGCGACGATCAGTGGCGCGATGTACTGGATACCGATGTTGCCGAGTGCCGGCAGCAGCATCGCGGGCGCGGTCAGCCGCCGCAGCCGGGCCAGTTCGCGCCCGTAGTAACGAAGTGCGAGGCGCACCGAGCCCTTGCTCGGTAAGCCCTCGCTCGATTCACGCGATTCAGGTGATCCCATCCCAACCCTGTGCTCTCGAACCGGCGGGTGAGCACACGAGTGTCCCGCGTCAGCACCCGCACGGTCCACGGGTTTTCGGCCGCCCACCAATCGCACGGATATCGGCTGGCTCACATGTGCGCCAGGCCCGTTCTGCCCCTGCGACCCTCACCGGATACGTCACCACTCTCCCCAATGGGACCTGATGGACCGACCGGCGGTGCAAGCCGTCTGCTCCGCCTTGGTGAGGTCGCGGCCGACGGCTGTGCAGACAGGACTCTCGTCAGCGCGCTGGTGTGCCCGGTCAAGGTGGCATACGCAAGTCCCGTGGGCACGTCCCGCAGGTGCACGGTTGTAAGTCGCCGCAGAGCACATCACTGGGCACTGGCGGCCGGGCGTACCACGATCTCGTTCACATCGACCTCCGGCGGCTGGGCGACGGCGTACGCAATGGCGTCGGCGATCGCCTCGGCGGGCAGGGCGACGGCACGATACGTCTCCATGATCCGGCGCGCCTCGGCGTCCGCGAGATGGTCGACCAGCTCCGATTCGGTGACGCCCGGGGAGACGACGGTGACGCGGATGGTGCCGTCCGACTCCTGCCGCAGTCCCTCGGAGATCGCCCGCACCGCGTACTTCGTGGCGCAGTACACGACTGCGGTCGGCGACACCTCGTACGCACCGACGGAGGCGATGTTCACTATCTGGCCGCCGCCCTGCGCCCGCATGACGGGCAGGGTCGCGGCGATGCCGTGGAGCACACCGCGCAGGTTCACATCGATCATGCGGTCCCACTCGTCGGTCCGCGCGGCGTCGAGGCGGGACAGCGGCATCACGCCCGCGTTGTTCACCAGGACGTCGATGCGGCCGAGTTCGGTCCGAGCGGCCTCGGCGAAGGCGTGTACGTCGGCCACGTCCGTCACGTCCAGGCGGCGAAACGCCGCACTGCCACCCGCCGCGGCGATCTCGCGGGCCAGCGTCTCCAGGCGATCGGTGCGGCGCGCCCCGAGATAGACCCGGTGGCCGTCCGCCGCCAGCCGACGCGCGGCCGCCTCACCGATACCGCTGCTGGCCCCGGTGATCAGCACCGCCTTGGCGATCCTCGTCATCCTGCGCTCCTTCTCCATCAACTCGGCTTGGTGCACGAGTGGCTGAGAGAAACTGTCAGCGACGCGGCACGCCGAGGCCAGGACGGCTTCTGCCTGGGTACGGCACACCCAGGCACCCCGACGGGGGCCGCCGTAGGCTGGCGCGGTGACGAGCAGTGAGCTGGGAAGTTTCCTACGGGCCCACCGAGCCAGGCTGCACCCTGACGACGTGAGCCTGGTCTCGTACGGGCAGCGCCGGGTGGCCGGGCTGCGTCGGGAGGAGGTGGCCGTACTCGCCGGCATGAACGCCGACTACTACGCCCGCCTGGAACAGGGCCGCGAGCGCCGCCCCTCCGCGCAGATCCTCGACTCGCTCTGCCGGGCGCTCCACCTGGACGACGACGCACGCGATCACCTCTACCGGCTCGCGGGCTGCGTGCCGGACGGTGGCGGTCCACAGCCGCGCGAGAGCGCAAGTCCCGTGCTGCGCCAGCTCCTTGACGCCCTTCCCGACACTCCGGCGTTCGTGATCGACCCGGCCATGGACCTCCTGGCCGCCAACTCCCTCGCCGACGCGCTGTTCTCCCCCTTCCAACGCGCCGACAACCTCGCTCGCATGACCTTCTGCGACCCGGCCGCGCGACGTTTCTTCGTCCACTGGCACCGGGCGGCCGAGGCTACCGTCGCCGGCCTGCGCCAGGCCACCGGCCTCACCCCGCACTATCCGCGCCTGCGCGCGGTCGTCGCCGCCATGACCGCCGCCAGCGAGGAGTTCACCTCCCTGTGGTGCGCCCAGACCGTCTACGGAAAGACGCACAGCGCGAAGGAACTCACCCATCCCGAGGTGGGCCCGCTGTCACTGACGTACCAGAGTTTCGACGTACGCGGCGCGCCCGGCCAGCAACTGCTGATCTATCACGCGGAGCCGGGAAGCCCCAGCGCGGGCGCTCTCACCCTGCTCGGCACGCTGGCCGCCACACGCCGACGAGCACGGTCCGGCACCACATGACCCTTGATCGGCGGACTTCAGGTGCCGGTGTTCAGGAAGATCCAATGCCCGCACCTCAGATACGTCGCCAGGTCAAGCACTCCTTCACCGAGGAATGTCAGCGGGGCCGTCGCAACCGGCCCCTGAGCCACGACGTTCCGGCGCTGCGGACTCCGAGGTCGCCCGCGCGTCTCAGGCGCTCGCGTGGACGTACGCCTCCAGTTGGTCGGCGAGCTCCCTGGGGTGGCTCAGCGCCGCCAGGTGTCCGCCCGGCACCTCGTCGGGGGTGATGCCGAGGCGCTCCTGTGCCACTTGGCGCTGGAAGGCGGCGGGGAAGAACCGGTCGTCACGGGCGGCCACCACCCGGGTCGGTACCTGCGGCCACGCGTCGAGGGTGAACGGCGTGGCGAAGACCGCGTCGGACTCTTCCTCCGCGTGCTCCCCCGAGGCGTCGATCTCCTCCTGCGGCAGGTCGTGCAGGAAGTACGTCGCCAGGTCGAAGGGAGCGTCCGGGTCACGGCCCTCGTGCACGTCGTGCGCGCGGCGTGCCGGCTCCTGACCGGTGTGGGCCCACCACTCCCCCGGTGTCTCGCCGGGGCGCGGGATCATCCCGTTGACCAGTACGAGGAGTGACACGGGCAGCCGCGCGCACACCAGGGGCGCGGTGAACGCGCCGAGAGACTGTCCCACCACCACCAGATCCACGCGCTCACCGACCGCGTCGACGACCGTGTCCACGTACTCCGGCAGCCCGGCTGCGGCATCGGCGCCGGGCAGGTCCACGGACACCACGTCCCGGCCCCGGCGGCTCAGTTCGTCCGCGACGCCATGCCAGTACCAGGAGGAGCCGCCGGCTCCGGGAATCAACACGTACGTAGTCATGGGTGCACCCTCCGCGCCGGGACGTCGTCCTCTCCCCCATGTGACTGTCGGTCCTCCCGGAACTCATCGGTGAGGGCCACCCGGTCGACACGGACGAGCAACGGCACGGGGCGTGGGCAACGCGGTTTCCCAAGGGGCGGGCCAGGGACACCTGTCTGCGGGGGATCGTCCGTTGATACGGTCCAAAGCATGCCGCGCCTGGTCGACGTCCCTGGATACATGCGCTTCTGGACCGCCTCGGCTGTATCGGCCTTCGGTTCGCAGGTGACCGGGCTCGCCCTGCAGATCCTCACCGCGGTGACGTTGAGCGCGTCCGCCACGGAGGTGGGACTCGTCAGCGCCGCGGTCTGCGCGAATGCGGTTTCTATGCCGCCTTCCCCGACCCCGGGCCTCCTCGGAGCGGATCGGCACGCTGCCGGGGGCTGGGGCACTGCCCTCACCCCGGCCCTGCCCCTCACTCACGAACGGCCCGCGTGGTGTACGGGATCGGGCACCCGGCCCTCGCACGGCTCCTGCGCCGCCGGACCTGAGCCGGGTCGCCGCTCCGCAGGCCGCACCGGTCGGAACGGCCTCAGTCGGGGACGGTCGCTATTCGGGGACGGTCGCTATGAGGATCTGTGCGGCCTGAGTGCTGTTGCCGGCGTCAACGGCTCGGGCCATCGCGGTGCGCGCGGCGTCGGCGGTCGTGTCCGGAGGGACCACGAGCAGCGAGAAATGGTCGTTGTCGCCGCGGGTGATGAGGATGGTGTCGTCGCCGACCGGGAAGGAGTCGAGGTGCACCACGCGGTCGTCGATCACCAGGCGTGTCGGGATGCCCCGCCAAGCGGTGGCATCGAGGCCGACCCGTGTGATGGGGCCGAGGTGCCCGGTGAGCGCGGTGATCAGCGCGGGCAGTTCTTCCGCGACGTCACGGGACCGCGGCCACCACGCGCCGTCGAGAACCCCTTCACGGGACCGGGTCGTCTCCAACCGGAGGAGCGCCGTTCCGGGCTTCACCGCTTGGTGAATGGCGTCCGGAAGGAGTCTCGTCGGGGTGGGGGTGTCGGATTCCGCCATGATGGTTCACCTACCTGCAGGTGTGCCGATACATCGCCCCTGCGCCGGTACGGACATCGCTATGGGTGTTGAGTGGCGAAATGACGCCGTTGTTTCACGGTACTCCCGATGGCTGCGGCGCCGCTCGCCACCGCAGGTCGCAGCGCGGCGGTCGAACCGCCGGCCGGAATCGGAATCCGCCTGGCCCATAGGTGCCGGGCGGGTCCGCGTGCCGCCGCGAGCCTTCGTCCGACCTCGATTCCCGCAGCGTTCGACAGCCGTCCGACCTCGATGCCCGCAGCGTTCGACAGCGATTCTCCCTCCCCTGCACTCGCCGGTTCGGCCTCACCGAGGAGTACCTTGAAGGTACTGGGAGCATTTCGTACGCTGGCCCCCGTGTCGGCGTCGTTCTCGGCGAGCAAAGACACCGGGCCGCTGTCCACGGGCAGCGACCTGGGGACGGGTTCGCGTGATGTCCGCGACCATTGACCTTCCTGGGCCGCGGCGCGAGAGCCCCGCAGACTCGGCACCGATCGCCCGCGTCGCGCTGAAAGCCACGGGCGCTGCCCGTGGACTTCTGGACGGAGCCTGGTGGCCCCGCTCCCGCGATCTGCTGAGCGAACTTCCCGCTCTCATCGACGTGCTGGACCCCACGTGGGCCCGGATCACCCGTATCGCCGTCAATCCCCAGTACTGGCCCGCCATCCCGCGCAAGATCCCCGTACACGGGCATGTGGTGAAGGCCGGCTGGTTCACGCCCGAGCTGGATCCACACAAGCTGCTCCTGCTGTCCTACAGCGTCGGCCGCTGGGATCTGCTGGTGATCCCGCCGCAGACCGTTGCGGCCGCCGCCGCACGGCTGATGGCCGCCGCGACCGCCGGCACCGGACCGCCACTGACCGCGAGCGCGCTCATCGCGGCCGAGGAAGGCCTGCGCGGAACCCCGGCCGCCGGTCGGTCGCGGGACGCCGACGCGCCGGAAGAGGCATGGGAGTACGAGGGCGGCGCCCCGTCGCTCCGGGTCGGCGCGCCGACCCGGCCCAGCCGCCTCCTGGTCGGGATGTGACCGTCATGGCCACGGCCCTGACCATCCTCGTCATGGTCTTCCTGATCATCGGCGCGGCAGGCCTGATCCACCGGCTCAACGCCCAGCACGCCGAGCGGATCGTCCTGCACCGCTACAGCCGGTTCGCACCCGGCCGCCGGGGCAACCGCCGCACGACCGCACGGTCGGCATCCGGGAACTCCGAGCCGCTCGCCGCCCCCGCCCGCCGCGACCAACGGGACGGGGGCCGAGGACGTCTGCGCCCCCCGCGCCGGATCCGGCACGGGCACTGATCCGGAGCACACGGCCCGGAATCCGCTCGGGATCCGCAAGGGTCCTCATCGAAAGGAGCGGCACATGCAGCTTCTGATCATCCTCATCGTCGTCGTCGGCCTCCTCGCGCTGCTGGCGCTGGCCATGACCCTCAAGATCGTCAAGCAGTACGAGCAAGGGGTCCTCTTCCGGCTCGGACGCCTGGCCGGCACCCGGCCTCCCGGCCTGCGGACCATCATCCCGATCGTCGACGTCCTGCACCGGGTGTCGCTGCGCATCGTGACGATGCCGATCCAGTCGCAGGGCATCATCACCCGCGACAACGTCAGCGTCGACGTGTCGGCCGTGGCGTACTTCCGTGTCGTGGACGCCGTGAAGTCGGTCATCGCCATCGAGAACGTGCACGCCGCGACCAACCAGATCGCCCAGACCACCCTGCGCAAGGTCGTCGGCCAGCACACCCTGGACGAGACGCTGTCGGAGACCGACCGCATCAACCTGGGCATCCGGGAGATCCTCGACGTCGCCACCGCCGAGTGGGGCGTGGAAGTCACCCTGGTCGAGCTCAAGGACATCCAGCTGCCCGAGAGCATGAAACGCGCCATGGCCCGGCAGGCCGAGGCCGAGCGGGAGAAGCGCGCCAAAATCATCAACGCGGAAGGCGAATCGCTCGCCGCGGCGGCACTCGGGGACGCCTCGGACACCATGATGGCCCACCCCCTGGCCCTCCAACTCCGCAACCTGCAGAGCCTCGTGGAGATCGGTGTCGACAAGAACACCACTGTCGTCTTCCCCGCCCCGCTGATGAGCACCATCGGCGAACTGGGCGCCTTCCTCAGCAGGGAGTCCGCAGCCGCCGCACCGGCACCCGAGCCGGTCGACCTCGCCAAGGCCGGCCACGCGCAGGGACCGAAGGCAAACGGCGCGATCCAGCAGCCGGTCTGACCCGCAACCGGGCTGACCCGCAACTGGTCCGAGCCGCAACCGTTCCAGCCCGCACCACCGACGCCCCACACCCAGAGCCCCAGACCCCGGCCGGCACCGCCCGCACACCCCCACCGAGGTCAAGGAGCCCTGTATGTCTGTCAGTTCCACCTCCCCGCCACCCGTCGGACCGCCGGTGGTGAGCCCGTCGTCGCAGGAGTACGACGGGAGCACCCCCTTCCCCGTCGATGACGCGCAGCCCGCGCGCACCGGCGGCCGACGGCTGTACGCGGCCGTGACCGGCGCGATCGTGGTCATCCCGTTCCTCGCCCTCGGCCTCGGCGGCTGGCTGCTCTGGGGCAGCCTCATCCATCCCGCGGACGTCCTGCTGGCCCTCGGCCTCTACACGGTCACAGGGCTGGGGGTGACCGTGGGCTTCCACCGCGGACTCACCCACGGCAGTTACACCGCCGCCCGTCCCGTGCGCATCGCGCTCGCCGTGGCGGGCTCGATGAGCTTCCAGGGCGATCCCATCGGCTGGGTCGCCACCCACCGGCGCCATCACGCCTTCACCGACCGCCCGGGCGACCCGCACTCCCCGTACCGCTACGGAACCCATCTGCGCGGACAGCTGCGCGGTCTCGTCCACGCCCACATCGGCTGGCTGTTCCGCGACGAGCAGACACCGGCCTCGCGTTATGCACCGGATCTGCTGGCGGACGGCGACATCCGCGCGATCTCCCGGGCCTTCCCCGCGCTGTGCGTGCTCACGCTGGCCCTGCCGTTCGGCGCGGGCTGGGCCATCGGAGGCACCTGGCGGTACGCGGTGACCGCTCTGCTGTGGGCCGGATTCGCCCGGATCGCCCTGCTCCAGCACGTGACCTGGAGCGTCAACTCCCTGTGTCATCTGATCGGCGAGCGGCCGTTCCGCACCCGGCGCCACGACCGGGCCACCAACTTCTGGCCGCTGGCCCTGCTCTCGTTCGGCGAAAGCTGGCACAACCTCCACCACGCCGACCCGACCAGCGCCCGCCACGGCGTCGACCGCGGCCAGATCGACCCCTCCGCCGCCGTCATCCGCCTTCTCGAACACCTCGGCTGGGTACGCGAGGTGCGCTGGCCCGCCCCTGACCGCATCGCGGCCCGCCGCGCATGAGGTGTCACTGAGGCGGGTCCGCCAGCCGTACGCGATCCGTCATCTGGGCGGGCCCACAGGGGTGCGAGTCGGTGGCGCGGTCAGCGGCGGGCCGGCGCGGAATCGGCCTTCATCAGCAGCGGGATCAGGACGTAGGCGGCGACGGGGACGACTAGCCGATGGTCTGGAGTGCCTCGAACTCCTTCATCAGGTGGACAATGCGGCATCGTGCCGCGTCGCGGAGAAGTGCGGGTACGCGTTCGACCGCATTCTGCCGTCATGGCCGCCCGCCTACCCGCTCGACGGACACCTGCACATCAAGGCCGCGCCAGGGCAGCGCACTTCAGGTGCAGTGCGGGCCGATTGAGGCGGGCCCGTCTCGGCGGCGGTAGGGGTACCGGTACCCCTACCCCTGCCCGCTCCGCTATCCGCGCAGGAAGCCGTCTCCATGCGCGGCGACGTGGGCTTCCAGGGCGCTCAGTGCCTGCTGCGTCGCGTCGGGGGTGCCTGAACCGCGCCGCTCCGCGTAGTAGGCCGCCCCGAGCTGCTTCAGCAGGTCGTTTCCGGCTCGTTGCTGTTGGACCTCGTCCACCTTCTGCTTCCCCTGGTTGAGGGCGGACTGGGCCTGTTCCTTGGCCCGGTCGAGGAATCCCGGCATGACAACCTCCGCGTTCGGTGTGGGGCCATTCTGCTTGCTCGGACGAGCCGTGCGGGGCAGGGCGCGCCGCTCTGCTTGTCGGAGTGACGAGATGTCGGCGTTCCCGAACTGTCCGACCAGCACCCCGGTCCTGTCATCGCCAGGGGACGGCACCGCGCCCGTATCCTCGTACGACCGCCGGATTCGAGGAGGCTTCAGGTGAGTTTCGACGACTTCACCGCGCTGGTGGACTCTCCCGTGTACGTGGTGACCGCGTCGGCAGGCGGGCAGCGGGCCGGGTGCCTGGTCGGTTTCGCCGGGCAGTGCTCCTTGGAACCCGAGCGGTTCATCGTGTGGCTCTCCAAGGCCAACCACACCTACCTGGTGGCTGAGCGGGCAACGGTCCTGGCGGTGCATCTGCTGCCGCAGGACCACGGCCTGGCCGCGCGGTTCGGCGCCCTGTGCGGGGCCGAAGTGGACAAGTTCGACGGCCTGGACTGGACCGAAGACCCGCACGGGACCCCCCTGTTGACCGATGCCGTGGCCCGGTTCACCGGGCGGATCCTTGAGCGGTTCGACGGAGGCGACCACGTGGGGTTCCTCCTGGAGCCCCTGACCGTCGTCAAGGCGAAAGACGGCAGGCCGCTGTCCCTGCACCAGACACTCGACATCACCGCCGGGCATCCCGCCTAGGGCGTGTTTCGAAAGTCCCGTCTGCCCGGCGGCGTCTGGCACGCACGCTCGCCGCGTTGTCGGGATCACCCCGATACAACCAGTATCGGGGCGACCCTCCGCCTTGCGATCGCACGCACCAGACGCCGCCGGGCCCGCCCTTCGGGCGGACGACGCTACTTTCGAAACACGCCCTAGTGGACGAACCCCCGGTGGGCTCGATGGCCGAGCCACCGGGGGTTAGCCCCACCTGGAGCCGGGCGGGTAGCAGGATCGCCCGGGGTGGTCGCATCCGGAGAAGCTGGGGCCGGCACATACCGCCGCATCCCAACGATTCTCCAGGAGTCGACTCGTGCGCGAGCAAGCATGGCAGAGGTTCCGTTCTTCCGGGCGGCAGCAGAGCGGCCGGCCCATGGCCGTGCCGACCGCGATCGCGGTGGCCATGGGTGTCATGGCGATGGGTGCCCTGACGCCGCCCCCGGCATCCGCTGCCGCCAGGCCGGACACCGTCCAGCAGGGCCTCAACGCACTGGTGCACTCCGATGGCCTGCCCGCCGCTCTGGCCAGCGTCAAGGACCGCGACGGCCACAACCGTACGTACACCGCAGGGGTCGGCGACGTGGCCACCGGGGCGAAGGTGCCCGAGGACGGTCAGGTGCGGATCGGCAGCAACACCAAGACGTTCACCGCGGTGGTCGTGCTGCAACTGGTCGCTGAAGGGAGGATCCGCCTCGACGCCCCGGTCGACACCTATCTGCCGGGCCTCGTACGCGGGGACGGCATCGACGGACGCCGGATCAAGGTCCGCCAGATCCTGCAACAGACCAGCGGGCTTCCCGACTACCTCAAATACCTCGACGAAGACGTCCGGTACTACGAACCCCGCAAGCTCCTCGACCTCGCCCTCCAGCACAAGGCGGACTTCGACCCCGGGGAGGGATGGAAGTACAGCAACACGAACTATGTGCTGGCGGGCCTGCTCGTCGAGAAGGTCACCAAGCACCCCCTCGCCGAAGAGGTGGACCGGCGCGTCATCAAGCCCCTCGGGCTGCGCCACACCTACTTCCCCGCTCCCCGTGACGCGACCATCCGGGAACCCCATCCCCATGGCTACTACCGGGGTTCAGCAGACCAGCCTCTGCAAGACGTCACGGAGATGGACCCCTCCTGGGCCTGGGCGGCAGGCCAGATCATCTCCACCAACTCCGACCTGAACCGGTTCTTCACCGCGCTCCTCGACGGCAGTCTCCTCCCGGAGGCCCAGCTGGCCCAGATGCGCACCACCGTCCGCGCCGGAGCCCCCTTCGCCTCCGGCGCCCGCTACGGACTGGGGCTCGTGAGCACCCCACTGTCGTGCGGCGGTGTCTACTGGGGTCACGGCGGTAGCTTCCCCGGATACGAGACCCGGGGCGGAGTCAACGAGAAAGGCCGCGCCGCCAACGTCGCGGTGACCGTCCAGCAGGACGACAAGACGCCCATGAAGCACGTGGAGGGTGTCGTGGACGCGGCCCTCTGCCGCTGACCACCCCCTGTCCGCGCGGACCCGGCGCTGGCCGCTGCTGTCAGTGCCGGGTGCCAAAATCCCCGTATGAACAGCGGACCCCTCGACCTACGGCAGGTCACAGCCCCCGGTGCCGTCACTCCGGAGCTGAGGCAAGCACTCATCGACTGCTGGATCGAGGTGACCAACGCGGGCGGGGCAGCGGGATTCCCCTTCCCGCCCATCGACGCGCCCCAGGCCGCCCCCGCGGTAGACGCCCTCGTCGCGGGACTTGCCCCGGAGACGAGCCGCCTCGTGGTCGCATCCATCGACGGCGACCTCGCCGGGTGGCTGAACATACGCCGTGATCCCTTTCAGCTCGTCGCCCACTGGGGGACGCTCCACCACGTCCAGACACGGACGGGCCTGCGGGGCCGTGGCATCGGGGGTGCTCTCATGAACCACGTGCGTGAGATCGCCCGCGAGGAGATGGGCCTGGAACAACTCCACTTGGCCGCACGCGGCAGTGCCGGCCTGGAGGACTTCTACGGCCGCCTCGGCTGGAAGGAGATCGGCCGTTGGCCGGGCGCCCTTCGCCTCGCCCCGGGGGACGACCGCGACGAAGTCATGATGGTCCTGACACCGCTCTGATCCGACGAGGCGTACGGGGGGGGAAGGCTTCAGCCGGTCATGTCGGTGGCGGGCTCGCCCTGTTCGAGCACCACCGGGATGCCCCCGGCCGCCTTCTCCAACGTGTGCCGGAAGGACACCGAGTGGGCCCCTGCGGCGCTGGTGGTCAGGTGGATCCCCGACGCGTCCCCGGTAGCGCCGGCGCTGGTGCCCGGCCGGTGGCGGTTCCCGTACAGCACGCCGAAGCACCCCGGAGGGGTCCCCCCGACCGTCACTCCGTGTCGAAGTCCGTCCCCCTGGAAACCTTCTCCCACTCGGCGAGTTCGGCCCGCACGGAGTCCAGGTGTGCCGTCAGGAAGTCGACCGCGTCGCCGCCGAGGGCGAGGCGGAGCGGGGTCTTCTCGGCGTCCAGGGCCAGCCGGATGGCCGCCGCGGCCTTCGCCGGATCGCCGGGCTGGTCGCCGCCGCTGCCCCGCACCATCTGCCGGGTCACGCCGACCTTCTCCGCGTACGCCGGGTTCTCCTCGGAGAAGTACGCCGCGCCCTTGCCGAACAGGTTGGTGCGGAACGCGCCGGGCTCCACGATCAGCACCTTGATGCCGAACGGCGTCACCTCGTCGGCCAAGGCCTCCGACAACTGCTCCAGCGCCGCTTTGGTCGCGCTGTACGCGGAGAACCCGGCGAAGGACAGCTGCCCGCCGAAGCTGCTGATGTTCACGATCGATCCGCTGCCCCGCTCCCTCATCTGCGGCAGCAGCACCCGGGTCAGCCGGGCCGGGCCGAACACGTGCAGCTCAAAGAGGTCGCGCAGCTCCCGGTCGGTGGTCTCCTCGAACGCCCCGACCTGGGTGCGGCCGGCGTTGTTCACCAGCACGTCCACCCTGCCGTAGCGGGCCAGGATGTCGGCGGCCACGGCGTCGATCCGCTCGCCGTCGGTGAGGTCCAGGCTGATCGCTTCCACGCGGTCGGGGTACGCGGCGACCAGGTCGTCCAGCGCCTCCGTCCGCCGGGCCGTGCCGATCACCGTGTCGCCGGCGGCGACCGCGGCCTCGGTGATGGCCCGCCCGAAACCGCTGCTCGCGCCGGTGACCAGCCAGACCTTGGCGTTACTGCTCATCTTCTGCTCCCTCGTCAACTGCCGTTCGGGGCTCCCCCGTCGACAGGCTCCATCCTTCGCCCGGAACCGGGGACGCGTCCAAGACCTGTTGTGATAGCCATGAGTTATGGATGTGCATGGGCGCGATCTTCGCTACTTCACCGCCGTCGCCGAGGAACTGAGCTTCACCCGGGCCGCCGAGAGACTGTTCGTCTCCCAGCCCGCGCTGAGCAAACAGATACGGATGCTGGAGAAGCAGCTCGGAGCGGAACTGTTCCAACGGGACCGGCGCACCGTGCGGTTGACCGCGGTGGGGCAGGCCCTGCTGCCGCACGCCCGCCAGGTGCTGGCCGTCTGGCAGAGCGCGGAGGAAGCGGTGGAGGAGGCGAAGACCGCCGAGCGGTGTGCCCTGGTGATCGGCATGTCCACCAGCCCGGGCCGTGGGCTCCTCCCCGCCCTGCGGACCCGCCTCGTCTCCCGGCACCCGGACGCACGGCCCGTCCTGCGTCAGGTCAACTGGGCTGACCCCAGCGCCGGATTGGCGGATGGATCCAGTGATGTGGCCTTCGTCTGGCTGCCGCTGCCGGACGGGGACCGCTACCAGCATGCGGTGGTGGCCCGCGAGCCCCGGCTGGTCGCACTGCCGCACGGGCACCCGCTGGCGGCACGCGCCGCGGCCGACCCCGGGGGGAAAGTGGACTTCACCGACCTGCTGGACGAGCCCTTCCTCGCTCTGCCGCCGCAGGCCGGCCCGCTGCGGGACTACTGGCTCGCCCTCGACGCCCGCGCCGGTCGCCAGCCCCTCATCGGCGCGGTGGTGGCCAGCGCCGAGGAGACCCACGAGGCGGTCGCGAGCGGCCAGGGGGTGGCACTGCTGGCCGCGGGCAATGCCCCGCTGGTCGCCCGGGACGAGGTGATCGCCGTGCCGGTCCGGGGCATCTCCCCGTCCCAACTGGCGGTGGCCGCCCGCCAGGACGACAGACGGCCCCTGGTTCTCGCCTATCTGGCTGCTGCGCGGGAGGTCGGGGCCGCAGCCTCTTGACCCGGCACCGGGAGCGCGCCACGGACCTCGTCGGTCCCCCTCCCACTGGCGGCCACTACGACATGTCCAAGCACCACCGTCGGCCAAGCGGCACCGGCGGCCACGGCATCCAGGGCCAGCCGACGCGGCCAGTGATCGCCCTGCGTCCGTCTGCCACGATCGTCAGATGGCTGAGTACGACACGGACCGCGGCTACCTGCTGGACAACCAGCAGTCGGAGGCGGGCGTCCGCTTCGGCGCCCTCGCCGAACTCTTCGACCCGGTGACGTTCCGGCACGTGGACCAGCTCGGGATCGGTCCCGGCACGCGGTGCTGGGAGGTCGGCGCCGGTGGTCCCTCCGTGCCCCTCGGGCTG
Source organism: Streptomyces sp. NPDC031265 (assembly GCF_055570295.1). Taxonomy (NCBI): domain Bacteria; kingdom Bacillati; phylum Actinomycetota; class Actinomycetes; order Kitasatosporales; family Streptomycetaceae; genus Streptomyces; species Streptomyces sp. NPDC031265. Next base: position 205,794 of record NZ_JBVIHM010000008.1, read on the forward strand.
GCCGAGCGGGTCGCTCCGACGGGCACGGTGATCGCCACCGACATCGACGTGTCCTGGACCCGGGGCGTCGCCGACGGCGTGATCGAGGTGCTGTCCCACGACGTGGCAGCCGATCCGCCGCCGCCCGGTGGGTTCGACCTCGTACATGCCCGGCTGGTCCTGACACACGTCAGCGACCGCACCGAGGCCCTGCGCCGGATGGTCCAGGCGCTGCGACCCGGTGGCTGGCTGCTCCTCCGCCGGGCGCAGGGCCACACAGCCGGGCGAACGCATCGCCCACCTCGATCACCCAGGTGTGGGCCGGGTCGAAGCGGTCGCGCAGCCGCTGCCGCACCCGCTGCGCGTCGTACCGCCCGAGCCGTTCCAGATCCGCCCGCATCACGACCGCACGCAGCTCGACCGCCGCTTCGACGTCTGCCGTCGACGCCGCCCGTATGTTCCAGTCCGCCATGATCGCCACGCTACCGCCATAGGGATTCACCCTGGTCAGCGCCCTCGTGGCGGCGCGGGGAACTCCAGCGCGCCCCGGTGGCCTGCCGCACGCGTCCAAGTGCGAGGAAATGAGGGAGAGTCATGAGGAAATCCCTGGCGGCCGCGCTTGCCACTGCCACGTCCGCGACGGCCGCCCTGCTGGCCGGGCCCGCGATCCCCGCGAACGCCGCTTCGACGTACTGCAACAGCACCACCCCGAGCAGCTCGATCCTGTTCTACCGGGCCGACAACGGCCAGGCCGGCACCGGCACCCTCTCCACCGGCCACTGGCGGTACAAAGGGGGGGTTCACCCTCCCGAAAGCGAAGGCGGCGTGTGACCACGATCTGAACGCCCACCCCGGGACGCACCGCGCCCGCACCCGCCATGGCGTCGAGCGCGGGCGCGGCGCGCTGCGGCAGCGAGGGTTTGACTGTTCGGAGCAAACAAAAAGGCAAGGAGGTATAACTACTCCTTGCCACTCTCAACTTATAGCGCACTGGGGGGCTTGCCGCAAGGCCCCAGGGGTGGGACAGAATCGTGCATCCAGGTCAGCACCTGAAGCAAAAAAAGGGGGACTCACGAAGTGCGTGTGTTGTTGTCGGTTCACAGGTCGTGCGGTGACGTCGAGCTGGTTGGAGGGCTCACGCTGCCGTCGGCGGGCGCTCGGCACCGGGCTGCGGGTGTGTGCGCAGTCGGTCGACGCGGCAGCGGCCTCGGATCGGAGCTGATGGCGTGAACACCGTGACCACCAGCGCGTTCGACCTTCCCGAGCGCCTCTCCCTCAAGGCCGACCCGGCGCTGATCGACGGCGACGAGCAGCACTTCGCGGCGATAGCGGAGAGCCTTGCGCAGTCGATCGCCGAACTGTCCGACCGCCTTGAAGCCGCGCGCAGGGCGCCCGGCGGCATCGGCCGGGAGGCGATGGACCGGGACATGGAGATCCACCGGTTGACCGGCCGCCTGCGCACCCTGCGCCGCTTCGGCCTGGACCTGTGCCTCGGGCACTTCGTTCCCAAGGACGACGCCGAGCCCGTGTACATCGGACGCCTCGGTCTCACCGACAGCACGGGCCGCCGGCTGCTCGTCGACTGGCGTTCCCCTGCGGCCGAGCCGTTCTTCGCGGCGACCCACGCCAACCCGATGGGTCTGACGAGCCGCCGCAGGTACCGCTGGACGCGCGGCCGGATCAACGACTACTGGGACGAGGTGTTCACCCCCGAGGGGCTGGAGGGGCGCGCCGCACTCGACGACCAGTCCGCGTTCATCGCCAGCCTGGGCGGCAACCGGTCGGCCCGGATGCGCGACGTGCTCTCCACCATCCAGTCCGACCAGGACGCCGTCATCCGCGCGGGATCGCGCGGAGCTCTCGTCGTCGACGGTGGCCCGGGTACGGGCAAGACCGTCGTCGCCCTGCACCGCGCCGCCCACCTGCTCTACTCCGACCCGCGTCTCGGCCACCGCCGGGGCGGCGTGCTGTTCGTCGGCCCGCACCGGCCCTACCTGGACTACGTCGCCGACGTCCTGCCCAGCCTCGGCGAGGAGGGCGTGCAGACCTGCCTGGTGCGGGACCTGGTCGCCGAGGGAGCCGCAGCGGCGACCGAGACCGACCCGGACGTGGCCCGTCTGAAGTCGTCCGCGGACATGGCGAAGGCGATCGAGCCGGCCGTCGGCATGTACGAGGAGGCGCCCACCAAGGGAATGACGGTCTCGACCCACTGGTCCGACGTCTGGCTGAGCGCCGCCGACTGGGCCGCTGCGTTCGCAGCCGTGGAGCCCGGCACCCCGCACAACGAGGCGCGCGACCAGATCCTGGAGGAGCTGCTCACGATCCTGATGGACAAGCACTCCGACGAGTACGAGGACGACGACGAGGTCTCGCCCCAGCTGCTCCGGAGGTCGCTGCTGCAGAACCGGGAGCTGATCGGGACCCTGAACCGCGCGTGGCCGATGCTGGAGGCGACCGACCTCGTCGGTGACCTGTGGTCGGTGCCCGCCTACCTGCGCAAGTGCGCCCCCTGGCTCAGCGCCGACGACGTACGCAAGCTCCAGCGCGAGGAGGCCCGGGCCTGGACGGTGTCCGACCTGCCGCTCCTGGACACCGCACGGCAACGGCTCGGCGACGCGGAGGCGTCCACGCGCAAGCATCGCCGCGCGGCAGCAGCAGCCGCAGAACGCGCCCGTCGGGCCGACGTCATGGACAGCCTGCTGCAGAACGTCGAGATCGACGAGAGCGAAGGCGCGTTGGGGATGCTGCGCGGACGGGACCTGCAGGACACCCTGATCGACGAGAGCGCACTGCCCTCCGCCGAACCGGACCTGCTCGCCGGCCCGTTCGCCCACATCATCGTGGACGAGGCCCAGGAACTGACCGACGCCGAGTGGCAGATGCTGCTGCTGCGCTGCCCGTCCCGGAGCTTCACCATCGTGGGCGACCGCGCCCAGGCCCGGCACGGGTTCACCGAGTCGTGGCGGGACCGGCTGGAGCGGATCGGGCTCGACCGGATCGAGGTGGCCTCCCTGAGCGTCAACTACCGGACGCCGGAAGAGGTCATGACGGAAGCCGCGCCGGTCATCCGGGCCGCACTTCCGGACGCCAACGTGCCGACCTCGATCCGCAGCAGCGGCATCCCCGTCGTCCACGGACCGGTTTCGGAGCTGGACTCGATCCTCGACGGCTGGCTCGCGGCACATGACGAGGGGGTGGCCTGCGTCATCGGTGATCCGGGGTTCCGGGAGACGTCCCGGGTGCGTTCGCTGACGCCGACACTGTCGAAGGGGCTGGAGTTCGACCTGGTCGTCCTCATCGACCCGCAGACGTACGGCAGCGGCATCGAAGGAGCCGTCGACCGCTATGTCGCGATGACCCGCGCGACCCGGCAACTCGTCATCCTCACGAGCGCCTGACGGCAAACGTCCCCCGCCACACCTGAGACGTGTGGCGGGGGGCCGACCGGTCGTGTGAGTGCACCCACACAAAAACCTCTCGCTTTCGCCGTGCCGCCTCGTCGACCATGACGGCATGAACATCAGCGCACCGCCCGCCACCGGAGTCCGCACCGACTGGGGCCAGGTCCCCGAGCACGTCCGGTGCCGACTTGAGGCAAGACTGGGCGCGCCGGTCACCGACGCGGTGACCCAGCGCGGCGGATTCTCGCCCGGAGTGGCCGCGCGCGTGCGGCTGGCGGACGGGCGGCGCGCCTTCGTGAAGGCGGTGAGCGCCGAGGCCAACCCCGGCAGTCCGGTGCTCCACCGCGCCGAGGCCCGCGTCTCCGCCGCCCTGCCGCTCGGTGTGCCCGCCCCGCGGCTGCTGGCCACCCACGACGACGCGACCTGGGTGGCTCTTGCCTTCGAGGACGTCGACGGACGTCAGCCCCACGTGCCGTGGCGGGCGGACGAGTTGTCGCGCGTCCTGCACGCGGTGGGCGAGCTCGCGCACACCCTCACCCCCGCGCCCCTCGACGTCCGTTCCGTCGTGGAGAGCGAGGCGGAGTCCTTCCGTGGGTGGGAGCAACTCCTCGACGGGGACGGAGACAGCGAAAGCCGCCGGGACCGGCTCGATCCCTGGGTCCAGCGGAACCTGGCCGCTCTCGCCGACCTCGCCGCGCCCTGGGGTGAGTTCGCCTCGGGCGATACTCTCGCCCACGGCGACCTGCGCGCCGACAACATCCTGCTGACCGCAGACGGCCGCGTCGTCTTCGTGGACTGGCCGCACGCCGTGCGGGCCGCGCCCTGGTTCGACCTGCTCCTGATGCTGCCCTGCGTGCGTGCCCAGGGAGGCCCCGACCCCGACGAGCTCTTCACCGCACACCCGGTGGGCCGGGACGCCGAGCCCGAAGGTGTGACCGCCACCCTCGCCGGGCTGGCCGGCTATTTCGTACGCCAGTCGCTGCGGAGCGCGCCGCCCGGACTGCCGACCCTGCGCGCCTTCCAGGCCGCGCAGGGCGCCGCCGCACTCGAATGGCTCAGGACGCGGCTGGGCTCGCGGCTCCCGTAGCCGCCACGCGGGCGCCGGCGCACGCACTGCGCCGACTCGGAGCAACTCACGCGGTACTTGAGCGAAACGCAAAGTGCCGGACGTAGGCTGGAGCGCCGCTGCTGGATCGTACATACATTCCATGCACCCTTGTGCCACACAAGGGATGAGAGAGGGGACCTCACCGATGGCAGGCGCTCGCCCGGAAGCCACAGGAGCTTCGCAGACATCCGGCACCCCGCACGGATCGGAAGCCGAACAGCCCCCCGGCTCCCCCGCCGCCCCGGACGAGGTGACGGGCGAGTTACTCGAACTCTCCCTGGGCTACCTGTACTCGGCGGCCCTGCACACCGCCGCGCGCTTCGGTATCGCCGACCACCTGGCGGGCGGACCGCGCAGCGCCGACGAACTCGCCAAGGCCGCGGAAGTCGACGGCCCCCACCTCTACCGGCTCCTGCGGTTCCTCGCCACCAAGGGTGTCTTCCGCGAGGACGAAGAGGGCCGCTTCCACCTCACACCTCTCGCGCAGCCACTGCGCACGGACACCGAGCGGTCGCTGCGCGACTACATCATGGTGCGCGGCGAGCCGGTCTTCTGGCAGTCGGCTGCCCAGCTCCACGAGGCCGTACGCACGGGCAGCACCGCCTTCGAGAACGTGTACGGCGTCCCCTTCTACGACCACGTCGCCGCCGACCCGGAACTCGGCAAGGCCTTCAACTCCAGCATGGCGGCGTTCTCCGAGACGCTCAGCAACGACGTCGTCGAGGCCGTCGACCTCTCCGGGGCCACGAGCGCCGTCGACGTGGGCGGCGGGCGCGGTGGTCTGCTGCGCGCGATCCTGCGTCGCAACCCGCACATGACGGGCACCCTGGTCGACCTGGACAGCGTGGTGGCCGGGCACGTACTCGACATCCCGGAATTGGCCGGACGCTGGAGCGCCCAGGCCGGGGACTTCTTCGCCTCCGTGCCGTCCGGCGCCGACGTCTACCTCCTCAAGCACGTGCTGGCCAGCTGGCCGGACGAGGAGTGCGTCCGCATCCTGCGGACATGCCGCGAGGCCATGCCCGCGGGCGGACGCCTCCTTGTCATCAACGCGATGATCCCGGCGGGCAACGACCCGCACCCGGGGAAGACCATCGATGTGCTGATGATGACGGTCCTGAACGGAAAGGGCCGCACCCGCGCGGAATACGAGGCGCTGCTCGCCAGGGCGGGATTCGCGGTCGCACGTGTTCTGGAAGCCTCGCCGCACGCGTCGGTGATCGAGGCGGTCGTGGCCGACTGAGGCTCCACACGACGTGACGGAGCCGGGCCGGGCCGGCGCGTACCCGATGAGCGCTACCCCGTCCCGGCCCCGAAGTCCCCGTCGGTCGGGCAAGACTGTCAGTGTTCTACGGCCGTCACGGCTGGAGCCTGCTCGTCTTCCAGCCACCGTCGGTGCGGTCGTAGCGCAGCCTCTCGTGCAGCCGCTCGGTGCCGGTGGCCCAGAACTCCACGGAGTCGGGCGTGAGCCGGTAGGCCGTGAAGGTCGCGGGGCGCGGCAGCGGCTGCTGCGGTTCACCCAGCGCCCGTGCGCTGGACCGCAGTTGCTCCACATGATCGAGGTCGTCCAGCGGCCGGCTCTGCCGGGAGGCGGTGCTCATGGCGTGCGTGAAGACGGGCCGCGCGAACCACATGCTGTCCGCCTCGGCGTCGGACAAGCGACTCACCGGGCCCGCCAGCGTGATCTGCTGACTGGTCTCCCTCCAGTACAGGACGCCGGACGCCCAAGGGTTCTCCGCCAGTTCCCGGCCCTTTTGGCTGTCGGAGTGGGTGAGGAAGACGATCCCGGCGTCCGTCAACGCGCTGAGCACCACGATGCGGGAGGTTGTACGGCCCCGGGTGTCGGCGGTGGCCAGGGCCAGCGCGCGCGGCTCCCGCACCCGGTGCGCGATGCTGCTCTCCAGCCATAAGGCCAGTAACCCCATCGGCTCGGGGGGCGGCGTGCGGAACTCGGGGAAGTCCACCTCGATGCTGCCGGTGAGCGTCTCGGAACCGCGGGCGCCCCCACGACTGTTGGAAGTGCTGACGGGAGATCCGTTCGACTGGGACAGGTCAGGCATGAAGAATCCTTTCGCTCGTCGAAACATCATGTCCCGCGACCTCGATGGCGTCGACGGTGCCTCAGCGGGCGCTGCCCAGATTCCGGTCGGCGTCGGAGCCCCGGAGCATCAAGGTGGTCTCCTCGATGCGGTGGAAGCGTCCGTCGGGCGCGAGGTCGGCGAACACGTACACCTCCATGCTCACCGTCGAGCCGTCCTTCTTCGTGACGTCGACGGTGTGCCGGTCGGCGTACTTGCCGCCGTCGTACAGCTCCTCGTGCACCGTGACACGGCCGTCGGCGACGACGGTCCGCAGATGGGAGATGTGCTCGATGAACTCGGCGCGGTCGGCCCACTCCCCGTCGGTGCGCTGGCGGTACTGCGCGGTGAAGTGGCGCTCGGCCGCCGCCTCCACGGTGATGTCGCGGTTGAACAGCAGGTCGTCGAGGGCGGCGCTGATGCCGGTGCGGTTCATGGTGGTTCCCTTCACACAAGCCCGTAGTGCGTGCGCGGCGCACGCATCGATGACACCGTAACAGGGAACGCGTGCGCTGCGCACGCTATTCTTGGGAGGTGGACAACGAAGTAGGGCATGAGATCGCGGATGCGCTGGGGATTCTGCTGCGCCGCACCACGCGCGCGCAGCTGCACCAACAGCTCACCACCGACATGGGCGAGGGGGTGGACGAGGTGACGTACCCGGTGCTCAGCGCACTGGCACGGACGGGGCCGCGCAGCGCGGCCGAGCTGGCCCCCGATGTCGGAATCGACCGCTCCGGTGTCACCCGCCGTGCCTCCCGGCTGGAGGCCGCCGGGCTCGTCCGCCGTGAGGCGGACCCCGACGACCGGCGGGCACAGCTGCTCGTCCTCACCGAGGAAGGCCGGCTCGCGGTGACAGAGCTGCGTACGCGGCTGGCCGCCCACATCACTGCCAGCCTGTCCTCCTGGCCGCCGGGTGAGGCCGAGGCCTTCGCCCACCAGCTGCGCCGCTTCACGGCCGAGGGCCCGTTCGCCCAGTGAGTGGCGCGGCGCCCGTCACCGTCGGGAGACGCGAATGGCCCACCGGCGGCTGACGCGCCGGTGGGCCAAGGCAGGTGGGGTCAGCGCATCACGGCTGCATCTCGTACGCCCCGGACAGCGCCTCGACACGCTCCCAGACGCGCGCCGAGCGGGCCTCGTCCACGACGGGACGCCGGACCGCGCCGAGCGCCCAGGTCTGCTGCTGCCCGGTGGCGGAGTCCTTGCCGTACAGCTCCACGGCGTGCGCGGAGAAGTCACGTACGAGAACGGCGAACAGCTCGTCCAGCACGTCTTCGTCCAGGCCCGTCAGACGGGCCTGCTCCAGGATCAGCTGGCCGTGGACGACGAGCGCGAACAGCTGGCCGACGGCGAGCAGGAGGTCGAGGTCGCGGCTCTGCTCCTCGCCGGGGGCCGCGGTGGTGACGAACTCGCACAGCGCGTCGGCCTGCTCGCGGAGGCGGGCGACGTTGGGGAGTGCGGCGTAGCCGTCGTAGGCCGCGCGCCAGTCGTGGAAGCGTACCGAGCCCAGACCCCGGGCCGGACCCTGCTGGAACAGGAACGCGTCGTCGGCCGCGTCGAGGCGGGTGGGGACGGGCGCGTACTCGGCGGGGGCCAGCAGGTGGTTGCGCATGAACTTGAGGATCAGCGCGAGGTTGACGTGGACCGTGCCCTCCAGCTTGGGCAGTCCGCGGATCTCGATAGCCGCCTGGGCGAAGTAGTTGTCCTTCTCGAAGCCCTTGGCGGCGATGACGTCCCACATCAGGTCGATGACCTTCTCGCCCTCCGTGGTCACCTTCATCTTCGTCATCGGGTTGAAGAGGAGGTAGCGGCGGTCGTCGGGTCCGGCGGAGCGGAAGTAGTCGACGGCGCGGTCGCTGAACAGCTTCATCCCGACGAGACGGACGTACGCGTCGGTCAGCTCACGCCGTACATGCGGGAAGGCGGTGACGGGACGGCCGTACAGGATGCGGTTGTGCGCGTGGGTGACGGCCTCGTACATCGCGTGCTCGCAGATGCCGATCGAGGCGGTGCACAGGTTGAACTTGCCGACGTTGACCGTGTTGAGGGCGGCGTCGAAGGCGGCGCGGCCGGTGTGCAGGACGTCGTCCGGGCCGACCGGGTAGTCCTCCAGGCGGAACTCGCTGACGTACTTGGAGGAGTCCACGACGTTCTTGACGAGGTGGTACGCGGGGTGGCGGCTGTCGGCGGCGAAGAAGACGTAGCCGTCCGGGCCCTCGACGTCGGTGCGGCGGCCGAAGACGGACACGAGCCCGGCGGCGTTGCCATTGCCGATGTAGTACTTGGAGCCGGTGGCCCGGAAGCCGCCGTCGCCGTCGGGCTCAAGAAGCATGTCGGTGGAGTAGATGTCGGCGCCGTGCGTCTTCTCGGACAGGCCGAAGGCGAACACCTCGCCCTGGGAGAGGAGTCCGGCCGCGCGGGCACGGGCGGCGGCGTTGTCGCTCTGCCAGACGGGGCCGAGGCCGAGGATGGTGACCTGCCAGGCGTACCAGTAGTCGAGGCCGTAGAACCCGAAGATCTCGTTGAGGGCCGCGATCCGGGCCGTGTCCCAGCGCTGGTCCTCGTTCCCGGCGACCGAGGCCGGGGTGAGGAAGGTGGCGAACAGGCCTTCCTTGGCGGAGAAGGCGAGGAAGTCCGCGAGCCAGGCGCGGGAGCGGTAGTCCTCGATCAGCTTGCGCTTGCCGCGGTCCTCGAACCAGTCGACGGTGGCGCGCAGCAGCCTGCGGGTCTCGGGGTCGAAGTGCGCCGGGTCGTAGGTACGCGGGTTGAACAGCAGGGCGTCGGCCATGGAGGTCCGCCTTTCGAAAGGGGTTCGGAGTCGAGGGTCAGTGGTCATCGGTGGCCGGTGCGCCGGTGGACAGCCGGTGGATGGTGGCGAGGACGTCGTCGAGCCAGGCGATCGTCATCCGCTCGTACGCGATGCCGCCCCGCAGTACGACGTGCTGCAGTTCCTGACCGGTGTCGAGCGGAGCGGGGGCTGCGGGGCCGGTGAAGTCGCGCAGTTCCCCGGCGAGGTAGTGGGCGAGCCGGTCGCTGTGCACCTGGCGGTGGCGCTCGACCTCGTGGATCACCGCGGCCGGGTCGTCGAAGGCCGCACCGCGGATCTTCACGGCGAGGTCGTGCCGCAGGCTCTCGGGTTCGATCGGCTCGTGCAGCCACTGGGAGAGGGCGGTGCGGCCGGGGCCGGCGACGGAGTACTCCTTCTTGTCCGGCCGGCCCTCCTGGGCCACCTCGCGGACGGCGAGCATGCCGTCGCTCTCCATGCGCTTGAGGACGCGGTAGATCTGCTGGTGCGTCGCTGTCCAGAAGTAGCCGATGGACCGCTCGAACCGCCGGGCCAGCTCATAGCCTGAGCCCGGTTTCTCCAGCAGGGAGACGAGGATCGCGTGTTCGAGCGCCATACCGCGATCCTTCTATGCAACTCGTTGCATAGCCAAGCCGCACGGCCCGAGTGAGACCCGGATCACCCGGGACTGCGGGGGCGGTGCGGCTCGTCGGGGTCGGTCAGGCGTCGATCGACAGCGTCACGTCAGAGCGTGGCGCCCTCGGTGCCGGGGGCGGCGCGATGCGGCGCCGGGTCGGTGGGCAGGTGCCGGAACAGGAATGCGAGCTCGGTGTCGGCGGCGCGTTCGTGGCCGTCGAGGAAGGGTTCGTAGTGGCCGCCCGGCATACGGGCGAGTTCCCCGTGCGGTGCTTGCCGGGCGGCGTCGGCGGCGGGTCCGGGGAGTACCGACTGGTCCTGGTCGCACACGAGGACCAGCAGGGGGCACGCGATACGGGAGGCCTGGCGTCCGGGCCGGTAGAACATCAGGCGCAGAGCCGTGCGGGCGGCGACCGTCTGCTGCCACTCCGGGTACGCGTTGCCCGGGTTGAGCGCCCTGTCGCCGTCGATACCGTCGGGTGTGGTGAGGAGCGCCACGGTCCCGGGTTCGCCCGCGAGCGGCACCAGCAAGGGCCGCAGGCCGACCAGTTGTCCGAGGGAGTCGAGCAGGGCCCGGCCGGTCATGCGCAGCGCCGCGAGCGGCTTCTGGTGGCGGGCCGCGCTGCGCGTGGCCGCCGGCCCGTCGGCGAACGGCGTCTGCGCGATCGCCGCCGCCAGCTGCGGGTTGCGCGCCGCGACGGGGAACACGTGGCCGCCCGACAGGGAGAAACCCCAGATAACGAGTCTGGCCGGGTCGACTCCCGGCAGCGTCGCGGCACAGGCGATCGCGGCCTGCCAGTCGGCCAGTTGCTCACCGATGGGCACCACCTGGCGCGGATGGCCGCCGCTCTCCCCCAAGTGCCGGTAGTCGAAGGCGAGGACCGAGAATCCGGCGTCGTGAAACCGCCTGGCGAACGGGTCGGTGCCGGGCTCCTTGGTCACCGCACCACCGGCGGCCATGATCACGCACGCCTGGCTGGTACCCGGATAGTGCCAGGCGGCGCACTCGGCGCCACCACTGGCGAAACGGACCTTCTCGCGCTCTACGGACGCACTCATGTCGACCTCCGAGTGGTTGAGTCTCCACCCCACGGAGAAAGTGAACCACGTGGTTCACATACTGTCCATGCGGATCAACGGGCCGCACCCCAAGGTGAGTTGAGCGGGCCGGCAGGGGTCACGTGGCCTCCTCCCGCTCCAGTGCGCGGGCCAGCGCCTCGAAGCCGGCCGCGACCCCCTCCGTGCCGCCGCCGGTCCGCGCGTCCACCAGGAAACCCCGCAACGTCGCGAGGACCATCTCGGCGACCTCGTGCTTGCGCTGTCCGGACCAGTGCTCCGGGCATACGGACAGCAGCACGGGCAGATACTGCTCCGACGCCCCCCGGCCGAGTTCCGCATAGCGGTCCGGGTCGTACATCGCCAGGCCGATGGCCTGCTCCAGTACGCGCGCCTCCGCTCCGACGAGGCCGGGCCACACCGTGCGCACCCACTCCGCCAGGGTGCGACGCGCCGACCCTTCGTCGGTGGCGGCGGCCCACGCCTGTCCTATGCGCTTCTCGCGCAGTTGGAAGATCGACTGCTTGAGCAGGTCGTCGGCCCCGTCGAAGTAGTACAGGAGCACCTTGTGCGTCGTGCCCGCCGCGCGCGCGGCACGCCGGAGCGAGAAGTCGACCAGGCCGTTGACGGCGAGGTCGTCGGTGACGCGGTCGAGCAGGTCACGGCGTCGGGCCTCGCCGCGCGGCGACCCCGCCGACCGGCGGTAGCCCGCTTGCTTTGGTGTGCCGTCGTCGGCGGGAGTGTCCATGCGGGCATGCTTCCACGATCAACGCCCGCGCTCCGCGATTGCCCGGGCATCGCTGGATGCGGCCGGCCGCGGCCACGTCCGCGATCGCCCGTATATGAAACATAGATGCCCCGCTGCGACACTCGGCGCAGAACAGCCCGAAGGCCAGGTCGCAGCCGTAGGCCTCCTCGAAAGACAGGGAATCCCGTGCAGCACAACCTGAAGTCCGGCGCCCGCCGTATGACCGTTCTCGTCCCGGCGCTCGTCGCTGCCCTCCTCGCCGTCTCGGGACCGGTCCTGTCCGCGGCCCACTCCGGTGATGCGGCACGGACCTCCCTGGCCGACGGCCCCCTCCACCACGGGAAGGGCGACCCCGAGGAGTTCAACACCAAGGCGTGACGGAGGCTGCCACCGGGGTCATGCCGGTGTAGGGCGGACCCCCCTGCCCTGCACCGCCATGACCCCGGTGGCGTCCACGAGCAGCCGCGCCCGTGCGGCCTCGGGCAGACCGGCCCGGGTGAAGACCTCCAGCGCCTCCCGGGCGTGGGCCAGCGCCTGTTCGTCGTGACCGGCGTCGGCGGAGATACGGGCGTGGATCAGCAGCGCGTACCCGCGGTCGCGGTCACGGTCGGGCACGGTCCGGAAGTAGGCCACCGCGCGGCCGGCCGCGTCCAGTGCCGGCTCGACGCGGCCCAGGACGCGCAGGGTCTCGGCACAGCGGTACAGGGCCTGCGCCCGCTGGCCCGGAATCCTCTCGGCTTCGCAGACCTCCAGGCACTGCGCGTAGTCGGCCAGTGCCTCCGGCAAACGGTCCAGTTCGTGCAGGGCCTGGCCGCGTACGCACAGTGCGTGGGCGATGCCGTGGTGGTCCGCCATCTCGCGCAGGGCGCTCAACGCCTCGTCGCAGGCGGGCAGCGCCTCGTCGGCCCTGCCCCCGCGGATCCTGGCCAGCGCGGCGTTGAGGGTGGTGGTCAGTCCGCCCGAGCGGTGCCCCAGCTCCCGGGCCAGGGCGAGCGCCTGGTCGAAGTGCTCGGCCGCGTCGTCGTAGCGCTGCTCGAACTGGGCGATGACTCCCAGGTCGTTGTACGCCTGTTGCAGGATGGCGCGGTCCCCGGCCCGGCGGCATGCCTCGGCGGCCAGTTGGGAGTCGGCCCGGGCCTGCGCCAGCTGGGTCGCCTGGAGCGCCGCGTTGCCGCAGATGAAGTGGGCACGCCCGGCAGCGTGGTGGTTGCCGTGCTGTGCCGAGATCCGGGCCAGCGCCCTTGCCGTGAGGGCCATCCGCCCGTACGGGATGTCCTGGCCGAACGAGCTGAGGGCCACCAGCATGTCCGCCGCCACTGTCAGCAGGTCCGGTTCGGCGCTGTCCCCTCGCGCGACCAGGAGCTGGACGGCGTGGACGGCGCAGTCGAACTCCGCCATGACCCATGCGCGCGCCTGCGCCAAGGTCGCGAGCCCGTTCTCTCCCGGCTCCGCGGTCACGACGGAGATCGTGCTGTGCACCGAGTCCCCCGGCACCATCCGCTGGAACGCCTCGGCCGCCATCCGCAGCAGATGGTGGAGCAGTCGGCGCTCCACCGCGAAGTCCGCGTCGCCCGACGCACCGGTGTCCGGCCGCGGCAGATGCAGCGCGAAGTCCCGGCCGAGCTCGTGGTAGCGGTAGCGTCCCGCTTCCGGTGATTCGAGCAGCGCGGCATCCACCAGCGCTTCCAGCAGGGTCTCCGTCTCCGACTCGCCAAGACCCAGCGCCGCCGCCGCGGCGGGCAGGCCGATGCTCGGCCAGGCCACCGGAGCCAGCGAACGGAACACCATCGCCTGTCTCGCGGTCAACTGGCGGTAACCGAGCTCGAAGACGGCGGAGACGGCCAGGTCGTCGGCCCGCAGTTCGCTCAGCCGCCGTCGTTCGTCCGCCAGCCGGGCCAGCAGGTACGCCACCGTCCAGCCCGGCCGGGCGGCCAGCCGGGCGGCCACGATGCGCACCGCCAGGGGCAGATGGGCGCAGGCGCCGACCAGGGCGACCGCGGCGGCCTCCTCGCGGTCGACCCGGTGTGCGCCGACGATGTGCCGCAGCAGGGACAGGGCTTCGGCCGGGCTGAACTCCGCGAGCTGGACGTGCGTGCCGGACGGCACACCGGAGAGGTGGGCCCGGCTGGTCACCACGACCGCGCAGTGGACGGCGCCCGGCAGCAGCGGCTTGACCTGCGCGGTGTCGCGGGCGTCGTCGAGCAGCAGGAGGACCCTGCGGCCGTCGAGGACCGTCCGGAACAGCCGGGCGCGGTCCTCCACGGAGCCGGGCATCTCCTGCCGCGGCACACCCAGCGCGGACAGGAAACTGGCCAGGACCGCGCCGGGGTCGGCCGCGTCCGCGCCGGTGCCGCGCAGGTCCGCGTAGAGCTGGCCGTCGGGGAACTCCTCCTTGACGCGATGGGCCACCCGCAGGGCCAGCGCGCTCTTGCCGATGCCGCCCATTCCGCTCACGGTGGCCACGGCCAAAGCGGTGCGGTCCCGATCGGCGAGGGCCTCGCACAGCGCGGAGAGCGTTCCGGCCCGGCCGCTGAAGTCGGCGATGTCCGCGGGGAGTTGCGCCGGGCGCAGGGGGGAGGACGGGCCCGCGGCCCCGGCGGCCCCCTCCCGGATGGACGGCGACGTGGCGGGGGCCGGAGCCGGTGCGACCAGTTCGGCGTCCCCGGCCAGGATCCGCTGGTGCAGCGTGCGCAGCTCCGGCCCCGGATCCAGCCCCAGCTCCGCCGCGAGCACCTCGCGCGCCGTCCCGAACACGGCGAGCGCGTCGCCCTGGCGCCCGGCGGCGTACAGTGCGCGCATCAGGAATCCGTAGGGCCGCTCGCGCAGCGGCTGTTCGCCGATGAACGCGGTCAGTTCCGGGATGACCTGGGTGTGCCGCCCCAGCAGGAGATCCAGGGCGAACCGTTCCTCCAGCAGTTGCACGCGCAGCTCGGACAGCCGGGAGCGCTGCTGCTCGGCGAACGGCCCCGGAACCCCCGCCAGCGGCTCGCCGCGCCACAGCGCCACAGCCTCGGCGAGCAGTGCAGCTCCCTCGTCGTGGCGTCCGGCCTCACGGGCACGTGCCGCGTCCGCGGCCAGCTGCTCGACGCGGAACGCGTCGACCGAAGCGGGCGGCACCGCGAGCCGGTAGCCGTCGTTGACGGAAGCCAGTACCTGCGGATCGCAGCCGCCGCTCTCCAGGATCTTGCGCAGCCGCCACACATAGGTCCGCAGGATCATCACCGCGGAGCCCGGTGCCGCCTCCCCCCATACGGCGCTCATCAGCTCGTGCAGGGGGACGACGTGGCCGGAGCGGAGTGCCAGCGCGGCCAGGGTCGCCTGCTGCTGGGGCGGGCCGCCGGGCACGACGGTCCCGCCAATCTGGATGCCCATGGATCCGAGCATGAAGAATTCCACAGTTCCCCCGGCGCGCGCACAACTCTCACCGGCTGCTGGTCTCCAGCGATCTGGCGCAAACCGGTAAACGGAGGATCATCTTACGGTGTTGGGGATTCCGACCAGGTGCGATGTGATGGCGTCCGGCTTCAGACCGATGGACTCCACGCCGGCCAGGGGCACCCATACGAGCCGGTACTGGTTGTCGCCGGAGTCGCGCTCGCTCTCCGGGCCGCCGAGGCGCGGCGTGCCCGTGGCGGGGCCCATCACGAAGTAGTGCTCGGCGCGGCCCGCGTTGTCGAGGGTGTGCAGAGGTGACTCCACGGCGGCGCGCAGCCCCGTCTCCTCGGCCAGTTCGCGTACGCACGCCTGCTCGGGTGTCTCCCCCTCCTCGACGCCTCCGCCCGGCAGGGTGTAGTACTCCACGCCGCCTTTGCGGCGGTGGATCAGCAGCACGGCATCGTCCTTCCGGACGATCGCCACGGCGCGGGCCTTCATCGGGTCCTCCCATGATCGACAAGTGTGCGCAGGACGTTACCGAGGTCGTCGCGCTCGTTCCAGAAGTGCAGCACCAGAGCGGTGCACGCGGCCCGGTCCGCGGGGTCGAGCGTGTCGAGGTCGAGGACGCCGACCGCCCGCATGACGAGGTACGGGGCCAGCCCGCGGTCGAAGAGCCCGGGGCCGAAGGCGTCGGCGAAGACGTCCAGCAGGCGGCTGAGCAGGTCGGCCCGGGCGGGCGAGAGCCGGTGCGCGAGGTCGATGTACAGCGTCGCGGTGCGGGGGTCCAGGCGCGCCCGGCAGAGCGGGGCCGCGTCGGCGTAGGGGGCCTCGCGCCACCGGTAGGCGGCCGGGTGGTACTTGGGGAACAGGTATCCACCGCCGAGGAAGAGCGACCAGAAGGCGGTCGCCAACTCCCCGCGCACATCGTTGTACCCGGCGTTGCTCAGGTCGACGAAGACCGCTCCCCTGCCCACGTTGGTCTCGCTGAAGTCGCCCTGGGACAGCATGCATTCGCGTGCGCCGAGGCCCTGGAAGAACGCCGCGGTGCCCTCCATGGCGTCCCGCATCGGCACGGGCTGCGTCACCGAGTTGACCACCACCTGCTGGTCCAGCCACGGCCGGTGGCGCTCGAAGTACCACGGGACGAGCCGTTCGGTGACACGGCGGGCGAAGAAGACGTCGATGGGCGAATCCGAACTCACCGTGCGCCGGGCACAGTTCGCGCGGATCCGGTCGAGCAGCGGCTCGACCTCCCGCTCCGGCAGCAGGGTGCCGGCCCGCTCGGCCCGGCACAGCAGGTCGAACAGGGTACCCCGCCCCAGCCCCATCGAGGGAAGGTACTCGTACACCATGACCGTCCCCGCGTCCGTGCGCAGCAGGGACAGCAGGGCCGGCACCCGGTTGCCCGCGGCGCCGAAGTCCAGATAGCCCGCGAGCTCGGCGACGGCGCTGCGGGCGCCTACGTATTTGAAGAAGTACGGCCGTCCGTCCCGCTGGGCGAAGCCGCAGGTCGAGTTCTTCAGCTCGCTCACGTCGGTGATCAGGTAGCCCCGGGACGCCAGCGCGTGCCGCCAGGCGGGGGCGCGGTCCCCGGCGGGCGGCAGGGGGTCGAGGACCTCGACACCGCTGAGCGCCTCGACGCCGGCCCAGTCGTCCGCGTCGGCCCGGTCGGCCAGCAGCTGCCGCAGGGAGACCGCGGCCGCGGGCGCGGTCACGGGGACCCGGCCAGGCCGGCCCGCACCCACTGCGCCGCCCGGGCCGCCGTCGTCTCCCGCTCCGCTCCCGGCAGGCCGAGTGCGTCGGCGTCCTTCAGCAGGTCCTCGACGATGTCCTGGACGCGCTGCTGGTAGGCGATGAAGCTGTCCCGGTAGGCCTCCTTGGGACCGGCGAACCGCAGCGCGTCGTCGCCGTGCACGTCCACTCCGCACTCCCAGTACGAGAAGGTCGTCGACAGCGCGGCCTTGCGGTCGAAGCACTCCGCGACGGGAGTGCGCAGATGCAGGGTGCGGTGCGGCAGGGCGGCCGGGGCGAGCAGCGCGGTCAGCCACTGCCGGTCGCAGCCACGCGCCTCCGAGCGGCCCATGACGGAGTAGAGGTAGCGGTCCATGATGACCACACCGCCGGAGGCGAGGTGCGGGAGCACCTCCCGGTTGACGAGGTCGACGAGCGAGGAGGCGTACATGAGCGCCATGGTGTACGGATCCCAGTTGTCGTACTTGCCGCGCGCCTTGGAGTGCCAGATGAGCGGGTTCCGGATGAACGCGCAGACCCGCACGTCCCAGCCGTCGGCGGTCAGCGCCGCCTTCAGCAGCTCGATCTGTGTGGTCTTGCCCGCGCCGTCGGACCCCTCCAGCGCGATGAGCCGGCCCGGCGGCACCGCCTCGGCGGCCGAGGGGCCGATGTTGCGTACCGGAGCCAGGTGGGGGTAGGGCCGGATCACCTCGCCCGGGTCGGGAACGTTGTCGTCGATCTTCACAGTGCGGCACTCCTACGGATCATGCTCGGTACTCCTACGGATCAGACTGCGGTCAGGGTTGCCACGTCGGCGGCCGTCGACGTGGGGGCGGTGGCCAAGTACTCCTCGAACCAGTGCAGGACGGACGACGCGACCGCCGCTATCTCGTCCTGCCCCAACTCCCGGTACTCCGTCCGGTCCGGGATGCGGGCCCTGCCCCGAGCGGGGAACGTCCGCTCGAACTGGGCGGAAATGGCGGCCGGGTCGGTCTCCTCGACACCGGCGAGCCGCAGCAGCATCTTGGCGGCGTTCAGCACCGACTTGTACAGGCGGTAGCGGCTCGTCTCGACGCCGAGCAGGGGACGCCGGATCTCGTGCAGGGTCTGGGCCAGGTAGTGGATGGTGTGCTGATGGCGCTGCGATCCGGTGAAGTCCGGCAGTTCCAGGTCCGCGCTGACGTACTGGCAGCCGATCCGGCCCTGCCCGAGCGAGTACAGCGCACTGAACGTACGCGAGTCGCAGCGCTGCAGCAGCAGCTCGTGGCGGGTCAGCACGGTGACACCGAGTTTGACACCCAACTCGCGCCGCAGCCTGACCAGTTCGGCGGCGAGGTCGGTGGTGCATCCGGTCTCGACGACCAGCAGGACGTCCAGGTCGCTGAGTTCGGGGTCGGCGGTGCCGAACCCGACGCTGCCGGCCACGGCGAACAGCAGCAGCCGCTCGCCCAGCGCGGTCCGGATCCCGTGCAGGGCGGTGGCGGCGGCGTGTCGCAGCGCGGTCGGCGCCGCCAGCTCCTGGGGACCGGTCACCCGCAGGGACGCGGCGGCCGGGCGTGCGCTGGCACCGGTCATCAGGCGGTCGAGCGCGCGCTCCAGATCCGGGCGGGGGCCGTTGTTGTCGATGAGCAGGTCGCAGGTCGCGGCGATCCGGTCGGCTCCCCGCGCCCGTTTCACCTCGTCGTTGTGGGCCAGGGCGGCCGGGTCGACGAGCGAGCGCCGGGCGCGCACCTGCGGGGCGGCGTCCAGATAGACGACGCTGAGACGCTCGCCAAGGAGGCGCTTCAGCTCCGTGGTGATATCGGGGCGGTGCAGGCTCTCGATCGTGTAGTCGAGCAGGTAGTAGTGCGCGTGGGCGTAGCGGTCCAGTTCGTCGACGACCAGCTCGGCCAGCAGCCGGGGCTCTTCGCCGTAGGGATCCGCGAGGCCGTGCCGGGCCGCCGCCAGCTCGATCAGGTAACCCTGCTTCAGTCGGGTGGTGCCGAACCGGTGGCGCAGATACTCCCCGGCGCTGCTCTTGCCGCACTCCGACAGACCACCGAGGCCGATGACCCGCCGGACGTCGCCCAGCAACGGCCTTACAGGGAGGTCAACTTGGGACAGCCGGCACCGGAGTTGGTTCTGCACGGCGACGATGTCGGCCCGGTTCGCGTCGATGACCGCGGCGTGCCGGCTCCGCCGGGTTTCCAGGGCAGCGTGCAACAGGTGCTGGTACCGGGCGTACCGGCCGTCCGCGCCTCGCTCCCGTCCGATGCTGAGCGCGGCCCCTTCGGCCGCCGGGCCCAGGTCCAGCAGAACGCTGTACGGCTCGGGGGCCGGGTCGCCCAGGATCTCGGCGCGCAACCCGGCGACCATGGCCTCGGCGTCCCGCGCCGAGAGGTCGTCCTTGAGCATGACGGAGGCGACGCAGCTCGCCTCGACGGTGGCCAGGCCGCGGTCCAGGATCACCCGGCCAGGGCCGCCGGTGAGCGCGTCCAGGCGCCTGCGGTAGCCGTCGAGGAGCAGTGTGACGAGGTCCTCGCTGCGCGACTCGGTGAACCACCAGTGGGCCAGCTCGGCGCCGGAGAGCCGGGGCCACCGCGGCTGGTGGTGGTGGACGCTCTCGCCGATCCGTACCGCGTCCCCGGTCGCCCGCCGCAGCAGCCTCAACTGGGTGGTCTTACCCGAGTTGTCGGCCCCGTCGAGGGCTATGACGTTGTTCACGAGGCCCACTCGTGCTGGAAGTCGGTGTGCAGGCTGAGGCCGCCGTCGATGAGCACCGACTGGCCGGTGATGTAGCGCGCGGCGTC
The DNA here is from genome assembly GCF_055570295.1 of Streptomyces sp. NPDC031265. NCBI lineage: Bacteria > Bacillati > Actinomycetota > Actinomycetes > Kitasatosporales > Streptomycetaceae > Streptomyces > Streptomyces sp. NPDC031265. Next base: position 225,480 of record NZ_JBVIHM010000008.1, read on the forward strand.
GGAGAGCAGGAAGAGGGCGAGGCCGGCCACCTCATCGGGCTGTCCGATCCGGCCCAGCGGTATGCGCGCTTCGGCCCGGGCCTTCTTTGCCTGGTCGGACACCCAGTCCTGGTTCATCTCCGTGTCGATGGCGCCCGGGGCGATGGCGTTGACCCGGATCCCGTGCCCCGCGTACTCCAGGGCAAGCGTGGCGGTGAGCATCCGCAGCGCCGCCTTGCTCGCCGCGTAGCTGGCGAACCCGGGCTTGGGGACCGTCTCGTGGACGCTCGTGATGTTCAGGACCGCGCCACGGACGCCGGTGCGCACGAAGTGGTCGAGAGCCGTTCTGGCGCACAGGAACGCGCCGACCAGATTGGTGTCGAGAACACGGGAGAAATCCGCGAGGGAATGCAGATGAGTGGCGGCAGAGAGCTGTTCACCGGCATTGTTCACCAGAAAGTCGAGGGAGTTCGTGCCGCTCAGCGCGAGCTGGTACATGTCCTTCACCGCACCTTCCGATGAGACATCCGCCTCGATGAGCTGGTAGTCGGCGCCGAGACCGTCCAGATATTCCCGGGTCTCCTTTTCCCGGCGGCGGCCTTCCGTGCTGCTCCAGTCGCGGTCGTTGAGCACCACGCGGGCGCCGGACCGGGCCAGTCCCCAGGCTATCGATCGCCCGATTCCGGAACCCGCACCGGTTATCAGGGCGCTTTTTCCTGCCATCGGCAGCTGGTCGGTCATGGCTGGCCGGACCCCTCTCATCTGCTGGTGAGCCGCTCAGCCTGGCAAGCTCCCATATATCTCTGATCTACGTCGGAACGGTCGCGCATATACGGCTCATCAACGAATTATCTATACGCGAGAAAAACGAATGAGTCGTTCGATCCGGGCTTGACGTGGCGTTTCTGATGCTCATATGTTTCTGGGGCACCCCCGACGGACCGAGAGATGGAGGGAGGGAACCAAAATGCGAGCTCACAAGGTGTCGCTCCGTCCGCGTCTGGACAAGACGTCGACGAAGCAGCGGTAATTTCCGCTCATAAAAAGCAGGGCGGAGCACTTGCTCCGCCCTGCTTTGTCTCTCCGTACAAACCGTCCGAGAAACCCAGGAAAGGCCGAGATGCCGAGCTCGCCCACCGTCGTCGTACCTTCCGCACTGCCGACGATCGCGCTGCTGGACGAGCGGCTGCGCACGACCAGCATCTGCCTCGCCGTCCGCTACGGCTCCCGCGACGATCCGGCGGAGCACGGCGGGCTCGCCCATCTGCTGGAGCACACGCTGATGTCGGCCCCGCTGGACGGGCGTCCCTCCTTCTGCGAGCAGGTGGAACGGCTCGGCGGCCACGCGAACGCCGAGACCGGGCTCGACATCATGCTCTTCTACGCCCAGGTGCACGCCGACGACGCCGATACGGTGGCGCGGCTGCTGCACCAGGCGGTACTCCGGCCCGAGTTGACCGAAGCGGTCCTCGACACCGAGCGCGACGCGGTCCTGCAGGAGCTCGCCGCGGCGCAGGCCGACCCGGGCGACGTCGTGCAGGACGCCTTCCTGGCCCGGCTGTTCCCCGGCCACCCGCTGGGCCGGCCGGTCGGCGGCGACGTCGAACAGATCCGCCGGACCACCCTCCTCGACGTACTGGTCGGACACCGCACCAGGTTCCTCACCAGCGCCATGACGCTGGTCGTGACCGGGCCCCGGCTGCCACGTCTCGACGGCCTCGGGCGCACCGTGCCGGCCGCGGCCGTCCCGCCGGCCGCCGAGTCCCTGACCCCTCTCGCCGAGCCCGCCGACCCTGCCGTGACCTGGCCCGACGAGTACGGCTGGGTCTGCGTCGGAGCCCGCTCCACCGGGGCCGACGACCCGCGGCGCCGCCGCTTCGCGATCCTGGCCCAGCTCCTCGGCGACAGCCCCTCGTCCCCGCTCTACCGCAGACTGCGCAACGAGGCCGGACTGGCCTACACGTTCGCGTGCTGGGACCGCGGCTACCAGGAGGCGGGCGCATGGCGGGTCCTGGTCGGCATCGAACCGGGCAACGGTGAGACGGTCGTCGGCATCGTGCGCGAGATCCTGGCCGAACTGGCGTCCGCCGGACCGGACCCGGACGACCTGGCGGCCGCCCACCGACAGGCCAGGATGCGGCTGATCCTGGACAGCGAGTCGCCGCTGGACCATCTGCGCATGGTCGCCCAGCGCACCCGCGCCGGCACCACCGCGTGGTCGTTGGCCACGGAGCTGGCGGCCCTGGACGCCGTCGACGCGGAGCAGGTCCGCGCGGCGGCGGCCGAGGTGCTGAGCGAACTGACCGTCGTCGTACGGCCGGAGGCGTCATGAGCACCCACGCCACCGTCTCCCCCGCCTACCTCGCCTGGGCCCGAGAGCAGCGGATGCGGGCCGAGATCGACCACCACGTCTATGTGGCGGGAGCGCAGACCGACCCCGTCACCCAGGAACAAGGCTGTCTGGTGGAGTACGCCGCCCCGGAGCTGCTGGCCACTCCCGCCGCCCTGGCCGAGCTGGAACGGCAGCTCGCCGCCGCCCACCCCGAGGCCACGGCGTTGCTGCTGCGCGCGCCCGGCGACACCCGACTGCCCGCACCCTGGCGGCCGTCCCTGAGCTATGTGCGCCACACCGGCGCCGCGGCGCCGGCCCCCCGCCCGCCGGCCGGCCTCGGCGTCACCCCGGCCGGACCGGAGCACGACGTGCTCATCGCGGGCTGGCTGGCCCGCGCGATCGCCGACGGCTACGGATACGGGCCCGAGGACGTGCGGACCGGAGAGCTCATCGACGCCGCGGCCACCGACGTACTCGACGCCCCCGGCCGGGTCTCCTTCCTGCTGACCCGTGACGGCCGCCCGGTCGGTCACGCGTCCGTACTGACCGAGGCCCAGGACGAGGTCACCGGCACCGAGTTCGTCGACCTGTTCGACCTGCTGGTCGAGGAGAGCGACGTCGTACGCCCCGGCACCACGGCACTGGTCGCCGCGTGCGCCGCCCTCGCCGCCGAACGGGAACGGCCGCTGTTCGGCAACGTCGTGCACGACAGCGCCGGCCCCGACAGCGGCACCCGGGTCGTGGCGTCCCTGCTGGAGCGCGGCTGGTGCCTCGACCACCGCTTCTGGCGCCGCCCCCGCCCCGACGAGGAGACCTCCGCATGAGTACCCGCGCCCGCGCCGACTCGGTCGATCTGCCGCTGCTGTACCGGCTGTTCGACCTCTCCCCCGACGACGACCTGCGCTTCCTGGTCCGCCGGGCCAGGGCCACCCGGGATACGCTCGCCCAGCTGGTCCTCTCGGTCGCCGAGCGGGCCGGTCACCGGCTGGGCACCGGATCCACCGACGAACTGCGCCGGGCCCGGACCCGGGCCGACGGCTACCGCCGTCTGCACACCGCGGTCTCGGCCGTCCACCCCGTACGCGTGCTCAAGGGACCCGCGATCGCCCAGCACTACCCCGAAGGCGTCCTGCGGCCGACGGGCGACCTCGATCTGGTCGTCTCCGGCGAGAGGGAACTCTGGAACGTCGTCCGGGTGGTGCTCGACCACCAGACCGTCGACGCGATCGACTACTCCCTGGTCGACGGCGAGCACCGGCACATGATGGCCACCCTCTCCTGGGCGCCGCTGGACCCCCTGCTCGACCGCGATGCCAAGATCGAGGTGGGCACCGCCGCCTACTTCGGGGACGGCGCGGTGCTGCCCGTACGCTCCCGGCCCCCGGCGGACGACGTGCTCACCGGCCTCCTCGCGATCGCGGAGGAACGCTTCCAGCGCGCTTTCCACGCCGTCGACGCGATCGACGCGATCGTCCTCTCCCAGGTCGGCCCGGACTCGGTCGCGGACGCCGAGGCGACGGTCCGCGAGTTCCGGCTGGCCCCGGAGGTCGCGGAACTGCTCGCCCACGCCGGACGGTGCGCGCCACTCGGCCCGTTCGAGGAGCTCCGCCGACGCCTGGAGCCGGCCGCCGAACAGGAACGGGAGCTGCGCGGCGCGGCCACCGCCCGGGGCACCGCGGCCCAACGGATCCGCTACGGCATGGAGTTGCGCCGGGCCCACCGGTCCGACTGGCGGCGCGCGGTGGAGCACCACGCGGGCGGCGACACCCTGATGCTGACCCCGGTCGGCGACTACCTGCTGGTCGAGTCCGAACTGGTCGCGCCGGACCGCTATGAAGCGGCGCTCTCCGCCCTCCCCCACCTGCCCGAAGGACCACGATGAGTGCCATCGAGATACGCGCGCTGTGCCGCGACTACGGCGTGGGCCGGGCCGGCGACAAACACACCCAGGCCCTCAGCGACGTGGACCTGACCATCGAACTCGGCGAGGTGCACGGCCTGGTCGGCCCCAACGGCGCGGGCAAGACCACCCTGTGCAAGATCCTTTCGACCGTACTGGAGGCCACCTCCGGCAGCGCCAAGGTCCTGGGCCACGACGCCGCCACGGATGCGGCGGCCGTCCGCCGCCACATCGGGATCGTCTTCGGCGGCGACCGCGGTCTGTACGGACGGCTCAGCGCCCGGCAGAACCTGCGCTTCTGGGCCGCCATGTACGGGCTGCACGGCGCCGCGCTGCGGCTGCGGGCCGACGAACTGCTGGAGCGCCTCGGCCTGGCCGACCGCGCGGGCGACCGCGTCGACACCTTCTCGCGCGGTATGAAACAGCGGCTTCACCTGGCCCGCGGGCTGGTCGGCGACCCGCGCGTGCTGCTCCTGGACGAGCCCACCGTGGGCATGGACCCGGTGGCCGCCCGCGACTTCCGCGGACTCGTCGGCGAAATGCGCGCGGAGCGCAGGACCGTGCTGATCACCACGCACGACATGGCCGAGGCCGAGGCGGTCTGCGATCTGGTGACCATGATCGACCGGGGGCGCGTGCTCCTCACCGACACACCCTCCGCCATCGGCGAGGTGGTGCCCCGTCACGAACGCGTGGTCGCGGGCGCAGTACCGGCCGAGACACGGCAGGCGCTCACCGAACTGCCGGGCGTCGTCTCCGTCGAGCGCGAGACCTCCGGCCGGCTCCGGGTGGAGACCTCCAACGCCGCGGTGACCCGTACCGTACTGCGACTGCTGGTGGAGGCGGGCGTGTCCGAACTGTCCACCCAGCGGCCGAACCTGGAGGACGCCTACCTCCACCTCATCGGCGACCGCGGGATGGCGGTCGGCTGATGCGGATCTTCCTCACCGGCTTCCGGTTCCAGCTCAGGGTCGCCTGGGGCTCCCCGGACACCTTGCAGATCTGGGTCACCGCCCCGCTGTTCACACTGGTCTTCATGGCCATCGCGGAGCACGCGGAGCGGCCCGACCTCGCCCCGTTCGCCATCGTGTCCCCCACCCTCATGTCGCTGTGGACCCTGGCCCTGTTCATCGCCGGCGAGCTGATCGGCGACGAGCGCAGATCCGGCACTCTGGAAGCGCTGATCGCCGTACCGGCGCGACTCTCCACCCTGGTGATCGGGCGGATCTGCGCGGTGACCGCCCTCGGTCTGCTCTCCTTCGCGGAAGCGTGGCTGGTCGCCGGGCTCGTCTTCGACCGGTGGCTGGCGGTGCGCCACCCGCTCCCGTTCGTGCTGTGCCTGGTGGTGACCGCGCTGGCGATGGCCGCCACCGCGACCATCTTCTCCCCGCTGTTCATCCTGCTGCCCTCGGCCCGCACGGTCCAGAACACCCTCACCTACCCGTTCTACCTGCTCAGCGGTGTCCTCCTCCCTGTGGCGATGCTGCCGTTCTGGCTCCGGCCGGCGTCCCACCTGATCTTCCTCTCCTGGAGCGGCGACCTGCTGCGCGACAGCCTGGCCGCCCCGGCCCCGCACGACGTCGCCGCCCGTCTGATCGCCGTCCTGGCACTGGGCGCCGCGAGCCATCTGATCGGAATGGCGCTGCTGCACCGCGTGCTGCGCCGAGTCCGCCGACTAGGAACGCTGTCCCACTCATGAGCTTCACGACATCGATCACCGCGCCCGCGCGCATCATCCGCTACAGCGCCGCCAACGCGCTGGCCGACATGCGCCACATGTACACCTGGAAGACCTGGACGTTCGGCTGGCTGGGCCGGATGCTGGCGCAGGTCACCTTCTTCGCGGTCTTCGGCCACGTCATCGGATCCGCCGACCAGACGCGCTATCTGCTCGTCGGCAACGCGGTCATGACCTGCGTCATCGAATCGATGATGGTCGTCGTCTCCACCACCTGGGAACGTCGGGTCGGCACCCTCACCCTGCTGTCCGCGGCCCCGGCCCCGCTCTCGTGGGTGTTCATCGGCCGCAGCCTGCAGTGGCCGGTGAGCGGCACGGTCACCTCGCTGGTCGCGCTGTTCGGTCTCGGACCGGCGTTCGGGGTGAGCTGGCGGGCCGGGCAGATCCTGCCGGTGGTGGCACTGGTCGTCCTCACCGCGGCGAGCACCTACTGCTTCGGCCTGTTCGTCGCCGCGGTGGCCTTCAACGCCGACGGCGCCCGCAACATCATCTCCAATGCCACGTATCTGCTCATGATGGCGGTCTGCGGAGTCCAGGTGCCGACCTCGTACTGGCCCGACTGGGTACGGGCCGTGGCGCAGGCGATCCCCCTCACCCAGACCCTCAAGGCGATCCGTTCCGTCAGCGGCGGCACCGGCCCCGCCCTGATCCCCGCCTGCTGGGCCGTGCTGCTCGGCATCGGCTGGCTCGTCGCGGCCTCCTGGATGTTCCGCCTGATGGCCCTTCGAGGCCGCCGCTCGGGCTCGATGGGAACGGGCGCCTGACGTGACCCGTACACACGCCACCCGCGTACCACCGTCCGACGCCGTGGTCCTGGACTGCGACGGCACCCTCGTCGACACCCAGGCGCACTGGGACCGGGCCTGCGCGGCCGTCTGCGCCCGGCACGGGGTGTCGCTGGGAGACGCGGACCGACTGGCCCTGATCGGACTGCACCTCACGGAACTGGGCCGGGCCCTGGGCCGACTGCTCGGCCGGCCGGCCGAGCACGAACCGCTCGCCGCACAGGTCCGCGCACTCGTCGACGACAGCCTCGACGAAGGCGCCACCGCCATGCCGGGCGCGGCCGAGTTCGTCACCCGGCTGTCCACGAGCCGCCCGCTCGCGGTGGTCTCCAACTCGCCGCGCCACGCCGTCGTCCGCCACCTCGAACACGTCGGTCTCGCCGCCGCGTTCGAGCTGATCCTCGGCAGCGACGACGTCGACCGACCCAAACCGGCACCCGACCTCTACCGCACCGCCTGCGAACAGCTCCACGTCGCACCCGGCCGCGCGGTGGCGGTGGAGGACTCGGCGATCGGCATCCGCTCCGCCCGGGCCGCGGGCCTGTACGTGGTCGCCGTCCCCTCCTCCCCCGGCTCGGCCCTGACCGGCGACGCCGTCTATCCCACCCTGGCCGACCCGGGGCTGCTGCGGAGCTTGGCCCCGGGCCGGATGCGGCTGCCGGTCAGCTGACCGCGGCCGCGAACATCCCGACCTCGTAGGAACCTCCCTTCTGATGCACCATCACAGCGAGCCGGTTGGCCGCGTTGATCATGGCGATCAACGAGACCAGCGCGGCGATCTGGTCGTCGTCGTAGTGCTTGCGAACCTGGGCCCAGGTCTCGTCGGAGACACCCTGGTGGGCGTCGGCGAGCCGGGTGCCCTCTTCCGCGAACGCCAGCGCGGCCTGCTCGGCCTCGGTGAACACGGTGGACTCGCGCCAGGCAGCCACCAGGTTGAGCCGGACCGCGCTCTCACCGGCGGCCGCGGCCTCCTTGGTGTGCAGGTCGATGCACCAGCCGCAGCCATTGATCTGGCTGGCGCGCAGCGACACCAGCTCCTGCGTCGACGCCGGCAGCGACGACTGGTGGATCACCAGGGCGGCGTTGGCGAACCGCTTGGCGAACTTGGAGCCGATCTCGTTCTCGAACAGGTTGAACCGGGAGTCCATGACTTCGTCCTCACTCGTGGTGTTGCTCTGGACGACCAAGAGATGCCGACGACCCGCTCCTTGTGACACGGCGGTCGTGTGACGAGCGCCACCGCTCATGGGTGTCACAAAACCGCGGGGTGCGGTGTCTTGTGCGCGTGACACCGTCAACAGCGAACAGGCAGGAGCAGCTGGTGAAGATCGAGCATGCCGAGCGGATGGAGGACACGGCCGGGGAGCTCACCGGCGGCGGACGCGCGGACGCCGCCACCGAGGCGTTCGTCAGCCATCGCAACCTGCTGTTCACCGTCGCCTACGAGATGCTCGGCTCGGCCGCCGACGCGGAGGACGTCCTGCAGGAGACCTGGCTGCGGTGGGCGGGCGTCGGTCTCGCCGCGGTGCGGGACCGGCGTGCGTACCTGGTCCGGATCACCACGCGCCAGGCGCTGATCCGGCTGCGTACGCTCGGCCGCCGCAAGGAGTCCTACGTCGGCACCTGGCTGCCCGAGCCGCTCCTCACCACGCCCGACGTGGCCGAGGACGTCGAACTGGCCGACAGCGTCTCGATGGCGATGATGCTGGTGCTTGAGACGCTCACGCCGACCGAGCGGGCGGTGTTCGTGCTGCGCGAGGTGTTCGCCATCGAGTACGACGAGATCGCCGAAGCCGTCGACAAGAGCCCCGCCGCGGTCCGCCAGATCGCCCACCGGGCACGGGCACACGTCACGGCACGCCGCCCGCGCGGAACCGTCTCCCCGACCGAGACCCGGGACGCGCTCGACGCGTTCCAACGGGCGGCGGCAACAGGCGATCTGCAGAGCCTGCTCGACATCCTCGCGCCGGACGTCGTCTTCCTGGGTGACGGCGGCGGAGTCAAGCAGGCCGTCCTGCACCCCGTCATGGGGGCCGACAAGGTGGCCCGCCTGCTGGCCGCCGGGCTCGGCAGGATCAGCGCGTCGTCGCTGCGCCCGGCACAGGTCAACGCCTACCCGGCGCTGGTCCTCCGGCTCGACGGCGAGATCGACACCGTCGTGGCGGTGCGCATCGACGACGGCCTCATCACCGGCCTCTACGCCGTACGCAATCCCGCGAAACTCTCGCACATGCAGCAGGAGACCACCTTGCGCCGCTAGAACACGACGCAAGTCACCTCACGATCGGTATCGGAGCGGCGCCGCCTCCGGTGTCGGCGCCGCCACTCATGCGCTCTCCCGGTCCATCGCTACCAGATCCGGGTGTGACGGGGCCTCGGCGGCCAACGCACGCGTCAAGCCGGTATGAGCGAGCAGCGCCACGCCGAAGATCTGTAATCTCCCCCCATGCCCACTACCCCGGTTCGTGTTCGTTTCGCTCCCTCCCCGACGGGAATGTTCCACGTCGGCGGGGCCCGGTCCGCCCTCTACAACTGGGCCGTCGCGCGACAGTCCGGCGGCACGTTCGTCCTCCGTATCGAAGACACCGACGCTGCGCGCAACAGGCCCGAGTGGACGGACGGGATCATCGGCGCGCTCGCGTCGCTCGGCATCTCCCAGGCCGACCCCGCCTTCGAAGGACCGTACTTCCAGTCGCAGAACGCCGACCGGCACCGCGAGGCCGCGCAGCAGTTGTACGCGTCCGGCCACGCGTACTACTGCGACTGCACCCGGGAACAGGTCCAGGAGCGGACCGGGTCGCAGCAGCTCGGGTACGACGGGTTCTGCCGGGAGCGCGCCCTGGAGTACGCGCAGGGGCGGGCGCTGCGGTTCCGTACGCCCGACGAGGGCGCGACCGTGGTCGTGGACCTGGTCCGGGGCGAGCCGGCCTTCCCGAACTCGGCCATCGAGGACTTCGTCATCGCTCGCGGCGACGGATCGCCGGTCTTCCTGATCGCGAACGTGGTGGACGACCTGGCCGAAGGGATCACTCAGGTCATCCGGGGCGAGGAGCACCTGTCGAACACGCCGAAGCAGCAGCTGCTGTGGGAGGCGCTCGGTGCGACACCTCCGGTGTGGGCGCATCTGCCGGTGATCGTCAACGAGAAGCGCCAGAAGCTCTCCAAGCGGCGCGACAAGGTCGCGCTGGAGGACTACCTCGCCGAGGGCTATCTGCCGAAGGCCATGGTGAACTATCTGATGCTGCTGGGCTGGGGCCCCGGCGGCGACATGGAGATCCGGCCGCAGGAGGAGCTGGAGCGGCTGTTCCGGGTCAAGGACGTCAACGGCTCCTCGGCGTTCTTCGACGTGAAGAAGCTGTCCGCCTTCAACGGCGCGTACGTGCGCGATCTGTCGGCCGACGAGTTCATCGAGGCGTGCGGTCCGTGGCTGACCGAGCCGTACGCGACCTGGGCACCCGAATCGTTCGAGGCCGCCGCCTTCGCGACCGTGGCACCGCTGGCACAGACACGCATCACCGTGCTCAGCGAGATCACCAAGTACGTCGACTGGCTCTTCCTCGACGCGCCGGTGGACGACGAGGCGTCGTGGACGAAGGCGATGAAGCCGGGCGCCGCAGCGATCATCAAGGACACCCGGGAGCGCTACGCCAAGACGTCGTGGGACACCGAGTCCCTCAAGTCAGCCCTGGAGGAGGTGGCCGAAGCCCACGACCTCAAACTGGGCAAGGCTCAGGCCCCCGTACGCGTCGCGGTCACCGGGCGAACCGTGGGCCTGCCGCTCTTCGAGTCCCTGGAGGTCCTCGGCCGCGAGCGAACCCTCGCGCGACTGGACGCCGCGCTGACGAAGCTCACCGACTGACTTGGCCGAGGCCCGCCTCACCGGGCCCGGACTCGCTCACGGTCACGGTCACGGTCACTGTGACGCAATGAGCCACTGCTGGCTGAGATCCCCCGTGTCGGTCTGTTCGACGATCTTCGCTCCGTCGCTGGTCGCGTTGCCGGCCACCCCGAGCACCTTCCCGGTGCTGACGCTGACGAGTTTCGCGTAACCGTCGCTGGTGGGCACCTGGCGCCACTGCTGGTTGGTGCCGCCGTTGGCAGGCCACTGGATGACCGGTGTGCCGTCGGTGGACGCGTTGCCCTGGATGTCGACGAGTCGGCCCGAGTTGACGTTGGTCAACGTGCAGATCCCGTCGGCGGCCGTGGTGCGGCGCCATTGCTGGTTGGCGCCGCCGTTGCCGCTCCACTGGTTCAGCTGCACACCGGAAGCGGTTGACCAGTCCGGTACGTCGAGGAGTCTGCCGCTGCGCCGGTTGGTGAGAGTGCAGGGGGTTTCGACGAGGCCTGCCCGGAACGGGATGGGCTGCGGGCGTAGTTGGTGCAGGTCGAGGACGAGGATCTCGTTCTGTCCGACGGTGAGCCACGGGGCGGGGCAGTACAGGCGCTGCTGGGGGCCGATCGACCAGTACCGGCCGAGGTTGTGGCCGTTGACCCAGACGACACCCTTGGTCCAGCCGGACATGTCGAGGTAGGTGTCGCCGGTCTGGGCGAGAGTGACCGTCGCGCGGAAGAAGATGCCGGCGCGGCCGGGTTGGCTGATCCTCGGGCGCAGCGCCGTGACGAAGGCCTCGTCGACCGGCAGGGCGTATGTCTGCCAGTCGCTGACCGTGCCGTTGAGCGGGCCCGCACCGGAGAGGGAGACCTGCTGGGTGATGCCCTTGCGGTCGACCAGGCCGTGGCCGAAATTCGTACGGCCCATGCCCTCGACGAGGATGTCCAGCGTGGGCCTCGGACCCGCCGGTCCCAGCGCCAGACGCGAGCCCGTGGTCATCTTCAGCGGTGTCGCGTACGCCGAGGGGACCGCCGGACGGGAAATACCACCTTGGTAGACCCCGTCGAGGAAGACCGTGGCGTAGTCATGGACGGAGGTGACGTCGAGCGTGGCTCCCGCGTACCCGGAAAGGACCTTGCGGTAGAGCATGAACCCGGAGTTCTGCCCGTAGTTCTCCATGGGCTGCGGCGCCACGGTCTGCGCGGGTGGGAGCGCGGCGGGCAGGTTGTCCCACAGCGAGGCAAAGGCGCTCGGGATCGGGGCGTCGCTTCCGGTGCGTGTGATCGTGGGGACCGGTTCCGGCGCCGGCGGGAGTGGGACGCCCGGGTAGCTTCCGATGAGTGAGCGGTACGCGGTGTACCGCGGCGCGGGCCGCCCCTGCTCGGTGATCGGCGCCCCGTAGTCGTAGGTGGTGATGTCGGCGGTGTAGCCGCTTCCGTCGTCGTTCGCGTTGGCACCGGCCCAGTAACCGAAGTTGGTGCCGCCGTGCACCACATAGAGGTTGAACGACTGCCGGGCGTTCATCAGGTCCCGCAGCGCCCCGGAGAGGTCGGTGTCCTGCCCGGCGAAAGCGCCCTCGCCCCAGTGGGTGAGCCATCCCGGGTAGAGCTCCCCCGACATCGCCGGGACCCGCGGGTACGCCGTGCGGCAGGCCCTGATGTCCGAGGAGGTCCCGCCGCTGAGACCGATCGCCCCGCCGGTGACGTTCGTGTGGTTCGCCACGACCTGGCCGAGCCCGTCCTGGGTGTAGAACGGCCCCTCCACACCTGCCCCGAGCCACAGTTGGCGCAGCTGCTCCAGGTATGTGCCGTCGCTGCCGTACGAGCCGTACTCGTTCTCGATCTGCACCATCAGGATGGGGCCACCGTTGGCGGCCATCAGCGGCCGGACGACCGGGGCGATCGCCTTCACGTACCGGACCACGGCCGCCATGTAGTCCGGGTCCTGGCCCGAGTTCACCCGCAGCCGGATCGACGGCTTCTTCAGGAGGTACGAGGGCAGTCCGCCCAGATCCCATTCGCCGCAGACGTACGGGCCCGGGCGCAGCAGCACGTACATGCCCTCCTGCGCGCAGAGCCGGATGAAGGCGGCGAAGTCGCGCCGGTCAGTGGTGAGGTCGAAGACGCCGGGCCGCTCTTCGAGGTAGTTCCACATGACGTAGAGCGCGATGGTGTTGAGGCCCATGGCTCTGGCCATTTGGATGCGGTGGCGCCAGTACTGTACGGGGATGCGAGCGGGGTGCATCTCACCGCTGCGGATCTGGAACACGGCGTCGTCGAGGACGAATTGGGACCCGTCGGCAGAGAAGCCGAAGGTGTGACCGGCGGCGAAGGCGCGGCTGCCGGAGACGGCCATCGCGGCCGCCGGGCTCAGGGCGGCGGCGAGCAGCAGGGTGCGTCGGTCCATACGTACTCCCCGGGAGCGGCAGACGGACTGCGGGCGGTCATGAGGCATTCGGCGGCACGTGAGGCGAGCGGAACGACACGCGTCTCTGTGTCGCGCTGCGCCGCAACGTATTTAATCGATCAAGAAGCGTCAAGAGTGCACGTAATCAAACATGACGCCTGGGGAAGCCGTGCCTGCGAACCCCCGCGAACACCCGGCCGTGATCAACTCAAGCTGTCTGCACGGTGATTGAAGGTGCTTCAAACTCCGCGCTACGATGCACCATCAATCACGCCATGGCCGCACGTCCCCTTCTCACCACAGAGGAGCTCCCCGTGCCACGCCCCCCACGTTCACCACGCATACGTACCGCCCTGACCGCATTCGCCGCGGCCCTGCTGTGCCTGCCGCTCGCGACGGCGACCGGCGCGCACGCCTCCCCCGCGCCCCCCGCGTCCCCCCGGCCCCCCGTCTCCGCAGCAGCCCAAGGGCCGGCCCCCACCCCGCCGATGGGCTGGAACGACTGGGCCCACTACCAGTGCGGCGTCACCGAGCAGACCGTCACCGCCAACGCCGACGCCCTCGTCTCCACCGGCCTGGCCGCCGAGGGATACACCACGGTGACCGTGGACGACTGCTGGACGACCCGGTCCCGGGACGCCGACGGGAACCTCGTCGCCGACCCGGTGAAGTTCCCGCACGGCATGGCCTGGCTCGGCTCGTACCTCCACGCCCGCGGGCTCCGGTTCGGCATCTACGAGGACGCGGGCTCGTCGACCTGCGGCGGCTATCCCGGCAGCGGCCGACCCCAGGGCGGCGGCGCGGACCACTTCGCCCAGGACGCCGCCGCGTTCGCCTCCTGGGGCGTGGACTACCTCAAACTCGACGGCTGCAATGTGTACGTGACCCCGGGCCAGACGCAGGAGCAGGCGTACCGGCAGGCATACGACGCCCAGGCGGCGGCGCTGCGCGGCTCGGGCCGCGACATCGTGTTCTCCGAGTCGGCGCCCGCCTACTTCCAGAGCGGCGAATGGGGCGACCCCACCTGGTTCGACGTGCTGTCCTGGGTCGGCTCGGACGGCCAGCTCTGGCGCGAGGGCTGGGACATCGCCACCTACGATCCCGCGCGGCCGAACACGAGCCGCTGGTCCAGCGTGCTCGCCAACTACGGCTACAACCGCTGGATCGGCCGCTACGCCGCACCGGGCAACTGGAACGACCCGGACTTCCTGATCGCGGGCGCGGGCGGGCTCACCGACGACGAATCCCGCAGCCAGGTCGCCCTGTGGTCGATGATGGCCGCGCCGCTCATCCTCTCCTCGGACGTCGCCAAGCTCACCCCCGCGGCCCGGTCAGCACTGGGCAACACCGAGCTGATCAAGGTGGACCAGGACAGCCTCGGCCGGCAGGCGGGCGTGGTGTCCACGGACGGCAGCACCGACGTGCTCGCCCGGCCACTCGCCAACGGGGACCGCGCGGTCGCCGTACTCAACCGGAGTGCGACCGCCCGTACCCTCTCCACCGCGCTCGCCGACATGGGCCTGCCGGGCTGCACGGTGGCCGCCAAGGATCTGTGGACCGGCGCCACCTCGACCGCCGGCGGCAGCCTGACCGCGACCGTCCCCGCCCACGGCACGGCGGTCTGGCGCCTCACCCCGCGCAGCGACTGCGGCGCTGCGGTCCCCACCGGCCAGCTCACCGGAAACGGCGCCAAGTGCGCGGACGTCACGCGCAGCGGCACCGCCGACGGCACCCAGGTGATCCTCTACACCTGCACCGGCAACCCCAACCAGCGCTGGACCACGGGCACCGACCGCGCCCTGCGCTCACTCGGCAAGTGCCTCACCGCGAGCAACACCACCGCCGGCAGCCCCGTCACCCTGTCCACCTGCACCGGCGCCACCGCTCAGCAGTGGACCGCCAACCCCGACGGCACACTCCGCAATGCCGCGAGCGCGCTGTGCCTGGACGTGTACGGCGGCGGCACGGCCGATGCGACCAAGCTCGACACATGGACATGCGGCCACCTCCAGGCCAACCAGGTCTGGTCACTGCCCAACTGACAAGCGGTCACGTCAACGGCACACCGCCGAGGCCGCGACCTCCCGGGCTGCACCGCTGCTACCGGCCGAACCGAACGCTCAAGAAGCGCAGCCCCTTCGCAGCGTTCTGGCCGGGCGCGACCCTCGTGGCCTTGCCCTTGCACTGCTTACCGGCGAAGACGGTGGCCGGAGAGACCGTCCCGTTGTGGGGGCTGGACGACGCCTGGGACATCGTGAAGCACTTGCCGTCCGGCAGGTCCTGCACGAAGTACGGCCGACCCGCACTCTGGAAAGTGAACGGGCCCTTCGCGGCGACCGCCGTCCCGGCGGAGACGGTCAGGGCGACGCTCAGCCCGACGAGAGAGACGACGAACGGACGGATAAGACGCATTATTGATCCCCTGTTGAACAACGAACGACAAAGCGGAAGTGCTTCCCCCACACAACGACACTCAGCCGTGGGCGACACGAGCGGCCCGCTTCATCGGATCGTCGGACGGCGGTCAGGGGCAGGGGCCGCGGGGCCGGCCCCCGGGTATATCGAGGTGCGGGCGCCGGAATTCGTTTGACTTGGAGTGCACTCCAGCACCTAGCGTCCTGAACAGATGGTTTCGAGTTCAGGAGGCAACAGTATGAGCACTGTCCCCACCCGCTACCTGGGCAGCCTGGCGGTCTCCGCACAGGGCCTCGGGTGCATGGGCATGAGCCACGGCTACGGCGCCACGGACGACACGCAGTCGATAGCGACACTGCACCACGCCCTCGACCTCGGGGTGACCTTGCTGGACACCTCCGACTTCTACGGTTCCGGTCACAACGAGGAGTTGATCGGGCGGGCCATTGCCGGGCGGAGCCGTGACGAAGTGGTGGTGGCCACCAAGTTCGGCTTCGCCAACAGCCTGGGCGAGCCCACCCGCATCCGCGGGGACGCCGCCTACGTACGGCAGGCGTGCGAGGCGTCGCTGCGTCGGCTCGGGGTCGACCACATCGACCTCTACTACCAGCACCGGGTCGATCCGACAGTGCCGATCGAGGAGACCGTCGGCGCCATGGCCGAGCTGGTGCGCGAGGGGAAGGTACGCCACCTCGGGCTCTCCGAGGCCGGTGCCCGGACGATCCGGCGGGCGCACGCGGTGCACCCGATCGCTGCGCTGCAGAGCGAGTGGTCGCTGTGGACCCGCGACCTGGAGGCGGAGATCGCCCCGGTCTGCCGGGAACTCGGCATCGGCCTCGTCCCGTTCTCCCCGCTCGGCCGTGGCTTCCTGACCGGCCAGTACAGCTCGGTCGAAGGGCTGGACGCCACCGACATCCGGCGCAGCCAGCCGCGCTTCGCCGACGGCAACCTCGACCGTAACCTGGCGATCGTGGCGAAGCTCAACGAGCTGGCCGCGGCAAAGGGCATCACCGCCGGGCAACTCGCCCTGGCCTGGGTGCAGCACCGGGGCCAGGACGTGGTGCCGATCCCCGGCACCCGGCGTCAGCGTTACCTGGAGGAGAACCTCGCAGCCCTGACCGTCGAACTGTCCCCGGAGGACCTCGCCGCCATCGAGGCCGCCGCCCCGCGTGAGCAGATCGCCGGCACCCGCTACGACGCCACCAGCCTCACCTTCGTCGACAACTGAGCCGTTACTGAACCCGTACGGCCGTGTCCCAGGCCTCGGGGGAGCGCCCCGGCGACCGAAGTGGCTGCTCCGAGGCCGTGGGCCGGTCTGCGAGAATGTGCCGTATGACGGTGCGCGGCAGAAATCATGTGACGGTGACCGGTCGGCCGGGAGGGCCGGTGGTGATGCTGGCGCACGGGTTCGGGTGCGATCAGAACATGTGGCGGCTGGTCGTACCGCTTCTGGAGCCGCACTTCACCGTGGTGCTCTTCGACCATGTGGGAGCCGGGCGTTCTGACCTGTCGGCGTGGAGCCCGGAGCGCTATTCCTCACTGGAGGGGTATGCCGAGGACGTACTGGAGATCTGCCACGATCTGGCGCTCGGGCCGGTGACGTTCGTGGGGCACTCGGTGAGCGCGATGATGGGCGTACTGGCCGCAGCGCGGAAGCCGGAGGCGTTCACCCGGCTGGTCCTGCTCGCCCCGTCTCCGTGCTTCATCGACCATCCGGATACGGGTTATCGGGGCGGCTTCAGCGCCGAGGACATCGATGAACTGCTGGAGTCGCTGGATGCGAACTATCTGGGCTGGTCGGGCGCCATGGCGCCGGTGATCATGGGGAATCCCGAGCGTCCGGAACTGAGCGAGGAGCTGACCAACAGCTTCTGCCGCACCGATCCGGACATCGCCCGGGTCTTCGCCCGGGTGACGTTCCTGTCCGACAATCGCGAGGACCTCGCCGAGGTCACCGTGCCCACCCTGGTCGCGCAGTGTTCGAGTGACGCGATCGCGCCCCCGGAGGTCGGAGCCTTCGTCCAGGCTCGGATTCCCGGCAGCCGACTGGTCACGCTCAACGCGACCGGGCACTGCCCCCAGCTCGCCGCACCCGAGGAAACGGCTGCCGCGATCAGCGCCTTCGCGCGTGCGGGCCACTGATGTACCCGGCCAACGGCGGCGACAGCGGCGAGTACCGGACTCCCGGAAAGCAGCCGGGTGACGACGGCGCCGCGTTCTCGGCCTTGCTGGAAGACAGTGCCGAGGACCTTTACGAGCATGCGCCGTGCGGCTACCTCTCCACACTCCTGGACGGCACGATCGCGAAGATCAACACGACACTGCTGGACTGGCTGGGCCACGCACGGAACGACGTGGTGGGCCGCATGACGTTCTCCGACCTGCTCACGGTGGGAGGCCGCCTCTATCACGAGACCCACTTCGCTCCCCTGCTGCGCATGCAGGGCGAGGTCAGCGGGATCGCCCTGGAGCTCAAGGCCGCTGACGGCAGCCGTCTGCCGGTGCTGGTGACGTCCACGGTCAAGACGGGCAGCGACGGGCAGCCGCTGCTCATCCGTACCACCGTCTTCGACGCCCGCGACCGCCGCGCGTACGAGACCGAACTGCTGCGCGCACGCCGGGAAGCGGAGCGCGAACGCGAGGAACTCAAGCGCCTCAACGCCACCCTGCAGCAGACCTTGCTGCCCCCGGCCCTGGTGAGCGTGCCCGGCCTGGACGTGGCCGCGCACTACCACATCGCCTCCACGGACGAGGTCGGCGGCGACTTCTACGACCTGTTCCCCCTCGCCGACGGAGCGTGGGGGCTGTTCCTGGGCGACGTGTGCGGCAAGGGCACCGCCGCCGCGGCCCTCACGTCCCTCGCCCGCTACACCCTGCGCGCCGCCGCCGTCTACGACCCCGACCCGGCCGCCGTCCTCGCCAACCTCAACACCGTCCTCAACCACGAATACAACGGCACCGACCCACGGTTCTGCACCGTCATCTTCGGACTGCTCACCCCCGACGACGACCGGGACGGTTTCCGTATCACGCTGGCCAGCGGCGGCCACCCTCCGGCCCTGTTGATACGAGCCGACGGCAGCGCCGACTATCTGCCCACCCCCGGAGGGCAGCTCATCGGCGTCCTGCCCGACGTCGACATCGCCACCACGGCCGTCCGCCTGGACCCCGGCGACACCCTGCTGCTCCACACCGACGGCCTCACCGAAGCCCACACCGCGCAGATCGGTGGCGGCGACCGCTACGGGGACGAAGCCCTCCTCGACTTCGCCCGGGCCCTGGGACCGACGACCGCCGCCCACACCATCACCGCGGTCCGCGCCCTGCTCGACACCCTCGGCACCGGAGTGGACGACGACACGGCCGTCCTCGCCATCAGCGTGCCCCGAGCCCCCAGTGAAGAGCAGCAGTGCCCGAACTGACCGTCCGCACCCGCACCACCCCCGCCGGGCCCGTCATCGAACTGGCCGGAGAGCTCGACCACGACAGCGCCGCCGACGTACGCGCACTCCTGCGAGGCCTGGAACTCGGGGCAGGCCGGCAATTGGTCATCGACCTGAGCGGCATCACCGTCTGCGACTCCAGCGGTATCACCGTGCTGCTCGCCGCCCGCAACCACGCTCTCGATGCCCGGGCGGGCATCGTCTTGGCCACCGTTCCCGCTCGGGTCAGCCGCATCTTCCACATGGTCGGCCTCGACCAGGTGTTCCCCACCTACCCCACCGCACAAGCAGCCGAAGCCGCCTGGACGCCGCCCCCGACCCATCCGTGAACGGGGGTGCGATCGTCTCCGGCGTGTCCACGCGCTGGCCCCGTTGGACCAGCCGCGCGGGCCTCGCGTGCCGCTACTCGCCGGTTTGGGGCAGATTCCCCTTGGCGTCGTCGTACGTGCCGTCGCCCGTCGGCTCCGCCGGGGCGTACACCAAGTGCAGCACTCCGGTTTGGAACGTCTCGGAAGAGATCAGCCGCAGCGGGACCGCGGTCCCGCCCTCGTCGAACAGTCGCATGCCCTTGCGCACGGCGAGCGGGTGCACCAGCAGATGCAGCTCGTCCAGGAGGCCGGCCGCCAGGAGCTGGCGGACGACCGAGATCGAGCCGCTGAGGGCGATGTCCCCGCCGGGCTCGTTCTTCAAGGCGGTGACGGCGTCAACGAGGTCGCCCTCCAGCTGCTCGGAGTTCCGCCAAGTGAACTCCAGCTTCCGGCTCGACGCGACGATCTTGCGTGCGTCGCCGAGCGTCTTCGCGAAGCCCGCGTCCTCGCCGCCGGCCGCCTCGCGCTCCGGCCACGCCCCGGCGAAGCTGTCGTAGGTCTTGCGGCCGAACAGAACCGTGTCGGCCGTGCCGAGCATCGCGCCGACGGCCGCACCCATCTCGTCGTTGAAGTACGGGAAGTGCCACTGGTCGGGCGCCTCCACGACCCCGTCGAGCGAGATGAAAAGGCCAGCCGTGATCTTCCTCATGATGTTGCTCCCAGAAGGTTCGCCGTTGCGGTCTGCTCCAGTAAGACGGCGCAGCGCGCGGGAACTCATCGGTGGCGACAAGGTCGATTTCTCGGCGGCACGACGACCTCGCCCGTTGGCTTGTTCGCGCTCTGTGACGGCGGCGGCGAATACGTTGAGGTGGTGTCCGAACAGCACCGGCAGAACAGCACCGGCACCATCGCGCAAGGAGCACCACTCATGCCGTACGACCGCGCATCGAGTTCCGAGCAGGCAACCCGCAGCTACTACGACACCGCCGACGTCGACGCCTTCTACGACGCCGTGTGGGGCGGCGAGGACATCCACACCGGGATCTACAGCCATGACGAGGAGTCGATCGCGACGGCCTCGCGCCGCACCGTCGAGCAGGCCGCGGACAAGGTGAGCGGTCTGCTCACCGCAGACAGCACAGTGCTGGACCTCGGGTCGGGCTACGGGGGCGCCACCCGCTATCTGGCCGAACGCTTCGGGTGCCACGTCGTCGCCCTCAACCTCAGCGAACCCCAGAACGAGCGCCACCGCGCCACGAACGCCGCGCGCGGCCTCGGCGCTCTGATCGAGGTCGTCACGGGATCCTTCCACGACATCCCCTTCCCGGACCGCCGCTTCGACGTCGTCTGGTCCCAGGAAGCCTTCTGCCACAGCGGCGACCGCGCCCAGCTGCTCAGCGAGGCCGTACGTGTCCTCAAGCCGGAAGGGGCTCTCGTCTTCACCGACCTGATGGCCGCCGAGGACGTCCCCGTCCGCACGCTGCGCCCCGCCGTGTCGCGGCTGGGCGTGGACGCCCTCGCCACCCCGGACCTCTACCGCCACACGCTCGCCGGACTCGGCCTGTCCCGCACCGACTTCGACGACCGCAGCGGCCAGGTCCTCACCCACTACGAACGCCTCAACGCGGAGACCCACCGACGAGAGCACGAACTGCGTCAGATCATCAGCCCCGCGTACGTCGACGGTCTGCTCGCCAATCTGCCGCTGTGGGTGGACGCGGCCCACCGCGGGCACCTGCGCTGGGGCATCTTCCACTCCCGCCGCGCCTGAACCTCATTTCCGCTCGCCCCGCGTGGGTGGTCCGGAGCAGGGCCAGTCATGCGCCGGGCGCCACAGCAGTGACCAAGCGCTGTTCCACTGAGCGGACCGGCGCCCGTCCGCGTTCACGCCGCATGCAGCGCCACCGTCGGATGCAGACGCGAGGCGCGGATCGCCGGGTAGAGGCCCGCGATCACGCCGATCAGGAGGGTGGCGGCCAGACCGCCCGCCAGGGACCAGGGTGGGACCACCGTCGTCCACCCCTGGGCCCGGGCGAAGCCGTACGTCGCCGTCGTGCCCAGCAGTGCGCCCGTCGCCCCGCCCAGCCCCGACAACAGCAGTGACTCGGTGAGGAACTGGAGGCGGATGGCGTTGCGGGTCGCGCCCAGGGAGCGGCGCAGGCCGATCTCCTGGCGGCGTTCCAGGACGGAGATGACCATGGTGTTGGCGACGCCCACCCCGCCGACCAGCGGGGCCACCGCGCCCAGGCCGAGCATCAGGGTCGTCAGGCCCTCGTCGGTGGCGGCCGTGGCTGCCAGGGCGTCGGAGGGGCGGGAGATCTTGATGCCTGCGTGGCTGCCGGGGTTGATACTGCGGGCGAGGACCACCCGTACGTCCTCCACCGAGTCGTCGGTGGACCGCTCGAAGATGGTCGTGGGGTGGCCGTCGAAGCCGAAGTAGCGCTGGGGCGGCGGGGAATCCGACCATGGCCACCCGGTCCAGGGTGGGGACCAGCTCGATCGGTTTGAGGATGCCGACGACGACCACACGTGTGTCGTTCATCATGATCGTCTCGCCGGTGCGGGTGATGCCGAGGCGGTCCGCCGCCACCGCGCCGAGGACGGTCGTCGGGAGGCGTTCGCCGGCCGCGGTCAGCCGGACGCCCCGGTCGACCTCGCCGCCGAGCGCGGACAGCAGGTCGAGGCGGGCCGCCTGGGTGATGACGCCTGCGGTGCGCTCCTCGGGGACCACCTCGCTGCGGCGGACGCGCGCGTCGACGTTGGCGGTGGCCGTGGCGTGCCGCACCGGGCCGATGCGCTCGACCGTCGCGACCGCGTTCTTGGGGAGCTTGACCGGCCGGCCCGTACCGTCGTCGTCCGCCTCGGCGGTGAGGAGGTTGGTGCCCAGGCGGTCGAGCCGGGCCATCAGGTCCGCGCGGCTCGACTCGGAGAGGCCGACGACCGCGACCATGGTCGCGATGCCGATGGCGATGCCGAGCGCCGAGAGCACCACGCGCGCCCGCCGCGCGAGCAGGCCGACCGCGCCGACGCGGAGGATGTCGCCGGGCGTGAGGCGGGAGGGCGGCCAGCAGCACCACCGGTGCGGTGCCCGCCCGTACGGAGTCGAGCAGGGCTGCCGTGTGCGGCTGCCCGCACGACGCACCGAAGGGGGCACCGGGTGAAGGGCCGCCGGGGAGCCGTGGCCGCGGCACTGGGGATCGCGGGGACCGTCCTCGTGGGCTGCGGTGTCCAGCCGAGCGGAGTGGTGGGCGCGGGCGAACCCGCGTCCGGGCTGACGCGCGGGATGCGGCTGTACTTCGCGTCCGACAGCGGACTGCGCGGGGTGCCGCTGCTGGACCGGGAGGTCAAGGACCTCAACACGGTGGTGAAACTGCTGGCCGTCGGGCCGCCGCCCGCCGAGCAGCGCGACGGGCTCACCTCGCTCGTCCAGCTCGGCGGCTACACGGTGACCGGAACGGGCACCCGCGTCACGATGCACGTCGAAGGGCCCTATGCGATGTCGGGGCGCGACCAGGGCACGGGCCAGCTGGTGTGCACACTGGCGCGCGCCCAGTCCGTACTCGACCCGAAGACCAGGGCCGACGACGTCGTGGTGACCCTGCGACCGGCCCAGGGCGCCGCCCTGGGCCCCTACCGGTGCGCGGAGTTCCTCAACCGGTGAGGCGGGTGGGCGGCCGTACATGGCGGGGCGATCCGGGGAATGCCTTCACCTGCGTGGGCGGCACCATCCGCCTGCACCACACGGGCATGTTTGTCACGTTATGCGGAGTGTTCGACAGGACTTCCCCCATGTCCTCGCCATAGTGCGGGCATGACACGAACCCGCTTGTCTGCGCGTCTGCGCACCCGTGCCCGCGCCCGCACAGCCCTTCTGTGTGCCGCGCTCCTCGCCGCCACGGTCCAGACCACCGCCGTCTCCCCCGCGTTCGCGGGCGGCCCCGGCCACGACGACCGCGACTGCGTGAGGACCCGGGGCCCCCTCGACGACCAGGCCCGCGAGATCCTGGGCATCGCCCGCACGGCCAAGGACGAACTCCACCTCAAAGCCGTGCAGCTGCGGGTCACCGTCGACGGACGCGAAGTCCTCACGGACGCACTCGGCAAGTCCATGACCAACGTTCCCGCCGAGCCGGACATGCACTTCCGCGCCGGCTCCGTGGCCTTCGCCCACATCGGCACGGCACTCCTTCAACTGGTCGAGGAGGGGCGGGTCCGCCTCGACGACACCGTGGAGCGCTGGCTGCCCCGGCTGCCCAACGCCCGCAAGATCACCCTGCGGATGCTGGCGACCAACACCACCGGCCTGCACGACTACGTCACCGACCCGGCCTTCCTCGCCGAGCTCGCAGCACACCCCTTCCGCCAGTGGACCCCCAAGGAGCTGGTCGGATACCCGCTGCGCCACCCGTTCTGGTACGCGCCGGGCACCAGCTGGAGCTACTCCCACGCCAACTACGTGCTCCTGGTCGCCGCGCTGGAGAAGATCACCGGCATGCGGATCGACGAATTCGTGGAGCAGCGGATCACGGGCCCGCTGGGCCTGCGCGACACGCAGAACAATTTCACCCCCGACATCCCGCGTCCTGTCCTGCACGCCTTCACCTCCGAGCGCGGCGCGTACGAGGAATCCACCTTCTGGAACCCGTCGTGGACCAACGGCCTCAACCACCAGGGCATGGTCCTCCAGGTCCCGCCGCGACGTGTCCCGCCACGGTGTGTCTGAAGCAGACACGGGCCAAGCACTTCGGTCTCGGTGTCATCGTCGTCAACGGGTGGGTGCTCCAGAACCCGTCGTTCTCGGGCTATGCGGCCATCCAGGCGTACCTCCCGTCCGACCGCCTCGCCATCGCGGTGTCCGCCACCAAGACCGCGACCACGCCCGACGGCAACATGGCCGAACAGGTCGCCGAGCGCATCGCGGCGGCGCTGGCCCCGGGCACTCCCCTGGCGGTCAGCTGACCAGCACCGAACGGGAACCACCCGCCCCGGCGGCACATCTTCATGGGCATCGGCGCCCAGGTGTGCTGCCGGTTTCGGGTGGGGTCGGGTCAGCAAGGGGATGAAGCATGTTCGCTGTCGGCGGGGCGTTCGGGGTGGTGTTCGGCTCGATCGGACTCCTCTTCGCCGCCTTCGGGATCGGAATGCTCGTCGTGGGCGCCCGAAAGAGCTCCGAGTACAAGCGGGTCCTCCGCGAGGGGCACGTGGCGGAGGCCCGCTGCCTGGAGACGTACGTGGTGCATCACCACTCCTCCAACGGGCCGAGCTCCAGTCAGCGGCGCCTGATCGTGGCGTTCCGGACCGGCGACGGCCGGGACGTGCGAGCCGAAGTCGTCTCCCGGCATCCGTATGTGGCGGGTGACGTCGTGCCGGTGCGGTACCTGCCGGAGCGTCCCGACCGGGCGGTGGCGGCGGAGGCCACGACCGGCGTGGGAGTCGTCACCTGCCTCTTCAGTGGGGTGATGGTGATCCTGACCTGCATGGGGCTGTTCTTCGCCGCGATCGGCTTCGGTGTGGCCGCGTTCATGAGTATGAGCTGACGCGGCGGTTCCCGCACACCGGGAGGGGGGTGCGCCGGTCCGCGGAGGCGGATCACAGGCGTCGCGTGGGGACGGTGACGGCTCTGCGCCCGTATCCGGACGGCACCGATCTGCCCGCTGGGGATGCCGAGTTGGACAAACGGCTGTCCGGGCTGCTCGGCCGACCGGTGTCGGTGTCCGGCACACCCCCGGAGCGCGGCGTACTGGAGCGCATGGTGCCCGAGTACGGGGCGGTGTGCCGCACATCGTCCCCGCCCAGCCCCCGCGGCCAACGCAGTCGCCGCGAACAACTGCTTCAGCGCCGCGGACGCCGGCTCGCGGTCCATCAGGCCGTCGAGGGTGTGCAGGGTGTGCAGGCCGATGCCGGCGCCGAAGACGATCGAGGCCAGGCTCTTCGCGTCGGGCAGCCCATTCCCACCTCGATGTACGGGTGCGACACGGCGGGCATGGTGCTCATCTGCGGCGGCACCAGCGGCTACAACGGCATGTGGACCTGCGCTTCCTGTGGATGCGCCAGAAGCGGCTCCAGGGCTGGCACTTCGCGAGCATCCGGCAGTGCCGCCAGGTCATCGAGCTCGCCGCGAGCAAGCAGCCAGACCCGTGTCGGTCCTGGACCGGTGACTTCGAGGAGACCGGCCTCGCACACCGGCTGATGTACGAGAACAAGCACCCGTCGGGCAACCTGGCCGTCCGCGTGAACGCGGTGAGCGCCTGACCGTACGGCAGATGCGCCAACTGGGCCGACTGTGCGGCGGTGACGGCCGGGGAGGCCATCGCCGCCGCACAGTGGTTCGTGGAATGTGTTCAGACCAGGGTGGTGATGCAGAACGGATGGCCTGCGGGATCCAGCAGGACCCGCCAGCGGTCGGGGTCCGGCTGGAGGTCGGGCTTGACGGCACCGAGGGCGAGCAACTCGGCCTGGGCCGCGTCCAAGTCGTCGACGCCCACTTCTATGTGGGCCTGCTTTTCCTGGGAAGGGTCAGGCCAGGTGGGGCGGCGGTAGTCGGCCAGCCGGTTGAATCCCAGACCGGCGGCGCCGTCCTGGCCGAGCAGGACGAAGTCGTCGGTCGAGAAGACGACGGGCAGGCCGAGTGCCTCGCCGTAGAATCGGGCCAGCTCGGCGGGGTCGGGGCAGTCGAAGGTGACGGCCGCATAGCGGAACGGTCGCGCGGAGGCGTGTGCAGAACTCATGTCGGGGACGATATGCGGGAAGTGGGACAGATCCGGTCCTACTTCGGCAGCAGATGACCGGCGCATGCTCGCCCGACCACCACCCCCGGCACAGCGAAGGCCGTGGCGCACCTGACGGATTCAGATGCGGCACGGCCTCGTCGCAGTGGCTGGTCAGTGCTTGTTGACGCAGGTGGTGCCACCGGCCGGGTCGGCCAGACCGATGAGGTTCACGGAGTTGCCGCAGACGTTCACCGGAATGTGGACGGGCACCTGGATCAGGTCGCCCGAGAGGAGCCGGGGGAATGGGCGGCGATTCCGTGGGCATCGGCGTCGGCCACGGCAACGCCCGTGCCGGCGAACGCTCCCACCATGGCCAGGGTGGTCGCGGCGAACGCTGTCCGGATACGCATACGCACGTCTCTCCCAGATCGACGGAGCGTCGTGATTCCCCACAACGGCGAGCCGCAGCGGATCACACCGACCCTCGGATCTGGGCGGGATGATCGCCCGGGACACGGGTCCGCTCTGCTGCGCTCGGGCCTGGCCAAGGCCGACGCGGCGGGTCTGCCCGTCTACCTGGAGTCCTCCAAGCCGTCCAACCTGCCCGTCTACGAGCACTTCGGCTTCACCGCCCTTGAGGAGGTGCGAATGCCGGGGGACGGGCCGACACGGTGGGCGAGGCGGCGCGCACCGCGCACGAACACCTCTGCGGGTGACTTCGTCCCGTACGACTTCGTCGCCCCCCCGGGGTTTGTCCGGTGACGGGTTCCGTCTGGAGCCTCTGGAGGGACGGCACAACGAGGCCGATCACGCGGCCTGGATGTCGAGCATCGAGCACATCCGGTCCACACCCGGGTTCCAGCGCTCTTGGCCTCCGGCATGACGTAACCCCAAGGCCGCCGAGTCCCGAAGAGCCCAACTCCTGTACGAGTTGGGCCCTTTGGTCAGCGCTTACCGGTCACGGCCCTGATCGGAACAGAATGCGGTACGTGTTCCAGCCGCCGCCGACCCGGAAGTCGTCGACGTCGTCGCCGCCTTGGTCGCGCGGACATGGGCGCGGCCCGGCGCACACCTACTGCGGCGGCATACGACGAGTTTCAAGCCCTGGGTGGACCAGCGCCGCCAGGTAGTCGTCGAGGAGCCCGGTCTGGCGAGCGGGTGGGAACGCCTCGGGGGCGAAGAGGGCCTGGACCACCAGCCCGAGTACGAACGACTGGGCGCCGGCCGCGATGCGCGCCGGGTCTCCGGGCGGCAGTTCGCCGAGCTGTTGGGCAGCCGCGACCAGGGCGCACAGTTTGTCCCGGCTTCGCCCGTACTTGAGGGCGTACTCGCCACTCAGAGCGGGGTCGGCGAGGGCCGCGTCCCAGGAGGACACCCAGATCCGGTTGGTGGCGGTGGCCTCGGCGGTCAGCGGCAGGATGCCGAGCAGGGCGGCCCGCACGGCGGAAAGGCCAGTGCCTCCGGTGCGCCGGGGGCGGGAGGCGGTTCGCTCGTCGAGCAGTTCCAGGGCGTGCGCGACCAGGTCGCGCTTGGCGGGGAAGTAGTGGGTGAGCAGACCGGTGGTCGCGCCGAGCTCGGCGGCGACGGCGCGCAGGGTCAGCCCGCCGAAGCCCTGCGCGGCGAGCACCCGCCAGACCGCTTCGGAGACGTCTCGACGACGGGCTTCGTGATCCCCCTTGGTGCGTGGCATGCTGCTACGGTACATAACCGTAACGCTTGTTATGTGAACGGGGTCATCATGTTCTCCCTCCCACTGCGGGACAACGCCCACCTCCGCCCGCTGGAGATGTGGCACGCCGAGGAGTTCGCCGCCCATCTGGACCGGGCCCGCGAGCACATCCGCCCCTGGGTCGGGGCCGGGTTCCTCAGCGACGACGTCGACGGTGCGCGCGCCACACTGCGCCGCTACGCCGAGCGCCAGGCCGCGGACGGCGCCCGCCTCTACGGCATATGGCTCGACGGCACACTGGTCGGCGGCGTGATGTTCACCGACTTCAGCGCCGCCTCGGGCTCCTGCGAGGTCGGCTGCTGGCTGGAGCCGGCCGCCGAGGGCCACGGCGTGGTCACCCAGGCCTGCGGCGCCTTGCTGGACTGGGCGTTCACCACGCGCGGGCTGCACCGCGCCGAGTGGCACTGCCGGTCCGACAACGAGCGGAGCGCCGCGGTGGCCAAGCGACTCGGTATGACCCTGGAGGGTGTGCGGCGCGAGTTCTGGCCGTACGCCGGCACCCGCTACGACAAGCAGATCTGGGGGGTCCTGGCTCCCGAATGGCGAGCCCATCGCCAGTGACGGCCGCGTCACCCTGCCGCGGCGGCCCGGCTCCGGGTGTGCCACCTGGACAGTTTGGCCAGCAGGAAGACCAGGGCGGCCGCGCAGGCCACCGCGCCCCACGCGGGCAGCAGCAGGGCGGCGGGCAGGAGCATGCCCGGGGTGAGGACCAGACAGGGGACGTACCAGCGCAGTACGTTGCGCAGCCCGTCGCCGTAGCGCGTCGAGATGGCCGCGTTCGCGCTGTAGAAGGCGAGGACGCCGCCGCACAGCGCCCATCCTGCGCCTGCGGGCAGTACGTGGTGGGGCTCGGCGACCGCGGTGCCGAGCGCCGCCGCGATCACCGTGATACCGCAGACCAGCACGAACGGCAGATACATCACGGTGTCCCGCATGACCTGCGTCGCCCGGCCCGACTGGGCCCGGCTCAGGCCCCGCTCGGCGTTGCCCGTACCCCAGACGAAGAAGATCATGGCGAGTTCGGCGGCGACCACGAACGAGAACAGCGCGGTCACACCGGCGGCGGCGGTGAAGTGCTCCTCGAAGGTGGCGACCACCGTGAAGACGCTCTCACCGAGCACGATCACCACGAACAGGCCGATCCGCTCGACCAGATGCTCCACCGACATCCGCTCGTACGGCGCGGTGCCGAGCCCCGCCCGGATCGCGAGCAGCGCCATTTCCAGAGCGATCGCCACGCCCCACACCACGAACCGCCAGGCCCCCGGCAGCGCGGCCGAGACAGCCCACAGCGCCGCGGGCACCAGGCAGTACAGCAGCGGACGCCACAGCGGCAGCGGGCTGCCCGGGCGGCGGGCGTGGCGGAACCAGATCAGGAACAGCGCCAGCCGCACCCAGGCCGCCCCGAGCGCGTACGCCCAGGCGCGCTCTTCCAGGCCCGCCGGGGAGGCCGCGGCCATCAGCCCGAGCGCGGGCATCGCGGCGAGCAGCATCCCCTGGACACGGGGCGAGGCCGAGCCGAAGAGGTTGACCGTGACCGTCAGGTTCACCCACGCCCACCAGGCCGGGAAGAACAGCACCAGGAACTTCCCGAACTCGGCCGGGCCCGGGTTTCCGTGCAACCCGTGCGCGAGCACACTGACCGTCACCACGAAGACCAGGTCGAAGAACAGCTCGAACCAGCCCGCGCGGTGTTCCTCGGACCCACCGCTCGTACCGTCGACCGCCCCGGGATCTGTCATGTCGCTCACCCGGCCACTGTGCGAGGCACACCCGGCGGCGGGAGCCGGGCGCGCCGGGGAGGAGCAGGTGAGACGCCCGGGCGGGCCAGCGGTCGGCACCCGACAGATCAATCGCCGAGGAGACGACTCCCGGACACGAGCGGGTCCTCGCCAGCCGGGGAATTGACACCCCCTTATGGCTCTCACACAGCTCGGTTCGACATACTTCGCGCCGTGGACCAGCGAACAGATGACCAGCACCCCGCCCTCAACGCCGCCGCGCTGAACCCGGCACACATCCCCGGGCTCATGCCCGCCCAGGCGGCCGCGCCCGAAGCATCGACGGAGGGACAGGGTGCGGCCGAGCCAGGGCCGGAGCCCGAGACCGAAGACGTGACGGCCGGTGCGCCCGAGCCCGCCGCCGCACCGGCGGCGGACGCCGACGCCGAGCCCGAGGCCGACGATCCCGCCCCCGAACCCCCCGCGCCCGGCGCGGCCGAGGACGGGCCCGTTCTCCTCGTGTCCGACCGTCGGGGATCCATCACCGCCGACCACTCGGGAATCCGGCTGCGCCTCGACGACGAAGAGGCCGAGTTCGGGTGGGACGAGCTCAGCGCCGTCGAGTACGCGACCTCACTCTGGACCCGGAGGTTCACCATCACGGTGCATCTGCCCCGGCCCCGCTGGTTCCGCATGGACGTCCAGGCCGAGGACCGGGCGAGCCTCGCCCAGTGGTCCGAGCAGCTCGAAGAAGTGCTGAACGCGTACTTCGAAGAGTAGAACCAACCGCCCAAAAGGCGAACGACGACGCCTGCACCGCGCCGAGTCGCACACCCCGCGACCTCGGCGCGGATGTCGTCGTACCCCATGTCTTGTTCCGCACTGCTCTGCCGCCATCTCCTCCACAAGGCAAGGCAAACTCAAGCGGAAACTGACATGAACAACACCGATGCGAAGGATCGGTCGAATCCCGGACCCGGGGCCGAGGGGGAGAAACATGCTCGCACTGCAGTGGATCAAACCGGCGTCCGCACCAGGCTCCCCAGCCACCGCGCGGAAGTACCCGTTAGCAGTGGCTGCGGACGGTGCTCGATGACGAGCCTCGATGAACGCGGCCGGGAACACGACGAGGGACCCGGCGAGGAACAACCCGGCGCCCACACCGATGAAACGGCCGTCTCGCTGGACCAACCCGCCGCCCAACTGCCGTTGTCCGCAGGTTCCAAAGCCGCCAACCTCGCTCGCGCGGCGGCCGCCGGACTGCCGGCCCTGCCCGGCTTCGTCATCCCGCACGGCGCCGGTGACGACGCCCAGGCCCTGCGGCACGCCTGGCGAGAGCTCTCCCACGACGGCGCGGCCCCTCTGGTCGTACGCTCCTCGTCCCCGCAGGAAGACACCGAGGGGTCGTCCCTGGCGGGGCAGTTCGCCTCCGTGCTCGATGTCCGCGACTGGCCGGCCTTCCGTGCGGCGGTGCGCACGGTCCTCGACTCCGCGGACCGGCCCGACGGCTCCCGGGCCCCCATGGCCGTCCTCGTCCAGCCCATGCTCAACGCGCGCGTGGGCGGTGTGCTCTTCGGCGCCGACCCCGTCGAAGGCCGTGTGGACCGGATGCTGGTCAGCGCCGTGCGCGGTGGGCCCGACACCCTGGTCAGCGGTGAACAGGACGGCACCAGTTACCACTTGGCACGCTCCGGTCGACTGCTGCGCCCCACGCCCCCGCACACCAGCGGCGGGAAACTGCTTACCCGTACCGAGCTGTACCGCCTCGCTCGCCTGGCCCGACGGGTGGAAAGGATCTTCGGCGGACCGCAGGA
Organism: Streptomyces sp. NPDC031265; assembly: GCF_055570295.1. Lineage (NCBI taxonomy): Bacteria > Bacillati > Actinomycetota > Actinomycetes > Kitasatosporales > Streptomycetaceae > Streptomyces > Streptomyces sp. NPDC031265. The sequence continues at coordinate 256,592 of NZ_JBVIHM010000008.1, forward strand.
CATGGAGTTCGGGTTCGACGGTGCAGGCCGCCTATGGCTGTTCCAGGCCCGTCCCATCACGGCCATGACCGCGCGGCCCGCGCGCGGTGCACGGCTGCTCGGCCCCGGCCCCGTCGCCGAAACCCTCCCCGGCACACTGCAACCGCTGGAGGAGGACTTGTGGGTGGCACCGATGGCCCGGGGGCTCTGCTCCGCGCTCGACATCGGCGGCAGCGCACCGCGCCGTCTGCTGCGCGCCCACCCCGTGGTCACCACGGTCGCCGGACGTGCCGCGGCGGACCTGCGTCTGCTGGGCATCGCACCGCCCCGCCACCGTCTGCTCGCCAGGGTCAACCCACTGCCGGGCGCCCGCCGTCTGGCGGCCGCGTGGCGCACCGGGCGACTGACCCGCGCCCTGCCCGACCTCGCCCTCGATCTCACGGCCGACATCGACCGCCGGTTGGCCCAAACGCCGGCACCGGCCGAGCTCTCTCACGCCGACCTGGCCGATCTGCTGCGCTGGACCCGCTCCGCCCTGGCGGCCCTGCACGCGCAGGAGGCACTGGCGGGCGCGTTGCTGCGCGAGAGCAGCACCCGTACGGCCGCGAGCGCGGCGCTCGCCGCACTGGCCGAATGCCGAGGCCAGGGGCTCACGGACGCCGAGATCGTGGCGGGCGCACCGGTCGTCCTGGCACTCACCCCGCCGAGCCTCACCGGTCCACTGCGGCTGCCGCCGACCGGAGAGAACGGTCTCGGGCGCGCGGGCACGGCGACGGATTCGAGTCACCTCGCCCTACCGACCCGCGAGTCACTGCGGCTGCGCATCCGCTGGATCCACCAATTGCAGCTCCACCTCGTCCACGACGCCGCACGCCGTATCACCCTGTCGCACCGCGCCGTCGCGTTGCTGCGCTGGCACGAGTTGCTGAGCACGCTGGACGGCGACCCTCTGCCGGCCGACGTCGCACAGCGGCTCCCCCGCCCCGACAGCCCGCCGCTGCCCGACACCTTCCGCGTGGCGGACGACTCGGCGGTCGTCGCCGAACGCCCGCGCAAGGGCGCCGCCCCGGCCCAGGGCGTCTCCGGCGGCCGCGCCACCGGAACCGCCTGGGACGGCCGAGGCGAACGCCCCGAGGACGCCGTACTGGTCGTACGCACCCTCGACCCAGCACTCGCAGCGCTACTGCCGCACGTGACCGCCCTGGTCGCCCAGACCGGCAGCCCGCTGTCCCATCTGGCCGTACTGGCCCGGGAGTTCAGGGTGCCGACGGTGGTCGGCGCCGCCGACGCCGTGCGGCGCTTCACTCCGGGAACCCGCCTGGCCGTCGACGGCACGAGTGGCGACCTACGCCTGGAAGACACCCGTACGCGAGAGGCGGCCGACCGGTGAAACGACTGGCACACCTCTTCGCGGGCGCGGCCGGGCTCGGCGCGGGCACGTACGTCGTCATCTACCTCTACCGCTGGCAGTGGCAGCGCGCGATCATGTGCGGTGTCCTGCTGCTCGTCGCCGAAGTGCTGCTGCTCGGACTGATCGTGCTGGGCCGCCTCAGCCGTATGGAGCAACGCATCGACGAGGGCGACCGGCGCCACGCGGACATCCTGGCCCGCCTGGAACAACCCCGCGCGGAGGATCCCGCCACGCGCTTCCGGTGGCTGGACGACATCCGCGTGGAGCGCACCCACGTATTCGTTCCCGTTCTGATGGCCGCGGGCGCCGTGCTCTCGGGGCTCGCGCGGATCGTTCAGAAGATCGCCCAGAGCACGGTCCGCCCCGCCGCCGACCGCCGGGTCGCGGGCCGTCTCGCGGTCCTCGCCGCGCCGCCCCTCGGCACCGATCTCGACGCCCTGCCCCCGACGGGCCCCGACCCGCGCCGCACCCGACAGCGGATCACCAGCGTCGTCGCCGGAACCACCGCACTGGCAGCACTCGTTCTCGGCCTGGGCGAACTGACCGAAACCCGCCCGGAAGAGCGCGCCCCGGACACCATCGCGACCTCGGTGGTGGTCCGCCTCGCCACCCGAGGCGTTCCCGGCCAGGAGTACCAGGCCCTGCTGGCCCACGAGATCTGGAACCGCTGCCGTCACTCCACCGCCGTCCCGCTGTACGACGCCGCGCTCGGCAGCCTCGGCGACGGCCTCTACGCGGGCGTCGTCCACCCCGCCCTCGCCGACCACGACCGGATGCGGCTGCGCGGCTGTCTGGAGGACACGGCAACCGACCGCGCGTACTTCAAGGTCGTCGGCATGGACCAGACCCGGAGGGACAAGCACTGACGCAGGGGCGGCCACAGGGGCCAAAGTGCGCCGCAATGCGGCGGGAGGCGGTTGGCGCGGGCCGGGAGGGTATCCACAGAGAGAAAGTCCGTTCCACTTCCCGTCAGGAGATCGCCCGTGGCTACCACTTCGACACCTCGTCGTCGGCCGCCCCCGGATTACGGGACGGTCCGTCCCCGGCGCTCCGCGTGGTCGGGGGTGCTCATCGGGGTCGGGATCGCCGCGTTCGTCGACGAGACGGTGTTCCATCAGCTCCTGCACTGGCACCACTTCTACGACAAGTCCACCCCGGGCGTGGGCCTGGTCTCCGACGGCCTCTTCCACGCCTTCGGCTGGTTCGCCGTGGTCATCGGCCTGGTGCTGGTGGCGGACCTGCGCCGGCGCGGTGCGCTGACCGGCCGGGGTCTGACCGGCGGGATCCTGCTGGGCGCGGGGTTCTTCCAGCTCTACGACGGAACGATCCAGCACAAGCTCCTCAAGCTGCACCAGATCCGCTATCACGTCGACCTGGTCCCCTATGACTGGACGTGGAACGTGCTCGCGGTGATCTTCCTGATCGTCGGCGCGGTGCTGGTGAGGCACTCCCGCACTCGCGAAGCGCATGGGGCCGACGCGGCGCTGGGCCGCGAGCCGAGCTGATGGCGCCCATGACCAACCCCATGCCCATGCCCTCAGGGCAGGGCATGGGCGCACCGGCGGGGCTGGCCGCCGTTCTCGCCCTGAGCGTTGGAGTGGGCTACCTCCTGGCGGCGCGGCGGCTGCGGCGCCGGGGAGACGCGTGGCCACGGTTACGGGACGCCTCCTTCACAGCCGGCCAGGCGGGCCTGGGCGCGGTGGCTCTGGCACCGACGCCGGGCGGGGAGTTCACGGCTCACATGGTCCAGCACCTGGTCATCGGCATGGCGACCCCGCTGCTGCTGGCGCTGGGCCGCCCCGTGACCCTTGTCCTGCGTGCCCTTCCGGTGGGCCCTGCCCGGCGCGGCCTGCGCGCCGTGGTCCGCTCCCGGCCGGTCGGCCTGCTCGTCCTGCCGCCGGTGGCCGCGGTGCTCGACGTGGGCGGTCTGTGGCTGCTGTATCGCACCCGGCTGTTCGCCCACCTCCACGACCAACCTTGGCTGCACGCCGCCGTCTACACCCACGTCCTGACCGCCGGTCTGCTGTTCAGCTTCGCCATCTGCCAACTCGACCCCGTACGTCACCGCTACGGCCTGCCGCTGCGCGCCGCCACCCTGGTCGCCGCCGCCACCGCCCACTCGGTGCTGGCCAAGACCCTCTACAGCACCTCCCCGCCCGGCACGGCCTTCACCAGCCACGACCTGGCCCGCGCCGCGGAGGCGATGTACTACGGCGGCGACCTGGTGGAGCTCGCCCTGGCCGCCGCCCTGGCACGGCAGTGGTACACCGCCACGGGCCGCCGCCTCTCCCCCGCCCGCCGTGACTTCCAGGCGGGGTGACGGCGCCCCTACCCGTGCGGGATCAGCGGCCCGCGACGACGGAACGCTTGCCGTCCGGCGTCAGCGGCACGGTGAGCGGCTGGACGGCCGCGCCACGTGCGACGCGGCCGTCCAACGGCTTCTGCACCGTGTTGATGTTCAGCGAGACACCCTGGCCCCCGCTGAACGTGCCGGTCGCGAACGCGTTCACCGTCGCGTCCGCCGTGATCTCGTAACCGGTCGTATCCACGATGCCGTGGGTCCGGCAGTCGCGGAAGACGTCCTGGATCGGGACGAACCACAGCCAGTGCAGGTCCGAGCCACCGTTGAGGTCGACCTTCTCGTTGAACCACACGGCCACCATCCCGGACATCGACACCGTGGCCGCCCAGTCGATGTCGTACCGCTGCGTTCCGACCACCAACGACGCCTCGACGGCGGACTTCGGCGGGATCCGCAACGGCAGGTCGACGCTCCAGGTCTGCGTCTCCTTGTGCGCGAACTCCTGGGTCGAGGAAAGGCTCGCTTCGATGGAGGTGGTCTCGCTCACCTTCGCGACGGCCGGAATCTCCGCCGACACCTCCATCGTCACACCGATCTTCAGCGACTCGGTCACCGAGATCCGCAGATCCTGCTCCGTGGTCTTGCTCTGCCTGTACGTGACAGACTGCTCAACTGCCGTGCCGTTGCGGTAGTTGGTGGTGATCGAACTGACCTGGCCGGGAATCGGCGAGGGCGCACTCGGGTCGTAGGTGATGCCGGAATACTTCGTCCGGACCTGATGGCGGTGGTAGTCGGCGAGGAAGCTCTGCTTCCCGTAGTCCGTGGAGGCGGTGAACCGGCAGCCCCGGGACGACGGATGGCGCTCACGGGCCATCCATCCGCCCCAGGCATCGGTGATCTCCTGAAGCGAGCGGCTGGCACCCTTCTTGGGCGGTGCGGCCTGTGCGGGAGTCGCGGCGGCGAGGGTGACCGGAATCGTGGCCGCGACTCCGGCGGCGGGCGCGAAAGCCAAGAGGCGCCGCCGGGACACACCGGGTATCTGGGACATGGGGATTCAAGACCTTTCTGCGGCACGGGCGTGCGGGACGGAATTCCTGGGACGCCATGCAACCCCTGATCCCATCGGGGGCCTAGGGACTTAGGTCCCTGTCGGCACGCCCCGGCCAACGTTGGCCGAAAACCACCCAGACAACCCCGCGCCAGCGCCCCGGCGGCTTCCGCAGGAAAAGGGGTGAGTGGGATGGCGCCCGGCCTGCTACCTTTGGCCGCGAAGCAGTCGGCCGTGACATCGCGCGAGGAGGTGAGACCCCATGAACGCTGTATCCATGTGGGTGCTCCCCCTCTCTTCACGGTCGGGGCCATTGACGTAGGTGTCATGGGGAGCGCCTCAACGCCAAGGCACTCCCGAGAGGCAACAACCTATGTATTCTGCGCAGTTCACCGCGGAAACATCGTCGAACGGCGTCCTCGTACGCGACTTCACCGTCGGTGAGGTCACCGGCGCGCTCTGGTCCCCCGCATCGCCCACATCGGAATCCGGTCGCGCACCGCTGGTGCTCATGGGTCACGGCGGCGGCATGCACGCAAAGGCACCGGCGATGTCCGGCCGCGCACAACGCCTCGTGGCCGACGGCGGTTTCCACGTAGCCACCATCGACGCCCCCGGCCACGGCGGCCGCCCGCGCACGGCGCACGACGAGCAGGAAATCGCCGTGATGCAGCAGGCGATGGCGGCAGGCGAGCCGGTCGGCCCGATCGTCGTTCGCTACAACGCCCATCTGGCAGAACGTGCCGTGCCGGAGTGGCGGGCGACCCTGGACGCCCTCCAGGAACTGCCGGAGATCGGCATCGAAGGGCCGGTCGGCTACTACGGACTGAACATGGGCACCGCGATCGGCGTGCCGTTGACGGCGGTCGAACCCCGGATCACCGCTGCGGTCTTCGGCCTCTTCTGGCCAGATCCGCTGGCCGAGACCGCGAAGCAGATCACCATCCCGATCGAGTTCGCACTCCAGTGGGACGACGAGCACATCCCACGCGAAGACGGTCTCGCCCTCTTCGACGCCTTCGCCTCGAAGGAGAAGACGCTGCACGCCAACGCGGGCACGCACAAGGATCTGCCCAGGTTCGAGGCCGACAGCGCGGTCCGGTTCTTCACGCGGCACCTCGGCCGACCCGCCACCTGACCGGTCCGACCTGACCTGACGGGTGTCGGCGTCCGGCCCCACCGGCCGGGCGCCGACACCGTGTGGCAAAGGAACGGGCAGACTGTGCGCGTGGACGACTACCGCCCGGTGCACCGGGAGCCCTCACCCGAATCGTACGGACGCCTACGCGTGCAGAACACCGATCTCGGACCTGCCCGCTGGCTCACCGAACGACCCCCGGGACAAGGGGACTTCGGCACCGTGGCGGGCGTCGCCGCGCCCGGATTCGCCGCGTACGCCCGGGTGCTGCATCCGGCCTCCCTGGAGGAACGGCCGGTGCGATGGGCGGCGGTGGCGGCCGCGTACGGGCGCGAAATGGCGCCCGGCACCGACTGGCACGAGCTGATCGGGGCGGACCGCGACTACCTCAACGCCGACGTGTACGGTCTGGCCGGTGTGTGGGACGAGCATCCGGCCGAGGGGCCGACTCCACCCGCCGTCGCCCATGCCCTCATCGCGGTCCTCGCCCGGCACACCAAGACGGTGGAGCACTGCTGGTTCGGGCTGTGGAACGGCTACGGCCGGTGGGACTTCGACCACGTCCCCTCCTTCGAGACCCCCGGCCGCGAGGAAGTGCTGCTCGCCGGGCAACTGACCGACGCCGTCTCGCCGGTGTCCCTCGACGAGTTCGCCGAGCTGCCCGACCTGTGGTGGCCCCAGGACCGTGCCTGGTGCCTGGGCGGTGACGTGGACCTGGTCAGCACTTACGTCGGCGGATCCCGCACGCTGATCGCCGAGCTGCTGGCCACTCCGGAGCTGGAGGCGCACCCAGTGGCACCGGGGGACGCGGTGGGCTGAAGCAGTCCCGGGGCCCCGACCGAGTCACCTCAACGGCGGTCACTCCAGGCGTCGTTGCCCATGGAATCACTGAATGTCAGTCACAGTTCTCCAGCGCGTCACGGCCTTCCGCTCGTCCTTCGCCCGGCGCCAGGCCGCTGTGGTGAGCGAGGTTCCCGGTGGACTGGTAGTTCTGGACCAGGATTACGCGGCTTCCCACGAGCACAACCAGCACGTCATGGACGGGACACCGGATCCCTCCGCACCCGCGCACTTGCGTGGGCTGCCCGCGCGCGCCGTTCACGGTGACCTGGCGTGGCTGTACTTCGACGAGCTGTGCGAGGGGACGACCTCGGTGCCCGACTACCTGGCCTTCACCGAACACTTCGACACCCTGGTCCTCGACGGCGTACCCCCGCTGGTCTCCTGCACACCGGACGGGCGCCGGCGGTTCGCCAATCTGGTGGACGTGTGCTGCGACCGCGATGTGCTGCTGTTCCTGATCGGTGCCGACCCATTGGCCGGGCTGTCGGACGACTCCGGCCTGATGCGCGACCTGGACCGCACGGCGAGCCGTCTGGCCATGCTCCAGCGGGCGGGCGCCGTGCGGTAGCGCCTAGGGCGTGTTTCGAAAGTCCCGTCTGCCCGGCGGCGTCTGGCACGCACGCTCGCCGCGTTGTCGGGATCACCCCGATACAACCAGTATCG
>NZ_JBVIHM010000009.1:0-88989 GCF_055570295.1 Streptomyces sp. NPDC031265
TCGTCGTCGTCTCCACCCGTGACTGCTCGCTCCAGCGCCGCCACCAGAAGCTCGTGGAGGAGGCCCCGGCGCCGTTCCTCACCCCGGAGCAGAACACCGAGCTGTACACCGCGTCCAAGGCCATCCTCAAGGAAGCCGGCTACGTCGGCGCGGGCACCGTCGAGTTCCTCGTCGGCACCGACGGCACGATCTCCTTCCTGGAGGTCAACACCCGCCTCCAGGTCGAACACCCCGTCACCGAAGAGGTCACCGGCATCGACCTCGTCCGCGAAATGTTCCGCATCGCCGACGGCGAGGCCCTGGGCTACGGCGACCCCGAGATCCGCGGCCACTCCTTCGAGTTCCGCATCAACGGCGAGGACCCCGGCCGCGGCTTCCTCCCCGCCCCCGGCACCGTGACGCTCTTCGCCCCGCCCACCGGCCCGGGTGTCCGCCTGGACGCAGGCGTCGAATCCGGCTCCGTCATCGGCCCCGCCTGGGACTCCCTCCTCGCCAAGCTGATCATCACCGGCGCCACCCGTGAGCAGGCGCTCCAGCGCGCCGCCCGTGCCCTCGGCGAGTTCAAGGTCGACGGCATGGCCACCGCCATCCCCTTCCACCAGGCCGTCGTGGTCGACCCCGCCTTCACGGCCGACCCCTTCCGGATCCACACCCGCTGGATCGAAACCGAATTCGTCAACGAGATCAAGCCCTTCACCGCCCCGGCCGACGCCGAGACGGACGAGGAGCCGGGTCGCGAGACGGTGGTGGTCGAGGTCGGCGGCAAGCGCCTTGAGGTCTCCCTGCCCTCGTCCCTGGGCATGTCGCTCGCCCGTACGGGCCTCGCGGCCGGGGCCAAGCCCAAGCGCCGCGCGGCCAAGAAGGCGGGCTCGGCGGCCTCCGGCGACTCGCTGGCCTCCCCGATGCAGGGCACGATCGTCAAGGTCGCCGTCGAAGAGGGCCAGGAAGTCAAGGAAGGCGACCTCGTCGTCGTCCTCGAAGCCATGAAGATGGAACAGCCCCTCAACGCCCACCGCTCCGGCACCATCAAGGGCCTGTCGGCGGAGGTCGGCGCGTCGGTCACCTCGGGCGCGCTGATCTGCGAGATCAAGGACTGAACTCCCGCATCCGCATGAGCAGTCGAGGCCCCCCACCGGATCTGTCCGGCGGGGGGCCTCGCCGCTGCGTACGGCGGTACGCTTCGGCGGTGCCGGAGCAACCATCCCTCACCACGCGGCAGTTGATGGCCGGCGTCCAGCTGGACACCCGGTACCGGAACGCCGTCATCGACGAGTTGTACGAGCACGAGGAGCGGTTCAGCGCCCCGTCGTACGACGTCGACACGGCCGCCGTACTCGCCGAGGCGCTGAACGCCCGCAGGACGGCGCTGCGCTGGGCCGTGCCGATGGCGCTCCTGTGGATCGCCGGATTCTTCTTCGCGGGCTGGCTGTTCGCGCCGTACGCGGCCGGGTGCGCGGCCCTGTCCGGCGCGGCGGCCCTGCGCAGGTCGCACCACGTGGCGGTCCGGCTCACGGCAGGCATCCCACGGTTCCTGGGCGGCGCGGCGCTTGTCGCCTACGCGGCCCTCGCCGTGGCGACCGCCCGGACCGCCGACTGGCCGGAGGCCACCGCCGCGCTCGGGGTCCCCGTACTGATGGCGGCGGTGGCCAGGGCGCACCGGGCGGCGGTCAAGAGGCGGCTGCGGGTCATCGGATGGTCCGGGTACAAGGGCCCGGCGGCGGACCTCCCCCGCTTCCACGCGATCAGCGCACTGACCCATGCGGAGCAGACGTCGCCGCTGGTGATCTACCGGGACCCGACCCCGTTCCTCGGATCGGGGTCGGTACTGGACTCGCTGACGCTGGCGACCGAAGTGCGCGGCTACACCGGCGCGTTCGAGGTGTCCGAAGTGCTGGCGCGCGTGACGTCGTCCGTGCGGGGTGTGTCCGGTCTCGCCGCCCTGGTCGACGAGCGTTTCCTGCTGCCGGACGAGGGGGTGCCTCCCCGGTCGCGGATCCGCATGCCCCCTGACGCGTTCCCCGACTCCGCCCGCTGGCTGCGGATCGTCTCGCGCGGCCCCGGCTCCCAGCTGACCACCGTCTTCGTACAGATCCGGCTGGACGGCCCGATCCTCTCCGTGCAGCAGGTCACCTGTGTCCTGCCACCGGTGCGCCGGGCGTTCGCGGCGGACCGGAACCGGTCCCAGCCCGTCCGGCTCGGCCAGGTACTGGCGGCCCCCGCGGCCCTCCTGGCCGAGCCGGCTGCCTGGCCGGTCCGGCAGGCGCGGCGGCTGTCGCAGCCCCCGGGCAGCCGTCTCCCCAGCGGCCCGCACACCTCCATCCGGGAACTGGCCGCCGACCCCGGCCTCCCGCCGCTCGCCGCCGCCGACGCCCGGCGGATCTCCCGGACCGTGCACCTGCTGGTCCTCGACGCCGTACGCACCGCCCTGCGCGACCGGGGACTGTCCGCGCCCGGCCTCGACGAGCAGCAGACGGAGTCGTACGGCGTCCAGAACAGCGGCATCTACATCGGCAACATCTCCCCCGGCTCCGCTGCTGCCTTCGGCTCCCACGGCACCGGCGACATCACCCATCACACCTCCCCCGGCCCCACCACCAACCCCGACGACGACTCCTGGGAAGATGACCTTGGGTGACATCGCCAAGGGGGTACTCGGCGGCGCCTGGACGCTGCTCGTGGGGTGGATACTGCCGACCGCCCTCAACCTCGGGGTCCTCGCGCTCGCCGTCGCGCCCAGTCTGCGCCGGACCGCCGTCGCCCGGCGGCTGTGGCCGGACGCGGCGCCCGGCCCGATGCTGGTGCTGCTGACCGCCACCCTGCTGTGCGGCCTGGTCCTCAGCGCGCTGCAGAACCTCCTCTACCGGCTCCTGGAGGGGTACGTGCTGTGGCCCGCCCGTGCCTACGAGGCGGGGTGCCGGCGGGCGCGGACCGCCCGCAGCGCGCTCGCCGACCGGACGCAGCTGCTCGGTCTGGAGCGGCGCGCCCGCGACGGGACCGCGCTCGGCCCGCTCGCCGCCGCCGATCTCGTACGCGTACGCAGGGATCCGCGCCTGGCCCGGGCCGTGGGCAAGGACCGGCGGCGGACCTCGGCGCAGCGCGGGCTGCTCCAGGAGCGGCTGAGCCGGTTCCCGGTGGATCCGGCGCAGATCGCCCCCACCCGGCTCGGCAACGCGATCCGCCGCTTCGAGGAGTACGGCCAGAACCGGTACTGCCTGGACACCCAGCTCCTGTCGAACGAGCTGACCGGCGCCGCGCCCGACAAGCTCTGCCGCCAGGTCGAGCTGGCGCGGACCAGCGTCGACTTCTTCGTGGCGCTGCTCGCCGGGCACACGGCGGTCGCGGTCATCGCGCTCGCCACCCTCCCGGCGGCCTCCGCCGACGTGCCGCTGCTGCTGACCGCGGCCGGGGGCCTGCTGGCCCTGGTGCCGCTCTGGTACCGGGCCGCGGTGGCCGCGACCGACGAGTGGGCGGCGGCCGTGCGCGCCCTGGTGAACGCGGGCCGCAAGCCGCTCGCCGAGTCGCTGGGGCTCGTGCTGCCCAAGGAACTCGCCGAGGAGCGCAGGATGTGGACCTTGGTGTCGCGGTTCTCGCGCATCCCCTTCCACGAGCGCGCCTCGGCACTGGACCGGTACCGGGCCGCCCCCTGAGCGCGCGGTTCGGGCATCCTTGGGGTATGACGACGAGGCCCATGCGTGCCGACGCGCGCCGCAACTACGAGCGGCTCCTGGGTGTGGCCAGGAGCGCGTTCGCGGAGCACGGGACGGACGCGTCGCTCGAAGACGTGGCCAAGCGCGCGGGCGTCGGGATCGGCACCCTCTACCGGCACTTCCCGAACCGGCACGCGCTGATGAACGCGATCTTCCAGAGCGAGGTGGACGTACTCCTCGCGCGCTCGCGGGAGTTGCTCGACTCCGCGCACCCGTGCACGGCGCTCGTGGACTGGCTGCGCGCCATCATCACTCATACGGGTGAGTACCGCGGGGTGGCCCGCGCCCTTATGTCGGCCTCGCACGACGACAGTTCGGCCCTGGCGCAGTGCAGCGTGCCGATGCGGGAGGCGGGCAGCGCCCTGCTGGAACGGGCCCAGCTGGCCGGTTCCGTACGCGTAGATGTGACGATCGGCGACCTGATGCAGCTCACCAACGCGATCGCCCTGGCAGCCGAACAGGCGCCGGACGACCCGGAGTTGGCCGACCGGCTGCTCGCCCTGACCTTGCGGGGCCTGAAGCCGTGACCGGAGCCGTGCCGGGCCCCGGCCACAGCGGTGACGGCCACGGACGCCGCGACGACGCCTGGCCGAATACCGGCTAGCGGCGTCGCAGATCGGCCACTCTCGCCCGTTCTCCGGGGCCCTGCTGGTCACCCAGTGACGCGGCGCTGCGCAACTGCGGCCCCGCACCCGGCACATGGCTGCGGCGCTGGCCAGGCAGCGGCACGTCCCGGCGGGGCTGGCGCCCCGGCGGGACGCCCTCACCGCCTGCCCCGGTCCCGGCCACCGTGATCTGCACGCCCTGGTCGGCCAGGGCCTGGAGCTCGGTGGCCGCCCGGTCGTCGTGACCGGGGGGCTCGTCGGTGACCAGCCGCGTGATCACGTCCGTCGGCACCGTCTGGAACATGGTGTCGGTGCCGAGCTTGGTGTGGTCGGCGAGGACCACCACCTCGGCGGCCGCCTGGACCAGGGCCCGGTCGACGCTCGCCGAGAGCATGTTGGACGTGGACAGGCCGCGCTCGGCGGTCAGCCCGCTCCCGGAGAGGAAGGCGCGCGAGACCCGCAGCCCCTGCAGGGACTGCTCGGCTCCGCTGCCCACCAGCGCGTAGTTGGAGCCACGCAGGGTGCCCCCGGTCATGACGACCTCCACGCGGTTGGCGTGGGCCAGCGCCTGGGCGACGAGCAGCGAGTTGGTGACGACCGTGAGGCCGGGGACGCGGGCGAGCCGGCGGGCCAGCTCCTGCGTGGTCGTCCCCGCGCCGACCACGATGGCCTCGCCCTCTTCGACGAGGCTGGCGGCGAGGTCGGCGATGGCCGTCTTCTCCGCGGTCGCGAGATGGGATTTCTGCGGGAAGCCGGACTCTCGCGTGAGTCCGCCCGGCAGTACCGCACCGCCGTGCCGGCGGTCGAGGAGTCCTTCCGCCTCCAGTGCCCGCACGTCTCGCCGTACGGTCACTTCGGAGGTCTGGACGACGCGGGCGAGCTCCCGGAGCGATACCGCCCCGTTGGCACGCACCATTTCGAGGATCAATTGGCGACGTTCTGCAGCGAACACGAAACTGACAGTAACCTGAGCGGCCGATTGTTTTCAGCAGTTTGCGCCGAACAACGGAAGGTGTGCACAGAGGTGTCCACGAAGTGGTATAGGCGCCCTCCCGGGCGCCTTGTCCCGCGCCGACGTGCGCCGGGCGCCCCGGTTACGCCTCGCCCGCCTTCTTGCGGGTGTGCAACTGCCTGGCCACTTCGGCGATCGAACCCGACAGGGACGGATAGACCGTGAACGCGTTCGCGATCTGCTCGACGGTCAGGTTGTTGTCGACCGCGATCGAGATGGGGTGGATCAGCTCCGAGGCACGCGGCGAGACGACCACGCCGCCGACGATGATCCCGGTGCCCGGGCGGCAGAAGATCTTGACGAAGCCGTCCCGGATGCCCTGCATCTTGGCGCGCGGGTTGCGCAGCAGCGGCAGCTTGACCACGCGCGCGTCGATCTTGCCCGCGTCCACGTCGGCCTGCGAGTAGCCGACGGTGGCGATCTCCGGGTCGGTGAAGACGTTCGAGGAGACCGTCTTGAGGTTCAACGGGGCCACCGCGTCGCCCAGGAAGTGGTACATCGCGATCCGGCCCTGCATGGCCGCGACCGAGGCGAGGGCGAAGATGCCGGTGACGTCGCCGGCCGCGTACACGCCGGGGGAAGAGGTCCGCGACACCTTGTCGGTCCAGATGTGACCGGACTCCAGGAGCTTGACCCCGGACTCCTCCAGGTTCATCCCGGCGGTGTTCGGGATCGCGCCGACCGCCATCAGGCAGTGCGTACCGCTGATGACGCGGCCGTCCGAGAGCGTGACCTCGACCCGGTCGCCGACGCGCTTGGCGGACTGGGCGCGGGAGCGGGCCATGACGTTCATGCCGCGGCGGCGGAAGACGTCCTCCAGGACGGCGGCCGCGTCCGGGTCCTCGCCGGGCAGCACCCGGTCGCGGGACGAGACGAGAGTGACCTTGGAGCCCAGCGCCTGGTACGCGCCGGCGAACTCGGCGCCGGTCACACCGGAGCCGACCACGATCAGCTCTTCGGGCAGCTCGTCCAGGTCGTACACCTGGGTCCAGTTCAGGATCCGCTCGCCGTCCGGCAGCGCGTCCGGGATCTCGCGCGGGTGCCCGCCGGTGGCGATCAGGACGGCGTCGGCGGTGAGGATCTCCTCGCTGCCGTCGGCGGCCGTGACGATGACGTCCCGGGTGCCGTCGATGCCCTGCGGGCCGCCGAGCTTGCCGCGGCCGCGCAGCACACGGGCGCCGGCCCGGGTGACGGAGGCGGTGATGTCGTGCGACTGGGCCAGCGCGAGGCGCTTGACGCGCCGGTTGACCTTGCCGAGGTCCACGCCGACCACACGGGCGGACTGCTCCTCGGGCGGGGTGTCGTCGGCGACCAGGATGCCCAACTCCTCGTACGAAGAGTCGAAGGTGGTCATCACCTCGGCCGTCGCGATCAGAGTCTTCGACGGTACGCAGTCGGTGAGCACCGACGCCCCGCCCAGACCGTCGCAGTCGACGACGGTCACCTCCGCGCCGAGTTGGGCGCCCACCAGGGCCGCCTCGTATCCGCCGGGTCCGCCACCGATGATCACGATCCGGGTCACGAAAAAGTCCGCCTCGCATTGTGGAATGCAGTACGTAGCTCATTGTCCCGCACGCTTCAAGATGCTTCGCCCCCCGGGGCGCCATCCGGCTGTCACACCCGTGTGCCATTCTCACGCGAGGACCGTGGGCCGCTGTCGTACCCTCGACACCATGTCGCTCTACGCCGCGTACGCCGGCAACATGGATCCGCGGCTGATGACCCGCCGCGCCCCGCACTCCCCCCTGCGCGGCACCGGCTGGCTCAACGGCTGGCGGCTGACGTTCGGCGGGGAGCAGATGGGCTGGGAGGGTGCCCTCGCCACGATCGTGGAGGCACCGCGCTCCCAGGTGTTCGTCGCGCTGTACGACATCGCACCGCTCGACGAGGACTCCATGGACCGCTGGGAGGGTGTCGGCCTCGACATCTACCGCCGGATGCGGGTGCGGGTGGACACGCTGGACGGGGAGGAGCCGGCGTGGATGTACGTGCTGAACGCGTACGAGGGCGGTCTGCCGTCCGCGCGCTATCTGGGCGAACTGGCCGACGCGGCCGAGTCGGCCGGGGCCCCGCATGACTACGTCATGGAGCTGCGCAAGCGCCCCTGCTGACGCCTTTTGTCCGCGGACCGTGCGTGGCTGGTCGCGCAGTTCCCCGCCCTGGGGTACGGGTGCGGCCACCGCGCAAGGGGCGCCCCGAAAAGGGCGCATTTGAGGGGCGCGGGGCTGTGAGATTCGCGGCTCCGCCGCGCGGGCGCGACCAGCCCCCACCGGCCCGCGGCCCCACCCCTGGCACCCCCTCTCGTCGGAAACGACAAGACAACGATCGCGCCCTTGTGCGCCAGTCATCTACGCGCGTAGGAATCCAGCGGTTACCCTCGTCGTCGTGAACGCATCTGTTATTCCGGACCACGTCCAGGCCGACCCCCACGCCGCCGCCGACGCCGCCGCCGCCCGCCTGCGCGAGCTGACCGGTGCCGAGACCCACGACGTCGCCCTCGTGATGGGCTCCGGCTGGGCTCCGGCCGCCGACGCGCTCGGCGAGCCCGAGGCCGAGTTCCCGGTCACCGAGCTGCCCGGCTTCCCGCCGCCCGCCGTCGAGGGCCACGGCGGCAAGATCCGCTCGTACAAGATCGGTGAGAAGCGCGCGCTGGTCTTCCTGGGCCGTACGCACTACTACGAGGGCCGCGGCGTAGCCGCCGTCGCCCACGGCGTGCGCACCGCGGTCGCCGCCGGCTGCAAGACCGTCGTGCTCACCAACGGCTGCGGCGGTCTGCGCGAGGGCATGCGCCCGGGCCAGCCCGTGCTGATCAGCGACCACCTCAACCTCACGGCCGCGTCCCCGATCATCGGCGCCAACTTCGTGGACCTGACCGACCTGTACTCGCCGCGGCTGCGCGCGCTGTGCAAGGAGGTCGACTCGTCCCTCGAAGAGGGCGTGTACGTCCAGTTCCCCGGCCCGCACTACGAGACCCCGGCCGAGATCAACATGGTCCGCGTGCTCGGTGGCGACCTCGTCGGCATGTCGACCGTCCTGGAGGCCATCGCGGCCCGCGAGGCCGGCGCCGAGGTGCTGGGCATCTCCCTGGTCACCAACCTGGCCGCGGGTCTGACCGGCGAGCCCCTCAACCACGAAGAGGTGCTCCAGGCCGGCCGCGACTCGGCGGCGCGCATGGGTTCGCTGCTGACCCGGGTACTCGACCGCATCTGATCTCACCCCGATCCGACCCGGAAGGGATTCATCGACGTGACGCAGGACCTGACGCAGGACCTGATCGCGCGGGCCAAGGCCTGGCTGGCCGAGGACCCGGACGGCGAGACGCGCGAGGAGCTGGCCAAGCTCATCGACAACGAGGAGCTCGACGAGCTGGCCGCCCGGTTCGCCGGCACGCTCCAGTTCGGCACCGCCGGGCTGCGCGGTGAGCTGGGCGCCGGGCCGATGCGGATGAACCGCTCGGTCGTCATCCGCGCGGCCGCCGGCCTCGCCGCCTACCTGAAGGCGAGGGGCCAGGGCGACGGCCTGGTCGTCATCGGGTACGACGCGCGCTACAAGTCGGCCGACTTCGCGCGCGACACGGCCGCCGTGATGACCGGCGCGGGCCTGAAGGCCACCGTGCTGCCGCGCCCGCTGCCGACGCCCGTCCTGGCGTACGCGATAAGGCATCTGGGCGCCGTCGCCGGCGTCGAGGTCACCGCCAGCCACAACCCGCCGCGCGACAACGGCTACAAGGTCTACCTCGGCGACGGCTCGCAGATCGTGCCGCCCGCCGACGCCGAGATCGCCGCCGAGATCGCCGCGGTCGAGTCGCTCGACGACGTGCCGCGCCCCGACAGCGGCTGGGAGACGCTGGGCGACGAGGTCCTGGACGCCTATCTGGCGCGTACGGACGAGGTGCTGACCCCCGGGTCCCCGCGCACCGCCCGCGTCGTCTACACGGCCATGCACGGCGTCGGCAAGGACGTCCTGACGGCGGCCTTCGCCCGGGCGGGCTTCCCGCCGCCCGCGCTGGTGGCCGAGCAGGCCGACCCGGACCCCGCGTTCCCGACCGTGGCGTTCCCCAACCCGGAGGAGCCGGGCGCGATGGACCTCGCCTTCGAGGCGGCCCGCGCGGTCAACCCGGACATCGTCATCGCCAACGACCCGGACGCGGACCGCTGCGCGGTCGCCGTGCCGGACGCGTCGGTGGAGGGCGGCTGGCGGATGCTGCGCGGCGACGAGGTCGGCTCGCTGCTCGCCCAGCACCTGGTCGACCGGGGCGTGAGCGGCGTCTTCGCCGAGTCGATCGTCTCGTCCTCGCTGCTCGGCCGGATCGCCGAGGCGGCCGGTCTGGGCTACGAGGAGACCCTGACGGGCTTCAAGTGGATCGCCCGCGTGGACGGTCTGCGGTACGGGTACGAGGAGGCGCTGGGCTACTGCGTCGACCCCGAGGGCGTACGCGACAAGGACGGCATCACCGCCGCCCTGCTCGTCGCGGAGCTCGCGTCCGTCCTGAAGGAGCAGGGGCGCACGCTCCTGGACCTCCTGGACGACCTGGCCGTGCGGCACGGGCTGCACGCCACCGACCAGCTGTCGGTGCGCGTCGAGGACCTGTCGGTCATCTCCGACGCGATGCGGCGCCTGCGCGAGAAGACGCCGACCGCGCTGGCGGGCCTGGCGGTCACCAAGGCCGAGGACCTCACCGAGGGCACCGGGGAACTCCCGCCGACCGACGGTCTGCGCTACTACCTCGAAGGCGCCCGGGTGATCGTCCGCCCGAGCGGCACCGAGCCCAAGCTCAAGTGCTACCTGGAGGTGGTGGTCCCGGTGGCGTCGCAGGGCGCGCTGGGAGAGGCACGCGAGAAGGCGGCCGAGCTGCTCGCCGGGATCAAGAGGGACCTGGCAGCCGCAGCGGGCATCTGACCAGCCTGCCGTTCTCCGGCGCCCCCTTTGGGACCGGCGTTTGTCTGCGGACCGTCTGTGGCTGACCGCGCGGTTCCCCGCGCCCCTTGTGCATCAGGGGCGCGGGGCTGTGACATTGCGCGGCTTCGCCGCGATGGGGGTCCCCCCTGTTCGAGCGAAGCCGAGAACGTGGGGGAGCGACCGGCCCCCACCGGCCCGCAGCCAAAGACACCGCACCCCGCCAGGGAAAACGCACCCGAAAGCGTGAACCCCCTACGGCGTCCGGCGCAGCCTCCCGCGCCCTTTCCGGATCATCCGAGAAAGGGTGACCCGGAACCGCTCGCCGAGCCCAGGAGCACCGCCGTGCCCCCGATCACCTCACCGGCGGACCGTGCGCACAGCCGTACGGGCCCCCGTGCCGTCCCCGCAGCCCGAAGCCCGCAAGGGCAGGGCGGCGGGGACGGTCCGCGTTTCATCCGGGCCTCGGCCCGGGCCGCGTTCAGGCGGGCGGCCCCCGCGCTCGCCGGCCACCTCGCCGTACGGCTCCTCGGCCTCGCCGTCCTCGCCCGCTGGGCGCACCTCAAGCACCACGGCGTATGGCCGACGCTGGCCACCTCGTGGGACTCGCACTGGTACCTCGGCATCGCCGACCACGGCTACGACCACGGGCTCGGCACCCGGGTCGACCACAACAACCTGGCGTTCTTCCCCCTCTACCCGGCCGTGATCAAGGCGGTCGCCGCCGTCACGCCCGGCTCGCGCGCGAGCGTGGGTCTCGTCGTCGCGGTGCTCTGCTCGTCGGCCGCGGCCTGGGGGATCTTCGCGGTCGGGGACCGGCTGTACGGGCGGCGCGCAGGGACCGTCCTCGCGGTCCTGTGGGGCGCGCTGCCGGTGGCCGCCGTCCAGTGGATGGGCTACACCGAATCGCTGTTCACAGCGCTCGCCGCGTGGTCGCTGTACTGCGTGCTGACCGGCCGCTGGGTGGCGGCCGGGACGCTGGCCGCGCTGGCGGGGCTGACCCGGCCGACGGGCATCGCGGTCGCGGCGGCCGTCGTGGCGGCGGCCCTGACGGCGCTGTGGCGCGGCGGATCCGTCCGGGGCCCGCTGACCGGGGCGCTGCTCGCCCCGCTGGGCTGGTTCGGGTTCGTCGCCTGGGTCGGGGCCCGGCTCGGCCGCTGGGACGGCTACTTCGCGGTCCAGCGGCTGTGGCGGAACGAGTGGGACGGCGGCGCCGACACCCTGCGCGAGCTGCGCACCCTGCTGGTCTACGACCGCTTCCCCGCGCTGTTCCTGGTGATCGTCTCGCTCGTGCTGATCCTGGCGGGCGTGCTGTTCCTGCTCTGCCTCTGCGACCGCCAGCCGCTGGTGCTGCTGGTCTTCTCGGGCGTGCTGCTGCTCGTCGTCCTGGGCAGCGGCGGCGTCTACTTCCCGCGCGCCCGCTTTCTGCTCCCCGGCTTCCCGCTGCTGCTGCCGCTCGCGGTGGCGCTGGCCAGGGCGCGGCGTCACGTGACCGTACTGATGCTGGGCGCGGCGGCCCTGTCGTCGGCGTGGCTGGGCGCGTACATGCTGCTTGTGTGGCCGGGGCCGCCCTGACGCGGCGGCCCCGGCCCGTACCGTACCGGCGGGTCAGCCGATGGCGAGGAGCACGATCAGCAGGATCGCGCCCGCGACGGCCGGCGCGATGACCTCATAGGCCCAGCGCACGCTCGGGCCGCCCTGCGCGCCCTCGCGCCCGGCGCCCCGCTCGGCCAGCTCGCGCAGCTCGCGGATGGTGCGGTCGGCGGGCGCGAGGCGGGACTTCTCGTCGCCGCCCGCGGTCGGCGAGGTGCGGCCGTACGGGTCGGACGCGGCGTCGCGCACCTGGGCGCGGGCGGCGCGCTTGCGCTGGCGCAGCGAGACGGGGATCGACCACAGCTGGTACTTGGTGCCGCTCTGGTCGAAGACCTCGCTGGAGTACCCGGCCCGTACGTCCGCGACCGCCGCCCACGGCAGGGTGACGGTCCGGAACGGGTTGCGGACCCGCATCCGGTCGTCGCCCGCGAACACGGCCGGGCGGATCGTGAACGCGAAGAGCAGCGGCACACCGCAGAGCAGTCCGGCCAGAGCCAGCCAGGGGGCGCTGCCGTGCCCCCGCAGGATCGCGTCCCCGGCGAGCCAGAGCCCGAGCACGAGCAGCAGCGCGCCTCCGGCGATACCGCCGGGTGACCGGTAGACGCGGTCGGCGTAGGTGGGCTCGGCGGGCGGCGTGGGGCTCGTCATGGGGCCGATTGTGCACTACGTGTTCGAGCGGGGCCGAGAGAGGGCGCGGACGCGCCCGGCCGCCCGGACCGGAGCCCACGCACACGGCGGTGCTGCCACGGTCGTGGCAGCACCCCGGTGGGTGACGGACGTCAGCCGCGGGCACCCGCCCGGCGGCGCAGCGCGGCGAAGAAGCCGAGCCCGGCCACGCCCACGGCCGCCAGGCCCGCGCCGCCCGCGACGAGCGCGGTGTTGCCGCCCTTGCCGCCCTCGACCTCGGCCCCGGCGGCGACGGCGCCCTTGGGGACGATCTGCATGCCGGTGGTGGCGGTCTGGGTGGTGGCGCCGGTGGTCGTCGCGGTGGTCGTGGTCGTCGTGGTGGTCGCGCAGTCCTTGCCGGCCGGCTTCTTCGGGAACTTCACGATGTCCCACGGGATCCGGCCGCCGTGCACGCGCATCTGGAAGGTCGGCCGGCCCGGCTCCAGGTCCTTGACCCGGGCGCCGCCCAGGAGGCCCTCGCGGTCGGCGGTGGAGAGGGTGTCGTACACCGAGCCGTTGCTCACGTTCAGCACCTCGGCGACCGCGCCCTTGGGGCCGTTGGACAGCCGCAGGCTCAGACCGTCGAACGGGGTGCCGCTGGTGCGGTAGGCGGTGCAGCCCTTGGTGTACTCGAACTCGCCCGCGTCGAAGCCGCCCGACGCGTTGAGCCAGGAGCCCACCTTGCCCGCGTTGTTGAGGCCGACCCACATGTTGCCGACCTGGTCGCCGTTCTCGGCCTGGCCCTTGGGGCCGCCCGCGGTGACGGAGCCGCGCGGCTTGCCGTCCTTGGTGGAGAGCTCCAGGACGTACCAGCCCGCGCTCTTCTTCCACAGCTCCCCGTACGTGCCGTCGGCCAGCTTGCGCTTGCCGAGGTCCGTGCCGACCGGGGTGGTCGGGCCCTGGCCGCCGCTGCCCTGGTCCTGGACCGAGGTGACCTCGCCCTGGAAGTCGAGGGTGACCTGGATGCCGTTGAAGACCTTGGTGTCCTTGCGGGCGTGGCCGCCGCCCGCCGTGAGGTGGCCGATCTCCTCGTTGTCCTCGCCCTTGAGGATGGTGGCCCCGTAGTAGACGTGCTGGCCGCCGTGGCGGTAGACCATCGCGGTCAGGCCGCCCTTGAGCGGGACCGTCCGTACGAGCACGCCGTCCACGTCGTTCCTGCGCTCCGGGAGCATGATCGTCCGGCTCTCGCCCGCGCCGTTGAACCTGAGGAGCGGAACATCGCCGTCCGCGTTCTCCAGGCTCAGCCGCAGCCCGTCGACCGTGGCGCTCCTGTCGTCCAGGTCCAGCTTCGCCATGAGGCGGCCCATGTAGTCGTCGCCGCGCTGCCAGTCGGGCTTCACGGCGCGGATCCAGGCTTCCGGACCGCCGTCGGAGACGCGGTTGCGCAGGACGGCGACGTACCCCTTGGCGAGGTAGACGGGGTAGCCGGAGTAACGGTTCTCGGTGGCCTTGGCGACGGAGGTGGTCGGCGCGGCGATCGCGGTGGTCGCGGTGACGACCGGGGTGAGGGCGACACCGGCGACGACCGCGGCGGCGAGGGCGGTGCGGAGGGCGTTACGCATGACGACTCCCAGGGAGACAAGTGGTGAAGGAAGGGAAGAGCCGCATGCCGCTGTGTTCTCGTTCGGGTGGGGCCGTTGGAGGCTTCGGCGGGCTGCATCAACGAATTTAGTGATCTTGTTCGGCGGAGCCGTCCGCGCCGTGTCACGGCGGCGTGACAGGGACCGGAAGCTTGCGTTCCAGGTCAGTGGGGCTGTACAGGACGCTACGCGCGTAGATATGCTCATCTGGTGACCATGCCCACCAATGCACCTGCAGCTGCCTTCGCCGACGCGACCGCGTCGGACGCGGCTCTGCGCCGCTTCCTCCACGGGCTCCCCGGCATCGATCCGGTGGGCCTGGAAGCGCGCGCCGCGTCCCTCGGCACCCGTTCGATCAAGACGACGGCCAAGGCGTACGCCATCGACCTGGCCATTTCGATGATCGACCTGACGACGCTCGAAGGCGCGGACACCCCGGGCAAGGTCCGGGCGCTCGCCGCCAAGGCCCTCCACCCCGACCCGCTCGACCGCACCACCCCGGCCACCGCGGCCGTCTGCGTCTACCCCGACATGGTGGCCACCGCCAAGGAGGTCCTGAAGGGGTCGGACGTGAAGGTCGCGTCCGTCGCCACGGCCTTCCCCGCGGGCCGCGCCGCCCTCCCGGTCAAGCTCGCGGACGTGCGCGACGCGGTGGCCGCGGGCGCCGACGAGATCGACATGGTGATCGACCGGGGTGCGTTCCTGGCCGGCCACTACCTCAAGGTGTACGAGGAGATCGCGGCCGTCAGGGCCGAGTGCGGTGACAAGGCCCGCCTCAAGGTCATCTTCGAGACCGGCGAGCTCTCCACGTACGACAACATCCGCCGCGCCTCCTGGCTCGGCATGATGGCCGGCGCCGACTTCATCAAGACGTCGACCGGCAAGGTCGCGGTGAACGCGACGCCCCCCAACACCCTGGTCCTGCTTGAGGCCGTGCGCGACTACCGCGCCCAGACCGGCATCCAGGTCGGCGTGAAGCCCGCCGGCGGCATCCGCTCGACCAAGGACGCCATCAAGTTCCTGGTCCTGGTCAACGAGACCGTGGGCGAGGACTGGCTGGACAACCACTGGTTCCGCTTCGGCGCCTCCTCGCTGCTCAACGACCTGCTGATGCAGCGCCAGAAGCTGGCGACCGGCCGCTACTCCGGCCCTGACTACGTGACGGTGGACTGAGACCCCATGAACATGGAAACGCAGACATCTGCATTCGAGTACGCACCGGCGCCCGAGTCGCGTTCGGTCGTCGACATCGCGCCTTCGTACGGCCTGTTCATCGACGGCGAGTTCACCGAGGCGGCCGACGGCAAGGTCTTCAAGACCGTCAGCCCCTCGTCGGAGGAAGTCCTGTCCGAGGTCGCCCAGGCGGGCGAGGCGGACGTGGACCGGGCCGTGAAGGCCGCACGCAAGGCGTTCGAGAAGTGGTCGGCGCTGCCCGGCTCCGAGCGCGCCAAGTACCTCTTCCGTATCGCCCGGATCATCCAGGAGCGCAGCCGCGAGCTGGCCGTCCTGGAGACCCTGGACAACGGCAAGCCGATCAAGGAGACCCGCGACGCGGACCTCCCGCTGGTCGCCGCGCACTTCTTCTACTACGCGGGCTGGGCCGACAAGCTCGACCACGCGGGCTACGGCGCCAACCCGAAGCCGCTGGGCGTCGCGGGCCAGGTCATTCCCTGGAACTTCCCGCTCCTGATGCTGGCGTGGAAGATCGCCCCGGCGCTCGCGACCGGCAACACGGTCGTGCTCAAGCCCGCCGAGACGACCCCGCTGACCGCCCTGTTCTTCGCGGACATCTGCCGCCAGGCGGGCCTGCCCAAGGGCGTCGTCAACATCCTCACCGGGTACGGCGACGCGGGCGCGGCCCTCGTCCAGCACCCGGACGTCGACAAGGTCGCCTTCACCGGCTCGACCGCCGTCGGCAAGGCCATCGCCCGTTCCGTGGCGGGCACCGACAAGAAGGTCACGCTCGAACTGGGCGGCAAGGGCGCCAACATCGTCTTCGACGACGCCCCGATCGACCAGGCCGTCGAGGGCATCGTCAACGGCATCTTCTTCAACCAGGGCCAGGTCTGCTGCGCGGGCTCGCGCCTGCTGGTCCAGGAGTCGATCCAGGACGAGCTGCTCGACGCGCTGAAGCGCCGTCTGTCCACGCTCCGCCTCGGCGACCCGCTGGACAAGAACACGGACATCGGCGCCATCAACTCGGCCGAGCAGCTGGCCCGGATCACCGCGCTCGCCGAGACCGGCGAGGCCGAGGGCGCGGAGCGCTGGTCCCCGGCGTGCGAGCTCCCGTCCTCCGGCTACTGGTTCGCCCCGACGCTGTTCACCAACGTCACCCAGGCGCACACCATCGCCCGCGACGAGATCTTCGGCCCGGTCCTTTCGGTGCTGTCGTTCCGTACGCCGGACGAGGCCGTCGCCAAGGCCAACAACAGCCAGTACGGCCTGTCTGCGGGCATCTGGACGGAGAAGGGCTCGCGCATCCTCGCGGTCGCGGGCAAGCTCCGGGCCGGTGTCGTGTGGGCCAACACGTTCAACAAGTTCGACCCGACCTCGCCCTTCGGCGGCTACAAGGAGTCGGGCTTCGGCCGCGAGGGCGGCCGGCACGGTCTGGAGGGTTACCTCGATGTCTGAGTCTTCTGCGTCCACGGCGTCCGCGACGCGTCTCAACGTCTTCAAGACCTACAAGCTGTACGTCGGGGGCAAGTTCCCCCGCTCCGAGAGCGGCCGGGTGTACGAGGTGACCGACTCCAAGGGCAAGTGGCTGGCGAACGCCCCCCTGTCCTCCCGCAAGGACGCGCGTGACGCGGTCGTCGCCGCCCGCAAGGCGTTCGGCGGCTGGTCGGGCGCGACCGCGTACAACCGGGGCCAGGTCCTCTACCGCGTCGCCGAGATGCTGGAGGGCCGCCGCGAGCAGTTCGTACGCGAAGTGGGCGAGGCGGAGGGGCTGTCCAAGTCCAAGGCCGCCGCGGTCGTCGACGCGGCGATCGACCGCTGGGTCTGGTACGCGGGCTGGACCGACAAGATCGCCCAGATCGTGGGCGGCGCGAACCCGGTGGCGGGTCCGTACTTCAACCTGTCCACGCCGGAGCCGACGGGCGTCGTGACGGTCCTCGCCCCGCAGGACTCGTCCTTCCTGGGGCTGGTCTCGGTGATCGCCCCGGTGATCGCTACCGGCAACACGGCCGTGGTGATCGCCTCGGAGAAGGCCCCGCTGCCGGCGCTGTCGCTGGGCGAGGTGCTGGCCACGTCCGATCTGCCGGGTGGCGTCGTCAACGTCCTCTCCGGCAAGACCGCCGAGATCGCTCTGCCGCTCGCCTCCCACCAGGACGTGAACGCGCTGGACCTCGCGGGTGCGGATGCGGAGCTCGCGCGCGAGCTGGAGGTTGCCGCTGCGGACAACCTGAAGCGCGTGCTGCGGCCTGCCGTGGCCGACTGGTCTGCCGCTCCTGGTACACGCCGGATGACCGCGTTCCTGGAGACCAAGACGGTCTGGCATCCGACGGGGTCGCTGGGAGCGTCTGGCTCCGCCTACTAGGCGGTTCTTCGGCTGCGGGCCGGTGGGGGCCGGTCGCCCCCAAGTTCTCGGCTCCGCTCGAACAGGGGGGACCCCCAGCGCGGCGGAGCCGCACATGTCACAGCCCCGCGCCCCTCAGGGGGTGCTCGGCTCGGCGTACCAGCGCTCGGCCCAGCTCTCCCCTCAAGTACCCCGAACGGCGTCCCCCGGGCCCCCACCCGGTGGGCGCCGTTCGGCATTTTTCGCGCTCAGCCCGGGAGAAGCCTCGTCGCCGCGCCGATCAGCGGGAAGTCCTTGAGCGCGCCGCTCTCGTGCAGCGGGGCCGTCGCGATCGCCGTCGAGACCGGCTCGAAGTCCGCGATCCGGGTGCCCACCGCGTTGTCCAGCGGATCCACCGGGGTCTTGGCGAACGGGTCGAGGCTGAGCGTCTTGGCCGGGGCGAGACCGTTGGTCGGCCCGGCCGACAGGTCCCCTGTCACGGACCGCGTGGGGCCGTCCACCGCGGCCCCGGGGTCCGCGACGGCTGCCCGACCAACTCGGCCGGGCCGGGGGCCGCCTGCGCCGCGCCCGCGGCGGTCGCGGTGAGCCCGGCGCGCAGCAGCACACGGCCGCGACGGGCCCCGCCGGCTTGGTTTCGTGCCACGCCGCCCCACTCCCCTGCGTATCGATACGAGCACGCAGCGTAGTTGAGGTGTGATGCTCGATACCAACGGGCTCCCCGAGTGGTCCACCTCCCGGGTGGATGCCTCAGACTGGTGTCCCGTGACCGCACACGCCATCCCGACACGCGTCGTTCTCCTCACGGGCCCCTCCGGTTCCGGAAAGTCGTCGCTCGCCGCCCGCACGGGCCTGCCCGTGCTGCGCCTGGACGACTTCTACAAGGAGGGCGACGACCCGACCCTGCCGCGTGTGCCCGGCTCGCCGGACATCGACTGGGACTCGCCGCAGTCCTGGGACGCCGACGCGGCCGTGGCGGCCGTCGTCGAGCTATGCCGTACGGGGCGTACGGCCGTACCGGAGTACGACATCGCCACCAGCTCGCGGACCGGGACGAGTCTGTTCGGCATCGACCGCACACCGCTGTTCGTCGCGGAGGGGATCTTCGCGGCGGACATCGTGGCGCGCGTACGGGAGCACGGCGTGCTCGCCGACGCCCTCTGTCTGCGCGGGCGGCCCTCGACCACTTTCCGGCGCCGCCTCGCGCGCGACCTCAAGGAGGGGCGCAAGTCGGTGCCGTTCCTATTGCGGCGGGGGTGGCGGCTGATGCGGGCCGAGCGCGGGATCGTGGCGCGCCAGGCCGCGCTGGGCGCGTACCCGTGCGGCAAGGAGGAGGCGCTCGGCCGCCTCGCCGCCGCCGCCGCGGGGCGGTGCGTGGCCGCGCCCACGGCGCGGGTGTGAAAAAGCGGGTGTGAAAAAGCGGGACCGAGTGGGCCCCCCAGCCCCGTCGGTCCCGCTCTGTTCCCCCGTTACCCGTACGCCCGACGTATCCCCCGAGACGCCGGCCCCCGTACGTTCCCCCTGCATCCCCGTACTCCGGCGGCTGCCACCGCCGACCAGACCTTCAGGCCACCAGCTCGCCGAAGGACTCTTCCTCGTCACGGCCGAAGGCGAGGACGTCGTCCTCGCGCAGCCGGCGGAGCGACCGCCAGATGCTCGACTTCACCGTGCCGACACTGATGTCCAGTATGTCCGCGATCTCAGGGTCCGTACGGCCCTCGTAGTACCGCAGGACCAGCATCGTGCGCTGCAGTTCGGGCAGTCGCGCCAGCGCCTGCCAGAGCACCGCGCGCAGCTCCGTGCCGCGCATCGCGTCCGTGCCGCCCGCCGTCTCCGGCAGCTCCTCGGTCGGGTACTCGTTCAGCTTGCGGCGGCGCCACGCGCTGATGTGGAGGTTCGTCATGGTGCGGCGGAGGTAGCCCCCGACCGCGGCCTTGTCGCTGATCCGGTCCCAGGCCCGGTAGGTCGAGAACAGCGCGCTCTGCAGCAGGTCCTCGGCCTCGAACCGGTCGCCGGTCAGGTGGTAGGCGGTGGCGTACAGGGAGGCCCTGCGCTCCTGCACATAGGCGGTGAACTCCGCCTCGGACCCGGAGCGCTCCCCCGTGGCCTCCCCGTACGCCGCATCCCCGCTGGTCCCCACGCCCTTGAAGGGCGAGACCGGCACTGCGTCGAGCACCGTCATGTACGTCTGGTGCTGACGCCCGGTGCCGCGAGCGCACCCCCGTCCGCTCACGGCACCGGACTTCTCGCTCCGCACGACGTCGTGGAGACGCGTGACAACTGCGCTTGAGGTGGTGCTGTGCAGTGCGTTCATCTCGCGCCCCCCGTCGGTGGAGTCTTGTTTCGGTCGGTACGAGGAAGACTCTGCCCGGCCAGTTTCATCGCGTTGTCCGGCGACTGTCACAGCCGCGTCACAGCGCGCGCCACCACCGGCGGTGGGCCCCTGCCGGGGGTCCGGGGGTCGCCCCCCGGATGGACACAGCAGGGCGCTGTCCGACGACTGTCACAGCGGGCCGTGGACAGTGGAGAAGGGGCGATGTCCACGGAAGGTCGAACTCCGCTCCCCCATGGGCCAGAATGACCTCCGTGCCTTTCCTGTTGCTGATCGAGGACGACGACGCCATCCGCACGGCGCTCGAACTCTCCCTGTCCCGCCAGGGCCACCGTGTGGCCACCGCGGCGACGGGAGAGGACGGCCTGAAGCTGCTCCGCGAGCAGCGGCCGGATCTGGTCGTGCTGGATGTGATGCTGCCCGGGATCGACGGCTTCGAGGTGTGCCGCCGTATCCGGCGCACGGACCAGCTGCCGATCATCCTGCTGACCGCGCGCAGCGATGACATCGACGTGGTGGTCGGCCTGGAGTCCGGCGCCGACGACTACGTGGTGAAACCGGTGCAGGGCCGGGTGCTCGACGCCCGGATCCGCGCGGTGCTGCGCCGGGGCGAGCGGGAGGCCACCGACTCGGCCACGTTCGGCAATGTGGTGATCGACCGCGCCGCGATGACGGTCACCAAGGCCGGCGAGGACCTTCAACTGACGCCCACCGAGCTGCGGTTGCTCCTGGAGCTGAGCCGACGGCCCGGACAGGCGCTGTCCCGCCAGCAGCTGCTGCGCCTGGTGTGGGAGCACGACTACCTGGGCGACTCCCGCCTGGTCGACGCGTGCGTGCAGCGGCTGCGGGCCAAGGTCGAGGACGTACCGTCGTCCCCGACGCTGATCCGTACCGTGCGCGGGGTGGGCTACCGCCTCGACACCCCGTCGTGATGATCCGCGTCTGCACTTCCCGGATGAACCCAAGAAAGCAGCGATTCGGAACGTGAAGAAGGCGATACTCGCCGGCCACCGCTGGACCAGCCTGCGCCTGCGCCTGGTCGTCGTGTTCGCGCTCGTCGCGCTGACCGCCGCCGTCTCCGCGTCGGGGATCGCGTACTGGCTCAACCGCGAGGCCGTGCTCGTGCGCACCCAGGACGCGGCGCTCGGCGACTTCCGGCAGGAGATGCAGAACCGGGCCGCCTCGCTGCCGCTCCGGCCGAACGCCCGCGATCTGCAGACGACCGCCCAGCAGATGGCGGCCAGCAGCCGCTCCGGCTACCACGTCAGCTCCGGCTACCAGGTGCTCCTGGTGGACCAGCGCGACCCGGGCAAGCCGATCGTCGGGGCGTCCGACGTGGACCGCTTCACCCTGGATGACGTACCGACGTCGCTCCAGGAGGCGGTGAACAAGAAGCAGAAGGTCACGGACAGCAACGACTATCCGTACCACCTGTTCTGGCAGCGCAGGACCCTGCGCGGGAAGCCGTACCTGGTGGGCGGCACGAAGATCATCGGAGGCGGCGCCACCGGCTACATGCTCGCCTCGCTCGACCAGGAGCGCCAGGACCTCAACTCGCTGGCCTGGTCGCTCGGCATCGCCACCGGGCTCGCGCTGCTCGGCTCCGCGCTGCTCGCGCAGGCTGCCGCGACGACCGTGCTGCGGCCCGTGCAGCGGCTCGGCGACGCGGCCCGCCAGCTGGGCGAGGGCAAGCTCGACACCCGGCTGAGGGTCTCGGGCACGGACGAACTGGCCGATCTGTCGCGGACGTTCAACAAGACGGCCGAGAGCCTGGAGAAGAAGGTCAGCGACATGAGCGCGCGGGAGGAGGCGAGCCGCCGGTTCGTGGCGGACATGTCGCACGAGCTGCGTACGCCGCTGACCGCGCTGACGGCCGTCACCGAGGTGCTGGAGGACGAGGCGGACAGCCTCGACCCGATGATCGCGCCGGCCGTGCAGCTGGTGGTCTCCGAGACGCGGCGGCTGAACGTCCTGGTCGAGAATCTGATGGAGGTCACGCGCTTCGACGCCGGTACGGCCAGGCTCGTCGTGGACAACGTGGACATCGCCGACCAGATCACCGCGTGCATCGACGCGCGGGCCTGGCTGGACGCGGTGGACCTGGACGCCGAACGCGGCATCATGGCGCGGCTCGACCCGCGCCGCCTGGACGTGATCCTGGCCAACCTGATCGGGAACGCGCTCAAGCACGGCGGCTCCCCGGTGCGGGTCTCGGTGCGGGTGGAGGGCGAGGAGCTGGTGATCTCGGTACGGGACCACGGGCCCGGCATCCCGGAGGAGGTGCTGCCGCACGTGTTCGACCGCTTCTACAAGGCGAGCGCGTCGCGGCCCCGCTCCGAGGGCAGCGGCCTGGGCCTCTCCATCGCGATGGAGAACGCCCACATCCACGGCGGCGACATCACGGCCGCGAACTCGCCCGAGGGCGGTGCGGTGTTCGTGCTGCGGCTGCCGCTCGACGGGGGTGAGGAGGCGTGAGAGTACGGCTGCTGGGCGGTGCGCTCGCCCTGCTGGCGCTCGGCGCCGCTGCCACGGGGTGCGGCATCCGGCCCACCGCGGTCCCGGTGGACGCGGGGCCCGCGCCGTCCCGGGTGCCGTGCGAGGTGCCGGGGAACTCGGTGACCCCGCAGTTCGAGGGCGTCACCGTCCGGGTCTATCTGGTGTGCGGGGCGCAGCTGGTGTCGGCCGAGCGGTCGGTGCGGATCCCGGAGGGCCGGGCGTCGGCCGACCGCCTCCGGTTCGCGGAGGCGCTGCTCACGGAGCTGGAGGTCACGCCGGCGGGGGACGAGAAGGCGGCCGGGTACACGACGGACGTACGGGGTCCGCTGACGGTGACGGCCGCGCGCAAGGGCGACCCGTCGGGTGCCCTGCGGCTCTCGCGCCGGCCGGAGGATCTGCCGGCTCTGGCACTGTCGCAGATCGTGTGTACGTACGCGGAGAACACGCCGACGTCGTCGGGGACGCAGCAGGTGGTGCTCGGGGGGCCGGGCGAGGACCCTGTGCGGGGCTACGCGTGTACGGCGGAGATGAAGACCCGGCCGGACACGTCTCCGACGCTGGGCGATGCGCTGCATCCGACCGGGGGGAGCTCCCCCACCCCGCCCCTTCCCGAAGTTCCAAAGTAGGGGTTCTGTCCCGCCCGGCGGTGTCGGCTCGGGCGGGACAGCGTAAGACGTGAGGGGTAGCTGCTCAGCGGCGTGCGGTGGGCAGCTCACCCCACCGTGCGCGCGGCGGGTACTGCCGCACATGGTCGGGGCACGCGTACTGAGTGAATCCGGTGCCGCCGCTCATGCTCTGCACGTCGCCGAGGATGACGGGGGCAGTCGTCCAACATCCGCAGATAGCCAGAACGGGAGGCTTGCCAGGCTCGATCTCGCTGGTGAGCGCGTCGCGGGTCATCCGCTCACCCCGCTGCGGGGAACGACTCGGCGGAGAAGGGGGCTCCCGGGAAGGTGTAGGGGAAATCGACTCCCCATGTCGCGAAGTACAGGGCTCGCCGCCGCTGCTGCTTCAGGCGGAGCTCTAGGGTTTCCTCGGCTTGTTGCCGGAAGAGCGCTGCGGCTTCCTCCTTGCTGGGCCCGAGCCACGGGCGGGTCCAGGGGTCAGTGGGCTCGGGTCGGCTGGCGAGGTAGGCGGCGCTGTGCCGTCCTGGCTCGGGTCGACGAGTCCACGGGACAAGGACGCACAGCACCCGTCCGAGGATGTGGGCGATACGATCGCGCATACGTCGGTCAGCTCCTAGATAGCTGTTTCGGCGAGCCCCGGCGGACCGTTCCAGCGGTCTTCCGGGGCGTTTTCAGTTCCGACGGTAGCCAATACGTATACCCCTGTCTATAGACAGGGGTATACAGGTGCATCTATGGCCTGATGTGCACCGATCGATACGGTCCGCTGGTGATGGAGTTCGACCCGACCCGCCCGAAGTGGCAGCAGATCGCCGACGTGGTGCGGCAGCGCATCGTCAGTGGCGAATACCCCGCCCGGCACCTGGTTTCTGAAGTGCAGATGGAGAGCGAATTCGGCGTGGCCCGGACCACGATTCGGAAAGCCACCGCCGCTCTACGCGAAGAGGGCTTGATCGTCACCACCCCCGGCATGGGGTCCTTCGTCCGGGACCAGAGCGACGGCAACGCATAGCCCCACTCGGCGTGCGGGGAACATGCTGGCCAGGACTCATGGCACGCCATGGCACAGATCGCGGCATGCCCACCCCCGCCGTGCGATTCGCCGTCAGCCGGCGGGGGCGGGACCTATCCGCTCCTGGTGTTCTGAGTCCCCACTGAGCACACCGAGAGCGGAGTCAGCCCCGAGCCCCGCTGGGACCACTGCCGAGGGGAGCCGGGCAGCGGGGCCGGGAACCTACACGCGCGTCACCCACGCATGATCCGTGTAGACCCGGCGGAACAGGTCATGCCCCGTCCGGCCGGTGTGCTCCAGAGCCCAGTCCTGCGCAGCCTCCTGCTTGCCCTGCGGGCCCGAACCCTGGCCGCACTGGTCTGCTACGCAGAACGCCTCACACGTCACGCCGGACTCCGGAACGTGCCGGATCGTGTGCGGCACGAACCGCAGAACAGCGCGGGTCATCGCGTCCTCCGCCGCTTGGCTCCGTCCGGGTCGGCGCAGTCGGTGTGCCGGTACACGACGACCGGACCCGACTGCCGGTCGAGCGTCCCCCGCTTACAAACATCAAGAGACTCGATCGACGTCATGCACGACGGGCACGTCTCACCCTTCGGTGCGAACGTCGTGTACTCCCACTGGCTCGCGTCGGTCTCGGTTCTGGTCGCCATCGTGTTGCCGTCCCCTCGCGTGGTCCGATGACAACCACGCTAGGAACGCGGAACCCTCAACTCACAGCGGATTGCGTCTGATTGCGAGCGAATTATGCGAGGGAGTCACGAGCTTTGACAATCAGTACGCGGGCCTTCTGGCCGTAGACCGCCATGTCGGCCAGCGTGGCGAACGTGTCGGCGTACGCCCCGATCTCGCTTGGCTGTGTCAGAGTCAGGTACCCGCTGACCAACTCGACGTTGACTTGCGCCTTGTCGTAGATCCAGAACCCTTCTACGGGCATCCGTGACCGGCCCAGCCGCGAAGGAACGACGCCCAAGCTCACCTGTGGCAGTTCGCCGTCGGCGAGCGAGCACAGCCGCTCCAACTGCTCGACATGCGTGTCGGCATCGCCGTACCCGCTGCGCAACACGGACTCCTCGACCAGGAACGCGAACTGTCGCTGCCCCTCACGCAAGACACGCTGACGCTCCATGCGCACGGCCACCGCGTCGGCGACGTCATCGACCGGCACCCGCCTCCGCTGGACAGCGCGCAACACCGACTCCGTATACCCGTGGGTCTGAATCAGGCCAGGCACCAGCCATGACGAGTAGGCCCGGAACCAGCGGGTGCGTTCGAACAGCGGGAGAACGGCCTCCTGCGCCCGTCGCAGCCCCGCGCGTTCCATGCGCCGCCACTCCACCCACATGCCTTCAACGGCCCTCAAGGAGGCAATCAGGTCTTCTGTCTGCCTCTCAGCGCCGGTAGCCGCGCACCACGCGCGAATGTCGTCCTCGCTGGGCTTCTGCCTACCCGTAGAGATCCGAGAGACTTTGGAAGGAGCCCACCCGCAGCGAGCGGCTACATCCTTCCCCTCAAGCCCGGAGTCCTTCACCAACTCCCGTAGCCGGTCAGCAAGAAGCTGCCGGGCTCGCTGGACGCTGGATGACGATGATGGGGACATGACTCGCTAGACCGGCTTGTACTCCTCGTGAGGCGTAGCTCGCTGCCACACCAACTCAAAGGCAGAAGAGACCAGGTGAACGACTTCAGGATCGGCCCGCAACTCCCGGTCGACGACTTCTCCGATCCCCGAGAAGTATGTGAACAGCACCGACTTACCGTCGAACATCCATAGGTCCGTACCCGGCAGCGGGATGTCAGCGGCCTTCCGGCGGGGCAGCCAGCGGACCAGTTCGCCCGCTGCCACGTTGGCGAACGTCATGTCGTGCTCGTACCGGATGTACTCCGTGACCGGTTCCGAGACGACCCGCGCCCGCCGCATGACGACACCCCGCGCAGTCGTCTCCTGAACCAGGTCATGCCACGTTCCCCACCAGTCGGGCAGCTTCGCAGGGTCGCTGTCGTACCGGTGCCCAGCGCGCCAGCGGGCGAACTCTGGGTCATCCGGGGTGTAGCTGTCGCGCATCTCCAAGTGCACAGCGGACCGCTGGGCCTTGGCGATCAGCTCACGTACGGGGTACTTCACCGGTGCCGTCCTCCGGTCGCGGGATGTACTTCCGCATGACAGCGGGAAGCCGAACGATCGCCTCGTGATCCGGAACATCCGTACTGTGACCGGGTATCGACCCGACCTCCTGGCATTCCTTTACCTCCGCCTCAGTGGCCTTGTAGGACTGGATCAACAGATCCCCCGTGTCCTCGTCCAGCCAGATGGTCGGCGAGTCATCCACGGGGGTGTTGGGGATGATCCCTAGGAACCGCAGCTTCATGGTTGCCCCCTCGCTGTGTCGATTTGATTGCGGCCGATTGCTAGAGCGTCATCCCTCCGCAGGATCTGCGCAAGAGGGCATTCCCGCACGGGATTTGATACAGCACCCGATACAGCGAAAGTCCCCGCACCCGCCGCCCCGGAGGGCAGCGAGCACGGGGGCTTTGTGGCGCAGGTCAGCCGACGAGAACGTTGGTCAACCGTGCAGCAGCCTTCCCGCCGAAGAGGGCAAGGCCGCAGTAGAAGTCGATGCGAGTGCGGTACACGGGCTTGTCATGGGACTCGCCAAGGTCGGTGGCCTGCACGCCGCCGTTGGTCAGGCCGCTCACCCCCGCATCAGCCTCGGTGCGTCCGAAGCGTACGGCGTAGATGTCACCGGTCTGCTTGCCGCCCGTTCCAGCCGTCAGCGGGAGCGCGTCGGTACCGTCCAGCTTCTGCCCGGCCTCAAGCAGCGGGATGCCCTTCCACGTGACCGTGTTCTTCCCGGCGATCTCGGCCGAGAGGAGTTGGGCACCGCCGAGCCGCCGGAACCCGGACTCGATCTTCGCCCGGAGTGCGGCGTTCATGTAGAGCGCCCCG
This sequence comes from Streptomyces sp. NPDC031265, assembly GCF_055570295.1. Classification (NCBI taxonomy): domain Bacteria; kingdom Bacillati; phylum Actinomycetota; class Actinomycetes; order Kitasatosporales; family Streptomycetaceae; genus Streptomyces; species Streptomyces sp. NPDC031265. The sequence goes on from NZ_JBVIHM010000009.1 coordinate 26,984, forward strand.
TTCGAACCGTCGATGCCGCGTACCTGGGCGGCGAGCGCGTCCAACGCATCAAAGAAGTCATGTCCGTTGGCGACCGGCCCCACGCCCTTCGCGTCCAGGACCTGACCGCCGAACAGGCGCTTGCGCAGACCGTCGAAGCCCTTCGGGTTCACCTCCACATCACCATTGAAGAACTGGTCCGCGAAATGAACGGATGCCGCCTTAATCTTTAGCGTCTCCTGGATAGCCCGCTGGTCGTTGATGTTGCCGCGGGTCTGCGCGATGAACTTGTCTACATCGGAATCCCCGCCAAGAATGGCCAACGTTTCGATCTTCTGGTTCAGCGTTCCGGTACTCTCCGGGTAAGCCTCGTTCACGCCCCCGGAAGGAAACCCCGGGAAGGGTGGATTCCTCGTTGTACCGGTACGCATTACCCTGAACCTCGATTAGCGGAAGCCGGTCCAGGATGGGAGATTCCTGGATGAATGTTTCGATTACACCCCGCTGAAGCTGGTCAAGGGAAAGCTTCGCGGATTCGGCAAGAGTCAGAGACATAGATTATTCCTTACTTTTGAGTGGATCATCAAAAAAAGTGCCGCAACTTGTCGCTGACAACACTCACCAAAACGGCCTAATGAGCCATGCGAGAAAGTCACCTCCCTGCCGCTCGGGCGTGGGAGGGGTCGGGGGTACCCCCCTGGTCAGAAGGGCGGACGCTCCAGCGATTCGCGCCGCGAGCGAGCCTCAGCAGCGAACCCGCCCGGCTGATGCCGCGCTGTCTCCCGGTTGTGACAGCCGACGCACAGCGGACGCAGATGCTTAGCCGCATCCGGGTTCGCCTCGCCCCGTGCGAGCAACTCACGTCGACTCTGCGGGAAGTGGTCCGCCACGTTCGCCGAACTGCCGCACAGCACGCACCACGGGTTCCGGTAGAGGTAGGCCCTGCGGATGCGCTGCCAGCGGGTGTCATAAACGGCGCCACCACGTGAGGCACGGTCCGCGTTGGCCTCACGCTCATGAGCGGCACAGCGTCCGCCGGCCCGGGTCAGCTCAGGGCACCCGGGGGTACTGCAAGGGGGGCGGGGTCTACGCGGCATGGGGGCACCTCCCGGGGGTGGGGGATCGTTTCTGCGCCCCTCGTTGGAGTGATGAGCGCATGGGCAGATATTGGGCCGGGCAGTCACGGAGCGACTCGAACCAGCCGCCGAGTCTCCCCCAATCGCCCTTCACAGAAAGGGATTCGCCATGCGCCGCATCGCTGCCATCATCCTCGGAACCGTCGTGGCCCTCGGACTCTCAACCACCACCGCAACAGCAGACCCCACGGACCCCGGCGGCAATCGGCCCGGTGGCCTTCTTGTCGGTGCAGGCATCAATATGCGGCCGGACCTTTTCAGGGCGGCGTATACCAGCGTGGCATTTGTTAACGTGATCAACATGTTGAGTGATCAACATGCTGATGCCCTCGGAGCTGCCACTCACTGACATCAGTGCTAGCTAGATCGTGCACGCGCCTGGTCGACACCGTCAGAACATGGGGTTACTGCCCCAAAGTCCTCGCGCGTCTTCATCCGATGGCACGGGCGGTACAGCGGATGAACGTTGTCATCCGCGTCCGCTGGCCCGCGTCAGCTCGGGGCACCCGGGGGGCAGAAATGACGGACCTTGACAGATCTCGGAAGCGCGGGTAGCTCCCACAATTCCGGCGAGGCAAAGCGTGCAGATCACTCGTAAGCAGGACGGTCGCTCTGACTGCGCGCCCCCTGTGCTCCGTCACCGTGGGTTAGGTCACGCTTAACAGTGGGTGCCGGGGGGGCACACCGGGGTCATGACCCAAGTGACCGAGAACGCGAAACTCCCGCAGGTAGAGATCCGTTGGGGCGGCTTCCACCTGACCGTGCAACGCATCCCCGGATGGCTCGTCGCCCTGATCACCACCGCCGGCGGGGCAGCGGGAACGTGGTGGGCACAGCGCTAAGCCGCGCGTCCGAACTCCGTTGCGGTCTTGAGCCCGTGACACCCGTGGCACAGCACTTGCACATTGCTGTCTACGTCCTCGCCACCGAGAGACAGCGGACGCACATGGTCCACGTCCACCCCGTCCGCGGGGAAGTCGCCCAAGCACCAGTCACACCACGCCGAGCCCCGTTCCTGCACTCGCCGGCGGAGCCGAGCCGCAGCGTCAAACCGCTTCGCGCGTCGTCGGCTCCGTGCTTGCCGGGTGCGGACGCTGGTCCGACCCCCGTAGACGGTGTGGTGGTTCTTGCAGCGTCCGCGGTGTGTGGCGGGTTCGGTGCAGTCGATACAGTTCATAGGGCCCCCTAGGGTTAGGACGGATAGGCTCGGCCTATGGCAGATGACGAGCCGAACTGGACGCTGCAACTGCAACCCGCTGAACGTGCGGGGCTCGCTGCTGGCGACTGCCAGAAGTGCGGCAATGAACTGTGGTGGGACCGTGATGGCCGCGGTCTCGTCGACGAATGGGACAGCGCTACAGGGCAACGTGATGACCACCGCCACCGGCTCTACCTGATCTAGTGCCCGCCCCCGGACTCGAACCGGGAACACCGCGGGCCTAGGCCGCCTGCCTCTTGCCAGTTGGGCTAGGCGGGCTGGTGTCGTCCTCGCCGAGCGGCGGAACAACGTGGGGACTGCACGCGCTTACAACCCCGTTCGGCGCCCGGGTCAAGGGCGGTTACTTGTGGGCGGTGCAGTCCCCGCACGCGTTGCCTCACGACCCCTGCGACCACCCCGGTAACGCGGGGCGCGTGGTGCACGGGCAACGCTGAAACCGAGAGCGGGCACTCAGTCCGCCGGGTGTCCCCCGTTGGGTGGGTGCGCGGTAGTCCCGTTCTCGGTCAGTAGTGGAGGGCAGACCTTGCCGGGGTTCGCGGTGAAGCGAGTCGGCCGGTTCTTCTCTCGGACCCATTGTGGAGAGCAGACCTTGCCCGCGCCGTTGGCGTGCGAGCTGGTCTGTCTCCCGGACCTATGTGGAGAGCAGATCTTGCCCGCGCCGTTGGCATACGGGCTGATCTCTCTTCCGGGCCTATGTGGAGAGCAAGCCTTGCCGAGCCCTGTTGGTGGCGAAGTGTCGAGCGGCGGCCCGGTTTCTCTTCTTTCTTATTTTTTCTATGTGTTCTAAAAAAGTGTCGTAAGTTGTCACTCTCAACACCCTTCGCCCCGCTGTTGAGCTGCCCGAGCCCGAGAGGGCCGCCGGCGAGCAGTCACAGAAGCCCCCTACGCCCGTGTGCGGGCATGGGAAAGCCCCGGCGGCCCGCGAGGGATCGCCGAGGCTGTGTAGTTCCCGTGGATGCTTGTTACGCGGCAGCCGCCAGTGCATCTGGGTACAGATTGCGGTGTGCGTCGGCGCCGGGCGTGGGTGCGTGCTTCGGGTTGTTCTCTGCCGCGAGAGCATCGGCCAACGTGACGTTCTCCTCGATGGCGGGGTCAAGGGGGCCCTTGATGGTGAACTCCACGCGGCGCAGGTCGAGCTTCCGCCACCCGCCCTTGGTGCCGCGCTTGACGATGAGCTTGGCCCCAGATTCCACAAGCATGGTGCGCCGTGCCACGTTGTCGCCGCTGTTCCAGTCGTCGGCGTAGCTGCGTCCGGTGGGCAGTGCCTCGCGGCGGGGCTTGGTCTTCTCCCGCCCCTCCAGTTCGGCCAACCGGGAGTCGAGCGCGTCCGCGTGCTTCTGCCACGCTGCTTGTGCCGCCTTGGACTTCTGGCGGCCCTGCTGCTTCTGGTGCTCGGCGAACTCGGCTGTCGTGGCGTCGATCTCGGGTTGAGGGTCGTAGCCCGGTATCTCGATGATGCGGGTGATCTGTACGGGGCCGACGAGGCGCATGAACTCGGCGGTCACGTACTGCTCTACCCAGTCAGCGCGTACGCACGAAGGGGCGGGGCAGTCCGACCCGTACTTGTAGGACGAGCATCCGTAGTAGCCCTTGTTCAGGTACATGCGGGAGCCGCACCCGTCGCAGTGGATGACGCGCAGCAGCAGCGCCCCGGAGTCCTTGCGGACGGGCGGGCGCTCGGCCACGGGCTTGGGGGCGAGCAGCGCGCCCACCTGGTCGAACTCCTCGCGGGTGAGGATCGGGGTTTCGGCGGCAAGGATCGGGGTGCCCTGGTCGTCGCGGACGGGCTTGCCCTGGTAGACCTTCCAGCCGAGCAGGGCCGGGCTGGTCAGCATCCTCACGATGGTCTCAGCACGCCATTGCGCGGGCTTCCGCTTCGCAGTGGCGCTCTCCTCGGGCTCCGCTCCGCCGTTCTTCGTACGGGCCCTGTAGGCGGCCCAGTGGGCGGACGGGGACAGCACACCGTCAGCGTTCAGCATGCGCGCGATGGCGAGCGGGGCGAGCCCGGACAGCAGCGCGGCAATGATCCGTTCGATGACCTTGACGGCTACAGGATCCGGGACGAGTGTCCAGCCCACTCCGCCGTGTTCCTTCGGCATGGGGGCAGGCAGGTAGCCGTACGCGGTCTTGCCGCCGCCGCGCCACCGAAGCGGCATCTTGCGCATGGCTGCTTGTGCGCCGGTCACGCGGTCGCTGGTGGACTGCGTTTCGACCTGTGCCGCGAACGCGAACATCATCATCATGAGTTCGCTCATGGGGTCCATGGGGTTGCGGAAGTCGAAGACCAGCCGACCCGCGCCGCCTAGACCCTCCGCGAAGACGATCATTTTGCGGTGCTCGCGGGCCCACTTCGCAAGCTCGTGCATGTCCTGCATGGACCGGATAGCCCGGTCGAAACGCCAGAAGACAAGGGCGTCAAAGTCGTCGGGGCGCTTCAGCCACTCGCCAAGCTGCGGACGCTCAAAGGGGCCGACCTTGGACGCGCTTACGTCCAGGTCGACCGCTTCGCGCAGCTTTCCGCCCGTGCCGAAGTCAATACCGAGGGCTACCGCCGCCTGGTCGTCGGCTTCACGCTGCCGCTCGGGGCTGGTGGTCTCGTCCGTACGGACCGACAATCGGACGCACCGCACACCCCGCAGGGTCTCTGCACCCAGCGTCCCAACAGGTGTAGTGCTCTCCATGTAAGTACCGGGAGAGCCGAGGTTTCCCGAACTTGGGGCGCCCTGCGCGGATCCTAGTGCGTCTCTCTTCATGGCCTCTGTGGAGACCACACCTTGCCCGAACCGCTTGACCTGCGACGATGCCGCCATGACCCGAGGACTCCAGAACTGTCAGTCTGGAACTCCGGGGCTTCCCTGAACCCTCCGGGGGTGGGGGTGGGTTGAGGTGGGTTTCCCGGGGGCTCCGCCCCGGACCCCCGTCGCGGGGCCTGCGGCTCCTGCACCCCGCTTCGGGCCCGCCCCCGGACCCCGGCACGGGGGTGGGTGGGTACCTGGGCTTCGCCCCCGGTCCCCGTTCGTCTGCGGGCCGTCCGTGGCTGGTCGCGCAGTTCCCCGCGCCCCTGAGAGGCGGGGCCTTCGGCCCCTGCCCCGCTCCTCAAGCGCCGGAGGGGCTGAGCTTTGGCCGGGCCCCGTTCCTCGCACGCCGGAGGGGCAGAATCTTGGCCGGGCCCTGTTCTGCCTTCAGGGACGCGGGGAAATGCGCGAGCAACCACAGCCGACCCGCAGACAAACACCGGGCCGAAAAAGGGGCGCGGGGCTGTGACATTGTGCGGCTCCGCCGCGATGGGGGTCCCCGCTGTTCGAGCGGAGCCGAGAACTTGGGGGAGCGACCAGCCCACCCACCCGCAGACCGACGCGCAACCAGTCACCCGGCCGCAGGCCGAGCGGGTCTCGGCGCCCAGCCACCGGGAACGCGGAACCGATCGCGCAGCCCCGCGCGTCTTGGGGAGCGTGCTACAGCGTCATGGTGTGGGCGGCAGCGCCGCCATCCGGTACCGCGCGACGGGCTGCGCTCTCCTTCTCGCGCACATGGCGCTCGTCGCGTGGCTCACGCTGCGCCCACGCGACGTCATGTGGGTGACCGCACCCAACCTCACCCCGCTCGCCGGTATCCGCGCCGACCTCGCGCTGGGGTCCCTGGAGGCCGCGCACCGCATCGGGGAGGGGCTGCTGCTGCTCGCCCCGCTCGGCGTGCTGCTGCCGCTCGTCGGGGGGCGGCTCGTCGTCTCGCCCGTGGGCTCCCTGCTCCGTACGACCGCCGCCGCCGCACTCGTCTCGCTCGGCATCGCCCTGCTGCAGACCTCCGTGCCGGGGCAGGTGGCCGATGTGGACGCGCTGCTCCTGAACACCGCGGGCGCGGCCTTCGCCCACATCGCCGTCGTGCCCGCCGGGCGGATCGCGCTGCGGCGGTGCCAGGACCGGGACGACGTCCCCGTACCGTCGGCTCAGGGTCGTACCCCGACGATTCCCAGGGTCGGGGTCGCCCCGTAGTCCGACGCTTTGCCCGGTTCGGGGCGGCAGGGTTGAGGTATCGCAAGACAAGACCTCCCGACCCGAAGGAGCACCTCATGGCCACCCTTGCCCGCCCCCGCGACGGACGGATGATCGGCGGCGTGTGCGCGGCGCTGGCACGGCGCTTCGGTACCTCGGCCACCACGATGCGCGTGATCTTCGTAGTCTCGTGCCTGCTGCCGGGTCCCCAGTTCCTGCTCTACATCGCGCTGTGGATCCTCTTCCCGAACGAGAAGGGCCACAGCACCCACAGCACCCCCAGCACCGCCTGGTGAACCCCTGGGGGGCCGCGCTAGGAACCCAGCACCCGGCGTACCTTCTCCAGCTGCTTGTCCGCCACGTCCCTCGGCACCTCCACCAGCTCCTGGGCCTTGCCCGGGACCGGCGCGCCGAGGTTGATCGTCATGAACCGTACGATCGTGGCGCCCTGGCGCACCACGACGATGTGGACCGGCGTCTCCACGTTCACCTGCGTGGACGACGCGGACCAGCTCACCGACCCGTCCCCGCCGATCCGGTACGGCCGCGCCTTCACGCGCGCGTACGTGGAGCTCGTGCCGCCCAGCTCGGCCTTGAAACCCGGGCAGGCGGCGACCGCCGCGCGCAGGTCCTTGATCAGCTTCTCGGCTTCGGGGCGCGCGTACGTACTGAGCGACGCCGCGACCGCGAGGCCGAGCTTGCGCTGGGAGCCCAGGCCCCGGTTGACGGTCTCGCGTGCCTGCGGGTTCGGCTCGTCGCCCATGATGTCGGCGAGCGGCTGGCACGGCTTGCGGTCGGCCTGCGGGCGGGCCCGGCCCTGGGCGGTGGTGTCGGCGGAGACCTGGTAGCCGGGCACGTCGCCCTGTTCGAGGGCCGCCCGCTGGAGGCCGGTCCGCGCGGCCGCCGAGGCCGAGGAGCCCTTGGCGGCGGGCGCGGAGGCCTTGCCGTCGGAGCCGCCGCCCGACGAGCCGCACGCGGTGGTGAGGAGCAGCGCCGACGCCGTCATCAGCACGGCAGGTCCAGTCGCCTTCACACGCATCGTCGGAACCCTACTCACCTGTCAATAACCAGCGTACGAGCCGCGATCCTGACACAGACGCGGCGGAGCGCACACCCACGACCGGATGTGCGCCCCACCACAACACCTCAAAGCACCGCCAGGCGGTACGTTTCGGCCATCAGCCGCCGAGAGGGAGCCCCGCTCCGCGCAGGGGCAGGCCGCCGATAAGGCCGGCCAGCGGGTCCGCGCCCCTGGTCGGCAGGGTGGACGCGCCCTTGCCCAGGGCGTTCTGACCGGCGGTCAGCGCCTGCGGGGCACCCGTCGGCAGCTTGTTGGCGACGCCCTCGACGGGCAGCGTCTTGGTCAGGCCCGAGGGGGCGGGGAGCTCGGGCACTCCGGCGATGGCGGGCGCGGCGGAGGCCGTACCGGCGGCAGCGGCGGCGAAGGCGACACCGACAGCGGCGGCACCGAACGACTTGACGGCAGACTGCTTCATCTGGAATTCATCCTAGGGAAGGGGATGCGAGCGGCTCTGCAAGCTAGTCAGACCGCCGCTCGCCCCGCAAACACGTGAAACCACGGAAAACGGCCGGGATTTACTTCTCCCGGCCGTTCCGATGTTGTACCCGATCAGCCCATGGACGGGGTAGACCCGCTGGTCGCAGCGGTCTGCTTGAACAGCCATTCGGATTTCAGCTCGGCGTAGCCGGGCTTGATGACGTCATTGATCATGGCGAGGCGTTCATCGAAAGGAATGAACGCTGATTTCATCGCATTGACGGTGAACCACTGCACGTCGTCGAGCGTGTAGCCGAATGCCTCGGTCAGCCGCTCGAATTCCTCGCTCATGCTGGTACCGCTCATCAGGCGGTTGTCGGTGTTGACGGTGGCGCGGAAGTGAAGCCGGCGCAGCAGCCCGATCGGGTGCTCGGCGTACGAAGTGGCGGCGCCGGTCTGGAGGTTGGACGTCGGGCACATCTCCAGCGGGATCCGCTTGTCCCGTACGTACGCGGCGAGCCGCCCCAGCTTCACGGTGCCGTCCTCGGCGACCTCGATGTCGTCGATGATCCGCACCCCGTGGCCGAGCCGGTCGGCGCCGCACCACTGGAGCGCCTGCCAGATCGACGGCAGGCCGAAGGCCTCGCCCGCGTGGATGGTGAAGTGGTTGTTCTCCCGCTTCAGATACTCGAACGCGTCCAGGTGACGGGTGGGCGGGAAGCCGGCCTCGGCGCCCGCGATGTCGAAGCCGACCACGCCCGAGTCCCGGTAGGAGTTGGCGAGTTCGGCGATCTCCAGGGCGCGGGCGGCGTGCCGCATGGCGGTCAGGAGCGCCCCGACGCGGATGCGGTGCCCGTTGGCGCGGGCGCGCCGCTCGCCCTCGCGGAAGCCGTCGTTGACGGCCTCCACGACCTCCTGGAGCGTCAGCCCGTTCTCCAGGTGCTGCTCCGGCGCGTACCGGACCTCGGCGTAGACGACCCCGTCCTCGGCCAGGTCCTCGGCGCATTCGGCGGCGACGCGGAACAGCGCGTCGCGGGTCTGCATGACGGCGCAGGTGTGCGCGAAGGTCTCCAGATACCGCTCCAGGGAACCGGAGTCGGCGGCTTCCCGGAACCAGATGCCGAGCTTGTCGGCCTCGGTTTCGGGCAGACTGGTATACCCGGTCTGTTCAGCGATCTCGATGATGGTGCCAGGACGCAGACCGCCGTCGAGGTGGTCGTGGAGCAGCACCTTCGGGGCGCGGCGGATCTGGTCCGTGGTCGGAACGTCGGTGGTCTGGCTCGTCATCTGCGCATGCTAGCCCCTACGCGCGTAGATCACCGGGAGTCGCTCGGTTGCCGATGCGTAACAGTGACCGCGCGGACGGGTGGAGTACACCTCGGCTTCTGAGACTGTTCTGTCATGGCACAGCAAGCGACTTCCCTGCCTGCTGCCCGGCTCGGACGGGCCGTCGGTGCGACCGGCGCCGGCTCCTCGGTCGGCGGTGTGGTGCTGGTGCTGCCGGACGGCGATCCCGTCTCGGCGCGCCGCCCTTCGCCCGTCTCGTACGCCTCGGCGCTGCCGTTGGCCCGGCGCCTGGCCCGGGCGGGGCGGGACGACGGACTCGTGGCCCATCTCGTCCGCTACCGGGGCCGGGGCTGGAACGGCGACGACGCCCGGCTCGCGGCGGACGCCGAGTGGGCCGCCGAGGAGGTGGTACGGCGGTACGGGGACGTGCCCGTCTGTCTGGCCGGGCACGGGATGGGCGGGCGGGCCGCGCTGCGGGCGGCGGGGCACTCGGCCGTCAACTGCGTGCTCTCGCTGGCCCCCTGGCTGCCGGAGGAGGACGTGGCGGCCGAGCCGGAGCCCGTGAAGCAGCTGGTGGGGCGGCGGGTGCTGATAGTGCACGGCACCAACGACGCCCGCAGCGACCCGGAGTTGTCGTTCCGGCTCGCCGCGCGCGCGAAGAAGACCAACCGCGACACCTGCCGCTTCGAGGTCCACTCGGACGGGCACGGACTGCGCCAGCACCGGGCCGAAGTCCTGGCCCTGGCGGCCGACTTCGTGAAGGGGTCGCTCTTCACGCACGCGTACGCGCGTCCCGTCGCCGACGCGCTGGCCGCCCCGCCGCCACTGGGTCTGCGGATGCCGCTGGCGGCGGGGTTCGGGAAGTCGCTGCACGTGTGAGGGGTACGGGGCCGGTGCGGCTCACACCGGCAGACGCGGGGCCCGCGTACGGCTCACACCGGCATACAGGGCGTCCGTACGGCTCACACCGGCATATACGGCGCCCGTACGGCTCACACCGGCAGCAACTGCCCGCGCCGCGACAGCAGGAACGCCTTGAAGGCGGCCACCGGCGGGGTGTCCGGGTGGCCGTCCAGCCAGGCCACGCCGATCTCGCGCACCGCGCGCGGCGCCGTCACCGTCAGCTCGACGACGCCCGGGCGGGCCACCGCGGGCGGCGGCAGCAGGGCCACGCCCAGGCCCGCCGCCACCAGGCCGCGCAGGGTCTCCGCCTCCTCGCCCTCGAAGGCGACCCTGGGCGTGAACCCGGCCTGCGCGCACAGGTCGTCCGTGATGCGCCGCAGCCCGTAGCCGGGCTCCAGGGTCACGAACGTCTCGTCGGCGGCCTCCGCGAGCCGGACCCGCTTGCGGGCCGCGAGACGGTGGTCGTCGGGGACGACGAGCCGCAGCCGCTGCTCGTCCAGACGCCGGGCCACCAGGTCGGGCGCGTCGGGCACCGGGGAGGTGAGGCAGAGGTCGAGGTCCCCCGCGCGCAGCCGCTCGATCATCGCCTCGCCGTAGTTCTGCACGAGGGTGAAGCGCACCCGGGGGTGGGTGACCCGGAAGGCCCGGATGAGGGCGGGCACGGTCTCGGAGCCCATGGTGTGCAGGAAGCCGAAGGCGACCTTGCCCGCCGCCGGGTCGGCGTCGGCCCGCACCGACTCGGCGGCCCGCTCGACCTCGGCGAGGGCGCGCTCGGCCGAGCCGAGGAAGGTGCGCCCGGCCGGGGTGAGCGAGACCGTACGGCCCTTGCGGGCGAACAGGGCGACCCCGAGGTCCTCTTCGAGGCGGACCATGGCCCGCGAGAGCGTCGGCTGGGGCACGCCGAGCTCGTGCGCCGCGCGCGTGACGTGCTCGTGGCGGGCGACCGCGGCGAAGTACGCGAGGCGGGGCGCGAGCACCGTGACAATGTCTTCTTCGTTACTGTTCAATGACAGACACCCGCCTGAGCTGTGCTTATGCGTACGTGCATCGATTATGCGCGCTCGATGCATTGGACGCATAAATCTGCCGGGCCTACGGTCGACGTATGCCTCCTGCCAGTACCGGGGCACCCACCACCATGGGTGCCTCCACCGCGCCGTCCCCCGACCAGCTCTTCCCGGGTGCTCCCGGCTACCGCCGGATGAGCTTCGCGCTCTTCGCCGCCGGGGTCGCGACCTTCGCCCTCCTCTACTCCACCCAGGCCCTGCTCCCGCTGATCTCGGGCGACTTGGGGGTGTCGGCCTCCGCGGCGAGCTGGACCGTGTCGGCGGCGACCGGCGCGCTGGCGCTGTGCGTGCTGCCGCTGAGCGCGGTGTCCGAGCGGTTCGGACGGTCCCGGACGATGACGGTCTCCCTGGTGGTCGCGGTCGCGGTGGGGCTGCTCGTGCCGTTCGCGCCGAACGTGGGCTGGCTGGTGGCGCTGCGGGCGGTCCAGGGCGCGGCCCTGGCCGGGCTGCCCGCCTCCGCGATGGCCTATCTCGCGGAGGAGGTGCGACCCAAGGCACTGGTAGCGGCGATCGGCCTGTTCGTGGCGGGCAACTCCATCGGCGGCATGAGCGGCCGCATCCTGACCGGCTGGGTGGCCCAGGCGTGGGGCTGGCGCGCGGCGCTGGCTGCGGTCGGGCTGCTGGCCGCCGGCTGCGCGGTGGCGTTCCGGCTGCTTCTCCCCAGGTCCCGCCACTTCAAAGCCGCGTCCCTCGACCCGCGCGCCCTGGCGGCGACCGTGCGCGGCCACCTCGCGGACCCGCTGCTCGTACGCCTGTACGCGATCGGCGCGCTCTTCATGACGGTGTTCGGCGCCGTCTACACGGTGATCGGCTACCGGCTCACCGCCGCGCCCTTCAACCTCCCGCAGGGCGTGGTCGGCTCGATCTTCCTGGTCTACCTGGTGGGTACGGTCTCCTCCGCCGCGGCCGGGAACCTGGTCGCCCGGCTCGGCCGCCGGGGCGCGCTCTACCTGGCCGTCTCGACCACGACCGCCGGTCTGCTGCTGAGCCTGCTCGACTCGCTGGCGGCGGTCCTGGCGGGCCTGGTGCTGATCACCGCGGGCTTCTTCGCGGGCCACGCGGTCGCCTCCTCCTCGGTGAGCCGCACCGCCAAGACGGGCCGCGCCCAGGCGTCGGCGCTCTACCAGTCCGCGTACTACCTGGGCAGCAGCGCGGGCGGCACGCTCGGCGCGATCGCCTTCCACGCGGGCGGCTGGCCCGCCACGGTGCTGCTCGGCCTGCTGGCCGTCCTCGGCGTCGTCTCGGTGACGCTGTACGGGAGCCACGCCGCCCGCACGGAGCGCAGGATCGCCGCGACGCGCCTCGCCTCACCGCACGCGACCTGCTGAAACGTCCGCCTGAGGCGCGATTGTCAGTGGGCTCCTGTAGCTTCCGAAGAGCTGGAGCACATGGGCGATCTGGGGTGGACGCGATGGGTGATCTGTCAACGGAACCGTCGGTGGCGACGGACCTGGACTCCCGCCTGGAGAAGCACCGGGTCGAGCTGACGGGGTACTGCTACCGGATGCTCGGCTCGGCCTTCGAGGCGGAGGACGCCGTGCAGGACACGCTGGTCCGGGCATGGCGGAGCTACGAGAAGTTCGAGGGCCGCTCCTCCCTGCGGTCCTGGCTGTACCGGATCGCGACCAACGTCTGCCTGGACATGCTGACCGCGAGCGGCAAGCGGGCCCGTCCGATGGACCTCACGGCCCCGCAGACGGCGTCCTCGGCCGTGCTGCGCTCGCGGCCGGAGGTGACCTGGCTGGAGCCGGTGCCGGACGCGCGGGTGGTGCCGACGGCGGTGGACGACCCGGCCGAGACGGCGGTCGCGCGCGAGAGCGTGCGGCTCGCCTTCGTCGCGGCCCTCCAGCACCTGCCCCCCAAACAGCGGGCAGTGCTCATCCTGCGCGAGGTGCTCGCGTGGAAGGCGAGCGAGGTGGCCGAGCTGCTCGGGACGACGGTGGCATCGGTCAACAGCGCGCTCCAGCGGGCGCGTTCGACGCTGGCGGAGTCGGAGCCGCGCGCCTCGGACGCGGCGGACCCGCTCGACGAGGAGCAGCAGAAGCTCCTGGCCCGCTATGTGGCGGCGTTCGAGGGGTACGACATGTCGGCCCTGACGTCCCTGCTGCACGAGGACGCGACGCTGTCCATGCCGCCGTACGACCTGTGGCTGCGCGGCCCCGAGGACATCGTGGCGTGGCACCTGGGCCCGGGGCGCGGGTGCCGGGGGTCGCGCCTGGTGCCGACCGTCGCCAACGGGACGCCCGCCTTTGGGCAGTACCGCCCCGGTGGCCCCGGCGGGCGGCACGAGCCGTGGGCGCTTCAGGTGGTGGAGATCGCCGACGGGAAGATAGTGGGGCTCAACGCGTTTCTGGACACGGCGCGTTGGTTCCCGATGTTCGGGTTGCCGGAGGGGCTGGAGTAGGGACGCGGCTGGAACGGTGGTCGGATATCTGCCGGCCGGTGGGGGCCGGTCGCTCCCCCAAGTTCTCGGCTCCGCTCGAACAGGGGGGACCCCCATCGCGGCGGAGCCGCACGATGTCACAGCCCCGCGTCCCTTACCGGTGCCCCGGGACCGCATCGGCCTGCCAGTGTCGGCTCAGCCCGGCTCCTCGACCAGCCCGGCGAGGTGGAGCAGCGCCCACAACCCCGGCCCCGCGTTGCGTATCGTGATCCGGCCGCCCGCCCGGCGAGCGGTCAGGCGCAGGCGGGCGACCGCCTCCACCGCCGCGAGATCGGCCCTCACCAGCCCGCCGACGTCGCACACCACCTCGCGCGCCCCGGCCGCGTACAGCACCCGCAGCCGCTCGCAGAGGGGTGTCACGTCGGCGAGGGCCACCGGCGACGGGACGACGAGCAGGGCGGGTTCGGTGGGCTTCACACGGGAACAGACCCGCCCCGGCCGCGAAATTCATCGGCCGGGTACGGGTCTGCGGGAAGACGCGGGGGCGTCAGGCGATCCGGTCGAGGACGATCGGGTTCGCGGTGAACGAGGTGCCCGCCGGAGCGATGTCGTACGAGTCGCCCAGCGTCTGGAGGGCGTACTCGAACTTCTCCGGCGTGTCCGTGTGCAGGGTGAGCAGCGGCTGACCCGCCGTCACCGTGTCGCCCGGCTTGGCGTGCAGCTCGACGCCCGCGCCCGCCTGCACCGGGTCCTCCTTGCGGGCCCGGCCGGCGCCGAGGCGCCAGGCGGCGACGCCGATGTCGTACGCGTCGAGGCGGGTCAGCACGCCCGACCGCGAGGCGGTGACGACGTGCTGCTCGCGGGCGACCGGCAGGGTCGCGTCCGGGTCGCCGCCCTGGGCCGCGATCATCCGGCGCCAGACGTCCATGGCCGAGCCGTCGGCGAGCGCCTTCTCGGGGTCGGCGTCCTTGATCCCGGCCGCGTCCAGCATCTCGCGGGCGAGCGCCAGAGTGAGGTCGATGACGTCCTGGGGGCCGCCGCCCGCGAGGACCTCGACGGACTCGCGGACTTCGAGGGCGTTACCCGCGGTGAGGCCCAGCGGGGTGGACATGTCGGTGAGCAGCGCGACGGTCTTCACTCCGCTGTCGGTGCCGAGGGCGACCATGGTGGAGGCCAGCTCGCGGGCGTCCTCGATGGTCTTCATGAAGGCGCCGGTGCCGACCTTGACGTCGAGGACCAGCGAGCCGGTGCCCTCGGCGATCTTCTTCGACATGATCGAGGAGGCGATCAGCGGGATGGCCTCGACGGTGCCGGTGACGTCGCGCAGCGCGTAGAGCTTCTTGTCGGCGGGGGCCAGACCGTCGCCCGCCGCGCAGATGACGGCGCCGGTGGTGTCCAGGACGTTCAGCATCTCCTCGTTGGAGAGCAGCGCGCGCCAGCCGGGGATGGACTCCAGCTTGTCGAGGGTGCCGCCGGTGTGGCCGAGGCCCCGGCCGGACAGCTGCGGCACGGCCGCGCCGCACGCGGCGACCAGCGGGGCGAGCGGCAGCGTGATCTTGTCGCCGACGCCGCCGGTGGAGTGCTTGTCGGCGGTGGGGCGCGAGAGCGCGTCGAAGTTCATGCGCTCGCCGGACGCGATCATCGCGGCGGTCCAGCGGGCGATCTCCGTACGGTTCATGCCGTTGAGCAGGATCGCCATGGCGAGGGCCGACATCTGCTCGTCGGCGACGACACCCCGGGTGTAGGCGTCGATGACCCAGTCGATCTGCTCCGGGCTCAGCTCGCCCCGGTCTCGCTTGGTGCGGATGACGGAGATGACGTCCATGGCATTCCTTCCGGCAAGTGCGGTTCGTCCGTACGGTACAGGCGACTCTACGCGCATAGAGAGGGCTGACGGGTGCGACCCCTCCCCCGCTGACCAGCAACGGAGGGGCCGCGGTGGTTACTTGAGCGGTTGCTTCAGATGGTCCGGGCCGAAGGCCTGCGGAAGCATGGCGGAGAGCGGCAGGATCCCGTCCGGGGTCTCCAGGAGCAGCTCCGGTCCGCCGAACTCGTACAGCAGCTGCCGGCAGCGGCCGCAGGGCACGAGCACGGCGCCGTGGCCGTCGACGCACACGAAGTGCGTCAGCCGCCCGCCGCCGCCGAGCCGCAGCGCCGAGACGAGCCCGCACTCGGCGCACAGCGCCAGGCCGTACGAGGCGTTCTCGACGTTGCAGCCGGTGATCGTGCGCCCGTCGTCGACGAGCGCCGCCGCGCCGACCGGGTAGCCCGAGTACGGGGCGTACGCCCGGGACATGGCGTCCCGGGCCGCCTCGCGCAGGGCCTCCCAGTCGACGGCGGAGGTGCCGTTGGCGTCCGGTGTCACTTGCCCTGGCCCTTGCGGTAGCGCATGCCGTCGGCCTTGGGCATCCGCAGGCGCTGCGCGGAGAGCGACAGCACGAGCAGCGTGACGATGTACGGCGTGGCGCCGACGAAGTCGCCGGGGACGGTGTCGGTCATCAGGTACCAGACCAGGATGACCGCGGCGATGACGGCGCTGACCGCGGCCTGGACCACGGCCTTCTTGTACGCCTTCCAGGCCGCCAGGAGGCCGAGAAGGACCACCAGGAGCAGCAGCAGCGCGTGGACGGTCTCGCCGCCGTTGCGCAGCTGGAGTGCGTCGGAGAAGCCGAACAGACCGGCGCCCATGGCGAGTCCGCCCGGCCGCCAGTTACCGAAGATCATCGCGGCGAGGCCGATGTAGCCGCGGCCGCCGGTCTGGCCCTCCAGGTAGATGTGCGAGGTGACGAGCGCCAGGAAGGCGCCGCCGAGACCGGCGAGGCCGCCGGAGACGGCTACCGCCGCGTACTTGTACGAGTAGACGTTGACGCCGAGGGACTCGGCGGCCACCGGGTTCTCGCCGCAGGAGCGCAGCCGCAGGCCGAACGCGGTCTTCCACAGCAGCCACCAGGTGGCGACGAAGAGCACGACCGCGAGCACGGTCACCCAGGACACGTCGGTGACCAGGCCCGCGAGGATGCCCGCCAGGTCCGAGATCAGGAACCAGTGGTGCTTCTCGATCGACTCCAGGCCGGAGGAGAGGCCCGGGACCGTGAAGCTGGGCAGGGCGTCCGAGGGCGGCGACTGCTTGGGGTTGCCGCCCTTGGTCGCGGCGTCGCCCTCGTTGAAGAAGAGCTTCGCCATGTACTGCGTGGTGCCGAGCGCGAGCAGGTTGACGGCCACACCGGAGACGATGTGGTCGACGCCGAAGGTGATGGTGGCCACCGCGTGGACGAGACCGCCCAGGACGCCGAAGCCGATGCCGGCGAGCAGGCCGAGCCAGGGGCTGGTCTGCCAGCCGACCCAGCCGGCGCCGAAGGTGCCGAGGATCATCATGCCTTCGAGGCCGATGTTGACCACGCCGGCCCGCTCGGACCACAGGCCCGCGAGGCCCGCGAGGCCGATCGGCACGGCGAGGCCGAGTGCGGCGCTGATCTGGCCGCCGGAGGTGAGCTGGTCGGCGCCGGTGATGACGCGGACGGCGGAGACCAGGAGCAGGGCGCCCGCGACGATCAGCAGGATCTGCGCGAGGGAGGCCTTGCGCTTGAGGTTGCCCCTCTTGACCCCGGCCGGAGGCGGGGTCGTGGTCGTGTCGATCGTGACGCTCATGCCGTCACCTCCTGCTGGGACTTGGCGGCCTGGGCCGCGAGCTCGGCGCCGACGCGCTGCTGCTGGCGCTTCAGGCCGTAGCGGCGGACGACTTCGTAGGCGATGACGACGCACAGGACGATGACGCCCTGGATCACGCCGAGGATCTCCTTGTCGAAGCCGATGAACTCAAGGTGGCTGGTGGTGCGCTCCAGGAAGCCCCACAGGAGGGCGCCGAGGGCGATGCCGATCGGGTGGTTGCGGCCGAGCAGCGCGATGGCGATACCGGTGAAGCCGAGGCCCGCGGGGAAGCTGTTGTCGTACTGGTGGCTGTCGTTGAGCAGCGTCGGCAGACCGACCAGACCCGCGACGGCACCCGAGATGACCATGCTGGTGGCGATCATCTTCTTGACGCTGACACCGCTGGCGGCGGCCGCGGACTCGGACTGGCCGACGGCCCGCAGGTCGAACCCGAAGCGGGTGCGGCCGAGCACGAACCAGTAGGCGACACCCGCCAGGGCGGCGACGAAGATGAAGCCCCACAGGGTGCCCGCGGCGCCGGTGTCGATGCTGAAGAACCAGGAGTCCTTCGGCAGCGGCTTGGTGGAGACCAGGGTGCCGGCCGAGTCGAGCTGGCCGAGGAGGTCGGGCTGCATCAGATACGCGATGATCGCGGTGGCGATCGCGTTGAGCATGATCGTGGAGATGACCTCGCTGACGCCGCGGGTCACCTTGAGGATGCCCGCCACGGCCGCCCACATCGCGCCGACGAACATCGCCACGATGATCATCAGCGGGATGGCCACGATGCCCGGCAGGGTCAGCGCACCGCCGACGACGGCCGCGAAGAACGCCGCCATGCGGTACTGGCCGTCGACACCGATGTTGAACAGGTTCATCCGGAAGCCGATGGCCACCGCGATGCCCGCCAGGTAGTACGTGGTGGCCTTGTTCAGGATGTAGATCTGGCTGTCGCTGGCCGAGCCGTACGACAGCATGTCGCTGAAGGCCGTGAGCGGGTTCTTGCCGGTGATCAGGATGACCACGGCCGTCACGGCGAGCGCGGCGACCACCGCGAGCACGGGGGCCGCGATCGCGAGGAGCAGGCGCTCCTTGTCGATCCTGGAGGTGAGCTTCTTCATCGGTCCTCTCCCCGGTCCGTACCGGACTCTTCGCCCTCGACGTGTTCCAGGTGGCCGGAGGCCGCACCCGTCATCGCGGAGCCGAGTTCCTCGGGGGTGATCGTGGCGGGGTCGGCGTCGGCGACCAGGCGGCCGCGGTACATCACCCGCAGGGTGTCGGACAGGCCGATCAGCTCGTCCAGGTCGGCGGAGATCAGCAGCACCGCGAGGCCCTCGCGGCGGGCCTCCCGGATCTGGTCCCAGATCTGCGCCTGCGCGCCGACGTCCACGCCCCGGGTGGGGTGCGCGGCGATCAGCAGCTTGGGGGTGTGGCTCATCTCGCGGCCGACGATCAGCTTCTGCTGGTTGCCGCCGGAGAGCGAGGCCGCGGTGACGTCGATACCGGGGGTGCGCACGTCGTACTCGCGCACGATCCGCTCGGTGTCGAGCCGGGCCGCCTTGTTGTCGAGCAGGCCGCGCTTGGAGTTGGGGCGCTCGGTGATGTGCCCGAGCATCCGGTTCTCCCACAGCGGGGCTTCGAGCAGCAGGCCGTGGCGGTGGCGGTCCTCGGGGATGTAGCCCACGCCGCCCTCGCGGCGCGCGCGGGTCGGCGCGTGCGAGATGTCGTCGGCGTCGAGGGTGATGACACCGCCGTCGGGGTCGCGCATGCCCATGATGGCCTCGACGAGCTCGGCCTGGCCGTTGCCCTCGACGCCGGCGATGCCCAGGACCTCGCCCTTGTGGATGGTGAGCGAGACGTTGGAGAGCACGTCGCGCACCACGCCCTCGGGGTCGGTCGCGGCCAGCTGGAGCCCCGCCACCCGCAGCATCGGCACATCGGTGACGGTCGACTCGCGGGTCTCCGGGGACGGGAGCTCGCTGCCCACCATCAGCTCGGCGAGCTGCTTGGAGGTGGTGGTCCTCGGGTCGGCGGTGCCCACCGTCGTACCGCGCCGGATGACGGTGATCTCGTCGGCGACCTTCAGCACCTCGCCCAGCTTGTGGGAGATGAAGATGACGGTCAGGCCCTCGGCCTTGAGCTCACGCAGGTTGTCGAAGAGCGCCTCGACCTCCTGCGGGACCAGGACGGCCGTCGGCTCGTCGAGGATCAGGGTGCGGGCACCGCGGTAGAGGACCTTGAGGATCTCGACGCGCTGGCGGTCCGCCACGCCCAGGTCCTCGACGAGGACGTCGGGGCGCACGTTCAGGCCGTACGCGTCGGAGATCTCCTTGATCTTCTTACGGGCCTTGGCCCCGATGCCGTACAGCTTCTCGCCGCCGAGAACCACGTTCTCCAGGACGGTGAGGTTGTCGGCGAGCATGAAGTGCTGGTGCACCATGCCGATTCCGCGTGCGATGGCGTCGGCGGGGCTGTGGAAGACCGCCTGCTCGCCGTCGATGGTGATGGTGCCCTCGTCCGGCTTCTGCATGCCGTAGAGGATCTTCATCAGGGTCGACTTGCCGGCACCGTTCTCACCGCAGAGGGCATGGACGGTGCCCTTCTTGACGGTGATGTCGATGTCCTTGTTGGCGACGACGCCGGGGAATCGTTTGGTGATGCCGCGCAGTTCGACGGCGGGAGGGCTGGACGCGTTGATGGCGCACTCTCCTACGAGAAGGAGGGGGGTGGGGGCAGAGGGCGTGGTGACGCTAGCGCGCCAACTCCCGCCTACGCGCGTAGAGTTGACACATCGTTATGGGCTCGGAGGGGAGGGGGCTCACCCTCCCCGCCGAGCCCGTCACTGCTTCAGTGCCGTGACGTGGTCCGGCCCCGGTGACGGGGCCGGGTCACGGCGCGGATCACGGGGTCGTCTTGACCTTGATCTCACCGTCGACGATCTTCTTCTTGGCCGCGTCGATCTGGGCCTTGATGTCGTCGATGAAGCCGCCGCTGGTGGCCAGCGAGACGCCGTCCTTGGCCAGCGGGTAGCTGTTGGTGCCGGTGAGCGGCTTGCCGTCCTTGACCGACTTGACCAGGTCGTAGACGCCGATGTCGACGTTCTTGACGACCGAGGTCAGGATCGCGGACTTGAACTTGCCCAGCGAGGCCTGGTTGTACTGGTCCGAGTCGACGCCGATCGCCCAGGCGCCCTTCTTGCCCGCGACGGCCTCGATGGAGCCGGTGCCGGAGGAGCCGGCCGCCGTGTAGATGACGTCGACGTCCTTGTCCAGCATGCCCTGCGCGGCGGCCTTGCCCTTGTCGGGGCTGGCGAAGCCGGAGGTGTCCGAGCCGTGCGACAGGTACTGGACGTCGACCTTGTCGGCGGGCTTGGTGTCCTTGACGCCCTGGACGAAGCCGGCCTCGAACTTCTTGATCAGCGGGACGTCCACACCACCGATGAAGCCGACGTGGCCGGTCTTCGACTTCAGCGCCGCGGCGACACCCGCGAGGTAGGAGCCCTGCTCCTCGGTGAAGACGATGTTGTCGACGTTCTTGGCGCCCTCGACGACCGAGTCGACGATGCCGAAGGTCGTGTTCGGGTACTTGGCGGCGACCTGCTTCATCGAGTTGGCGTAGGCGTAGCCGATGCCGATGACCGGGTTGTAGCCCGCCTGGGCCAGGTCGGTGAGGCGCTGGATGCGGTCGGCCTCGGTGTCCGTGGTCTTGGCGGTCAGCTCCTTGATGTCACCGCCGAACTCGCCCTTGGCCTTGTCGATGCCGCGCGCGGCGGAGTCGTTGAACGAGTGGTCACCACGGCCGCCGACGTCGTACGCGACACCGACCTTGACACCCTTGCCGCCCGCGCTGGACGACGAGGAGGTGCCCTTGTCCTTCTCGGAAGAGGTGCTGCCACACGCGGTGGCGGAAAGCGCGAGTGCGGCGGTGGCGATACCGGCCGCAGCGATCTTGGATACCCGGCGCACGAGGAGGTCCCTTCAAAACGAACCGAGAGCGCCCCTACCGGCGCTGGTTTCGCGTCGGATCGTAACGCGCGTAGATGTCGCGTAAAGACCTGTTCGGAAGCCGTTATCGAATCGCCGCGAACAGAGGATGAAGTGTCCGGTTACGAACGGTGTCCTTCCAGCAGCGCAGCGGCAGTGAAGAGCTCCACTCCGACCCTGATGGCGGCCTCATCGGCGTCGAAATCACCCCTATGCAGGTCAAGACGGGCGTTGGACCCCGGAGTGCGCACGCCGAGGCGGGCCATCGCGCCCGGCACGTGCTCCAGGTACCAGGAAAAGTCCTCGCCACCCAGACTCTGCTCGGTGTCCTCGATCGCGAACGCCCCTCGGCGCGCCGTCTGAGCCTCGCGCAGGAGTTCGGCCACCGCCGGGTCGTTGACGACCGGCGGCACGCCGCGGACATAGTTGATCTCGGACTTCGCGCCGTGCAGAGTGGCGACCTCGTCGATCGCGGCGTGCACCTTGTCGGGCGCGTCACGCCAGGCGTCCAGGTCCAGGCAGCGCACGGTTCCGGCCAGCTCCGCGCGCATCGGGATGACGTTGCAGGCGTGCCCGGCGTCGATGCGGCCCCAGGTGACGGCGAGCCCGGCGCGGGCGTCGATCCGGCGGGCGAGCAGCGCGGGCACGTCGGTGACCACCCGGGCGGCGGCGGTGACGAGGTCGGTGGTCAGATGCGGGCGGGCGGTGTGGCCGCCGGGGCCGGCCAGGGTGATCTCCAGCCGGTCGCAGGCCGAGGTGATCGCCCCGGCGCGCAGCCCGATCCGGCCGGCGTCGACGCGCGGGTCGCAGTGCACCGCGATGATCCTGCCCACGCCGTCGAGCGCGCCGGACCGGATCGCGTCGGTGGCGCCGCCGGGCAGCACCTCCTCGGCGGGCTGGAAGACCAGCCGGACCGGGTTCGGCAGCAGGCCCTGCCGGTCCAGCTCGGCCAGGACCAGACCGGTGCCGAGCACGGTGGTGGTGTGGATGTCGTGGCCGCAGGCATGCGCCCGATCGGGGACGGTCGAGCGGTACGGCGCGTTGACCTTGGCGTCCGGAATCGGCAGGGCGTCGATGTCCCCCCTGATCGCCAGCATGGGCCGTCCGCTCTTCCGGGTGCCGACATCGCACAGGAGTCCGGTCCCGCTGTCGAGGACCCGGGGCTTGAGCCCGGCCGCCTCCAGCCGCTTCTTGATCGCCGCGGTGGTGCGGAACTCCTGGTTTCCCAGCTCGGGGTGCATGTGCAAGTCCCGGCGGAAGGCGATGAGTTCGGCACCCAGGGGCTCGGGGAGCAACCCGGGCAGCGGGGCTCCCCCGGGCAGATCGGCTTCGGGTTCGTCGGAGGCGCGCGACATCAACTGGTTCACCTGTTGAAGAGTAGGCCCCATTAAGGGCCAACTAACCTTCAATCAACAAAAGTTCAGCCCGATAGGGGAAAGAAATCTGCCCGCCCGGGGGTTGTCGGCCGTGGGGGCTGGGTAAACTCACCGCTCGTTTCTCAGGCGTGTCGCAGATGTTTCGCAGTGTTCTCTCAGCGCCGTCTCAGGCCGGGGGCGGGCAGAGGGCGCACCGCGCCCGGCCGGCGCCCCGGCCCGCGCGCCCCCGCTCACGCCCCCGCTCAGGCCGCGACCATCCGCAGCCCGTGGGCGTCGCGGGCCGAGCCGGTGACGTCCGCGAGGAAGCCCTGGGCGCGCGGGGACGCCTTGTCGGTGAGCCAGGCGGGGTCGATGTCGCAGACCAGCAGGCGCACGTCGGTGCCCGCCAGGGCGGGCGGCAGGGTGTGGACCACCGTGGAGGGAAAACTGAGGATCGTACGCCCGACGGGCCCGCGCCGGGCGATGAGTTCCAGCGGCAGATCCGGCCGGACGATCTCCAGGCCGGTCCGCAGGTGCAGGGTGCGCAGCTTCTCGGGGGACTCGCGGCGGTGGGCGAAGTACCGGGTCACGCCATGGGTGCGGGCCAGCGCCGCGACCGCCTCCAGATAGCGGTCCGGGTCGACCACGCCCGTCTCCACCAGTGAGGTGCCCACCATGTCGGCGCCCTTGGTGATGCGCGGCGGGCCGAACCGGGCCCGGGTCCAGCCGAAGGTGTTGGGGGTGACCGTGACAGCCTCCGGGGCCTGTACGGGCATGGCGCTGAACACCTCGACCGTACGGCCCCGCGACGGGGTGAGCCGACGGCGCGCCGAGGCGGCGAACGGTGCGAAGAGCACATCGCGCGCCCCCGCCCGGCTGCCGCGCCGGTGCCAGCGGACCAGCCGCTCGCCGCTGCCCAGTTGGGCGACGAACTCCATGGTGGCCGTACCGTCGTCGACGACGACCAGGTCACGGGCGCGGGCCACGGTCAGCAGCAGCTGTACATAGCGCGAGAACGGGTCGCCGATGACGATCCGGTCGGCGCGGCGCAGCAGCGAGGAGAGTCCGCCGATGGTGCGCAGCGGAGCGGTGGGCCCGCCGCGCGCCTCCTCCCAGCGCACCCGCATGCCCTCCTCGCGGGCCAGCTCCGCCATCCGGCGCAGCTGGCCGCGCGACATCGGGTCGGTGGGCGAGAGGACGACGACGGTGAGGTCGTCGTGGGCGGCCGCCGCGTCCCCGGGCCCGGACCGCTGGGCCGGCACGCCGTTCAGCAGCGGGCGCGTGGAATGGGCCCACTCCAGCACGTTGAGCAGCTGGACCGGGCTCTCCACGAAGGCGATCGTGGCGGTGGTGTCCCGAGGCACGGCGGCCGGCCCGTCTCAGACCGAGACCGGCGCGCGGTCGGCGTCGACCGCCTCGGCCTCGGCGACGACACCGGTGAACCGGCGCAGCTTCTTCATCGGGGCGAGCTCCGACTCGTACACCTTCTTGACGCCGTCGCCGAGCGCGGCCTCGATGGTGCGGATGTCGCGGACCAGGCGCTGCAGACCGCCCGGCTCGACGGAGGCGGCCTGGTCGGAGCCCCACATCGCACGGTCCAGGGTGATGTGGCGCTCGACGAAGGCGGCGCCGAGGGCGACGGCGGCCAGCGTCGTCTGCAGGCCCGTCTCGTGGCCGCTGTAGCCGATCGGGACGTTGGGGTACTCGGCCATCAGGCTGTTGATGACCCGCAGGTTGAGCTCCTCGGCCTTGGCCGGGTAGGTGGAGGTGGCGTGGCAGAGCAGGATGTTGTCGCTGCCGAGCACCTCGACGGCGTGCCGGATCTGCTTCGGCGTGGACATGCCGGTGGAGAGGATGACGGTGCGGCCGGTGGCGCGCAGGGCGCGCAGCAGCTCGTCGTCGGTGAGCGAGGCGGAGGCGACCTTGTGGGCCGGGAGGTCGAACTTCTCCAGGAAGGCGACGGCCTCGGTGTCCCACGGGGAGGCGAACCAGTCGATCCCGCGCTTCTTGCAGTGCTCGTCGATGGTGCGGTACTCCGACTCGCCGAACTCCACCCGGTGGCGGTAGTCGATGTACGTCATCCGGCCCCACGGGGTGTCGCGCTCGATGTCCCACTGGTCGCGCGGGGTGCAGATCTCCGGGGTGCGCTTCTGGAACTTGACGGCGTCGCAGCCGGCGTCGGCGGCGGCGTCGATCAGGGCGAGGGCGTTGCCCAGGTCACCGTTGTGGTTGATGCCGATCTCACCGGTGACGTACACCGGCTGACCCGGTCCGGCACTGCGGCTGCCGAAGGTGCGCAGACGGTTGCTCATGAGGGGATGTCCTTACTGGGCAGGGGAGTTGTGGAGCGAAGGGGTGGGGTGGAGCTCGGGTCCGAGGAGCCAGGCGGCGATCTCGCGGATCGCGCCCTCACCGCCTGGAGTGGCGGTGACCGCGCGCGCGGCGGCGCGCACGGAGTCATGGGCGTCGGCGACCGCGACCGGCCAGCCGACGAGGGAGAAGCAGGGCAGGTCGTTGACGTCGTTGCCCGCGTAGAGCACCCGGGCTGGGTCGACCCCCGCGTCCTCGCACCACTGCTTGAGGGCGAGGTCCTTGCGGTCGACGCCGTGCAGTACGGGGATCCGGAGCTTGCGGGCGCGGGCGGCGACCACCGGGTTCTGCTCGGTGGAGAGGATGAGCAGCTTCAGGCCGGCGCGGCGCAGGGCCGCGATGCCGAGCCCGTCGCCCCGGTGCACGGCGACGAGTTCGCGGCCCTCGGAGTCGATGAGCACCCGGTCGTCGGTCTGGGTGCCGTCGAAGTCGAGGACGACCGCGTCGACGTCGGCGTGGTCCGGGGTGCGGGCCGGGTCGAGCAGCGGCGCGAGCGCCCGGGCGCGGGCCAGGTCGTGCGGGTCGTCGATCTCCAGGACGCGGGCCGGGTCGGTCCGCACCAGCGCGGTGTGCCCGAAGAAGCGGTGCTGGTGGGTGCGGAAGCCCTCGGCGTCCATGGCGTAGGCGGCGCCGGTCTCCAGGAAGTCCTGGGGGCGGTCCTGGCGGCGCGGGCGGAAGGCCTTGTCGTGGCCCATGCCCTCGCCGCCCTCCTGTACGGACTCGCGCCAGACGAAGCCGTGGAAGGGGGCGACGGTGACGGCCGTGTCGGCGCCGTCCACGACGACGGCCGCGGCGACCCCGTCCACGTCCTCGTGGGTCAGGAACGGGCTGGTGCACTGCACGAGCAGGACGACGTCGGTGTCCGCGTGCCCTTCGAGTGCGTGCAGTACGGCCGCCTCGCTGGTCGCGGTGTCCCCCGCGATGGCGGCGGGGCGCACGACGACGTGCGCGCCGGCCGCGGCGGCGGCGGAGGCGATCGCCGGGTCGTCCGTGGAGACGGCGACATCGGTGACGTGCCGCGCGGCGAGGCAGGCCCGTACGGCCCGGACGACCAGCGGGACACCGCCGACCGCGGCGAGGTTCTTGCCGGGGACCCCCTTGGAGCCGCCCCGGGCCGGGATGACGGCCAGGACCTTCTTGGGCCGTGAGTCCGGGCGCGGGTTCGGCAGGGCGTTCATCAGAGTTCTCCCATCCGGCGGATGACCGGGGCCACGCGCTGCACGCCGTGGCGGTAGGCCCCGCGGGCCGCGTCCCGTACGGCTTCGCGCACCAGGCGGCGTACGCCGGTGGCCTCCGCTTCGGGCGCGGCGCCCGGCAGCGGGGTGCCGTCGGGGGCGAGGTGGTGGCGGGCGAGGATGCCGGGCAGATAGCCGGGCGCGGTGGCGGGCGTGTAGTAGGGCCGTACGGGCGGCAGTCCGGGGCGGGCGAGGAGGTCCGCGATGCGGGTGCGGGCCGCGTCGAAGGCGGTGGCGTACGCGTCGCCGGGGGCGACCCCCTGGGCGGCGAGCCAGCCGGCGTCGGGGTCCGGGCGGTGGCCGGCGTCCAGCTGGTCCCAGGAGGCGAGGCAGCCCGACCCGATGAAGTGGTGGTTGCCGAGGCCCTCGCGTACGCCCAGGTCGGTCAGGACCGCGGTGGGCACCGAGCGGTGCAGGGATTCGAGGGCGGCCGTCGAGGAGACCGTGACCAGCAGGTCGGTGCGGTCCAGGACCTCGCCCATGTTCCCGTACACCAAACGGAAGTTGGGCGGCAGCTCCAGGGACCGGGCGAGCTTCTGGTAGGGCTGCTCCTCGATGTGCGTGGTGTGCTCGCCGGGCTTGGAGCGCAGCTTGAGCAGCACCTCGCGGCCGGGGTGGCGGTGGGCGTGGGCGATCAGGCGCCGCAGCAGGTACAAGCGGTCGGCGCGGCTCTCGGGCACGGACGGCTGGGCGGCGAAGACGACGGTGTCGCGGCCCGGCTCGGGCCGGTACGGATCGCCCCCGAGGAAAGGCAGGGCGGCCTCGGTCACCGCGGAGGCGTCGGCGCCCACGCCCTCGTACACGGCGCGGAACCGCTCGGCGTCGTGCCGGGCGTTGGCGAGGACCACGTCGGCGCCGTGGCGCAGCAGCAGGCCGTCGGCGAGCTTCTCGTAGACGACGCCGACGTAGCCGGTGACCAGGACGGGCCTGCGGGTGCCGGCGGGCCACAGCCGGGCGAGGCCGTGCAGGGCCGCCTGGGCGGCGCCGCCGACCAGCGCGAGGACCACCACGTCGTACGGCTCGCGCTCGACGGCGCGCAGGAACGCGGCCATCGTCACCTCGCGCAGGGCGTCGGCGTCGACGCCGACCTCGGCGAGCTGGCGCGGCGTGGGGGTGGCCCGGCCGCGCAGCAGGAAGCCGCTGAGCTCGGGGGTGCGCTCGGCGATCCGGCGGGCGGTGAGGGCACCCCATTTCCACCGGGTGTCGGAATCAGCGAGAACGGCGATCCGCGGCGGAGTGTCGGTGGGGTTCGTACGTGATGGCACGTCGAAGAAGCTAGGAATCCATTCCGTTTGGCGGCCCAACTGGACCGCAACAGATGGTTAACAGCGCGTCTACGAATGAAGAAAGAGCCCGTAAAGCGAACCGGTTAATAAGCCGGTCGCCCAGTGTTCACCCAACATCCCTCGCCCGGACAGGGCGAATGACGCGGCGCCACTTAGCGTCACCCGGGTGGTCAAGCTCTCTGTGGTCGTGCCGTTCTACAACGTGCGGACCTATGCCCCCGACACCCTGAGAAGTCTGCGCGACAACGCGCGTGAGGACTTCGAGTTCCTTCTGGTCGACGACTGCTCCTCGGACGGTACGGCCGCGCTCCTGGCCCGCGCCGAGCGCGAGCTGCCGGGGGCGGTGGTCCTCAGACACGAGAAGAACGGCGGTCTCGCCACCGCGCGCAACACCGGCATCGACGCGGCGCGCGGCGAGTACGTCACCTTCCTCGACGGGGACGACTGGCTGGCGCCCGGCCACTACTCCCGGCTGGTCGCCACCATCGAGGAGCTGGGCTGCGACTTCCTGCGCACCGACCATGTGCAGTGCACCGGCAGCCAGCGCTCGGTGCAGCGGGTGCCGCACGGGCGGCGCGGCGAGGTGCTCGACCCGCGCGCGGCGATCCTGCCGGCCACCCGCTCGACCTCGGTGGACTACGCGTTCGCCTGGGCCGGGATCTACCACCGGCGCCTGGTGGAGCGGGGTCTGCTGCACTTCACGGACGGGCTGCGCACGGCCGAGGACCGGCCGTGGATCTGGCGGCTGCACCGGGAGGCGGAATCCTTCGCGGTGGTGGGTCTGCTCGGTGTCTACTACCGGCGCGGAGTGGCCACTTCGCTGACGCAGATCGGCGACGTACGCCAGCTCGATTTCATCCGGGCATTCGACCAGGTAATCGAGGAAACAGCTCAAGATCCAAATTCGGCGGAACTGCTGCCGAAGGCGGTGCGGACGTACTGCGCCATCATTTCCCACCACCTGGGAAACAGTGAAAGGTTCGAACCGGCCGTGGCACGGAAACTGCGGACAATGAGTGCGGGAGCGCTGAAAAGGATGCCGCAGGACATTCTCAAGGAGGCGCTCGACTCGATGGACTCGGGCCGCGCCGCCCGGCTGCGGCGGCTGCGCGGACGCACGAACTCCCTCACCCCGGCGGGGGCCGCGGCCTGATGCGTACGACTCAGATCTTCCTGGCGACCACGCTGTACGGGATGGCGACGCTGGCCGCCGCACTCGACAGCGACTGCTTCGGCCCGGCCGACCGCCGGCTGCTCCTGGTCAGCAACAACGCCCCGATTCCGGAGACTTCGCCCTCCCTCGACGAGATGCCGGGCTTCGAGGTACTGCGGGAGCGCTTCGACGGGGTGCTGTCGTGGAACGAGACCATCGCGCCGATGCACCCGGGCGGCTGGGCGCCGCGCGCGGACGACGTCCCGCTGTGGGAGCGGCAGCTGCGGCGCGCCTGGGACCTCGGGGACGACCGGATCGAGCTGGCCGTCGAGTCCATCCAGGTCAACCCGGCGGGCGCGGTCGCCCAGCTCTTCCCGGACGCGCCGCTGCACGTGTACGCGGACGGGCTGATGAGCTACGGCCCCACCCGCAACAAGCTGGACCCGCTGGTGGGTTCGCGGGTGCGGCGCGTCCTGCACCTGGACCTGGTGCCGGGCCTGGAGCCGCTGCTGCTCGGCGAGTTCGGGGTGGGCGCGGAGGTCATCCCGACGGCGGCCTTCACCAAGGTGGTGGGCGAACTGTCGGCCCAGGGCGACGGGCCCGACGTGCCCGAGGGCGCGGCCCTGCTGCTCGGCCAGTACCTGGCCGCGCTCTCGATCCTCACCGAGGCGGAGGAGGAGCAGCTGCACCTCGCCATGGTGCGGGGCGCGGCCGCGCGCGGCCACCGCCACCTCGTCTTCAAGCCGCACCCCTCGGCCCCGCCCGCCTGGTCCGAGTCCCTGCGCACCCAGGCCGAGGCGCTGGACGTCGAACTGACGGTCCTGGAGAGGCCGTTGCTGGCCGAGGTGGTCTACGAGCGCATCCGCCCGGCCCTGGTGGTCGGCTGCTTCTCCACCGCGCTGCTCACCGCGTCGGCGTTCTACGGCATCCCGGTCGCCCGCACCGGCACGGATCTGCTCCTGGACCGCCTCACCCCGTACCAGAACAGCAACCGGGTGCCGGTGACTCTGGTGGACGCGCTGCTGGCGCCGCTGGAGGGCGAGCCGCCCGAGCCGCCGCACGACCTGGCGGCGCTGGTGGCTGCGGTCGGCTACGCGATGCAGTCCGAGATCCGCCCCGACCTGCGCCCCACGGCCGAGCGCTATCTCTCCCGCCATCTGACCCCGCACACCTGGCGCTACTTCAAGCGCCGCCGCCTGACGACCCTGGCCCTCCCGGGCGCGATCCCGGGCCAGCTCGCCTTCATCCCGCGCAACGCGACGGTACGGAAGCTGGCACGGCGGGCGAGGGCGGTGGCGCGGCGGGCGAGGGCCGCGTAGGGCCTGTCCGGTGGATCTGGTTGACCTCGGCGCCGGGTGCGGTTTCGGTGCTGGTGAGCGGGTGTCCGGTGGGTCCGGCTGCAAGGCGGAGGATCGAGGCGACGCGTTGGGGTCTCCCCTGCTCGAACGAAGTTGAGAGCTTGGGGACGTCGGTGATCGACGACAACGCCGCTGAGGGGTCCCCCCTGGCCCTCAAGGCCTTGGGGGAGAGCGTGCCGGACACCCGCGCGCCGACCAGATCCACCGGTCAGGCCCCGGGGTCACCCGGCGGCGGCCCCGGTCTTCGCCAGGTATTCGTCCAGCCCCTCGGCCGTCTCCCCGGCCCAGCCGAGGTAGCCGTCCGGGCGGATCAGGAACAGGCCCCGGCCGTAGGTGTCGTACGGACTCAGTTCGTGGAGGTGCACCTGGTCGCCCAGGTTCGCCGGGGGCTCGGCGCCGAAGGCCAGCAGGGTGAAGTGCGGGCCCTGGAAGAGCTCGAAGAGGCGGCCCTCGGGGCGGTCGCCGTCGGGGGCGCGGTCGCCGGACTCCAGGGCGCCCGCGCGGCCCGAGGAGAGCGGGCCGCCCCGGTAGCCGATGCCGAGCTGCTTGACCTCGTCACCGCGTCGGCTCTGCCGCCCGAACCGGGCCTCGCGGTGCAGCCGGGTGCTGATGCCGAGGACGGACGCGGCTATGGGCTGCCGCTCCTGCTCGTACGTGTCGAGCAGCGCGGGCGGCGCGCCGTGCCGCAGCACCTGGCCGAGCTTCCAGCCGAGGTTGTAGACGTCCTGGACGCTGGTGTTGAGCCCCTGTGCACCGGCCGGCGAGTGCAGATGGGCGGCGTCCCCGACGAGGAAGACCCGGCCCACCCGGAACCGCTCCGCCAGGGCGGCCCACGGCCGGAACTCCGAGGCCCAGACGACCTCGGCGACCTGGTCGGCGGCGACCGGAGTACGGGTGGCGGCCAGCTTCCGTACGCCTTCCGGGGTGACATCCGGCACCGCGTCCACGTCGTCGTACTGCGCGTAGAGCTGGAACAGCCGGGGCACGCCCGGCAGCGGGCAGAGCGAGGCGCCGCCGCCGCTCGCGCCCGGCCACATGTGCCAGTGGTCGTCGTCGACGAACGCGTCCGGGGCGAGGATCACATCGGCCACCAGCATCGGCTTGGGGTCGACCGTCTCGCCCCGCATGGCGACGCCGAGCAACCGCCGCACGGTGGACCTGCCGCCGTCGGCGCCGACCAGATAGCGGGCGCGGACCCGGCGGCCGTCCGCGAACCGGGCCGTCACCGCGTCCGCGTCCTGGTCGAGCCCGGTCAGCTCGGCCTCGAAGACGACCTCGCCGCCGAGGCCGCGCAGATGGTCGTGGAGCAGCACCTGGAGGTGCGCCTGCGCGATCATCAGGGCATTGGGGTACGGGGTCTGCTCGGTGGCCTCCGCGCACTCCATGATGTCCCACTCACGGCCGCGCGTGGTGCCGTCCGGGCCCTCCCAGTTGAGCATCCGCGGGTACTCGCGGCCGCCCGCGCGGACCCGGTCCAGGATCCCGAAGTCGTACAGCACCTCCAGGGTGCGCGGCTGGACGGCCTTGCCCCGCGAGCCGGGGAAGAGCCGGTCGGACTTCTCGACGAGCAGCGCGGACACGCCCCGGCGGGCGAGGTCGGCGGCGAGCGCGAGCCCGGCGGGGCCGGCACCGCAGATGAGCACGTCGACGGTGGCCGAGGCGCCGAAGACGTCCTTAACGTTGTTAAGTTCCATGCCGCCGAGCATGGGCTTAACAGTGTTAAATTGTCAAGGTGGCTACGACGAGAATCGACCGCGCGCTGGTGACCGACACCGCGCTGAGGCTCCTGAACGAAGTGGGCCTGGACGGCCTGACGCTCCGCGCGATCGCCAAGGAGCTCCACGTCCAGGCGCCCGCGCTCTACTGGCACTTCAAGAACAAGCAGGCCCTGCTCGACGAGATGGCGACGGTGATGTACCGCCGCATGGCGGCGGACGGCATCCCGGGCATGACCCCCGACGCCCCCTGGCAGAATCAACTTGCCGGATTCAACCGGGCGTTGCGCTCCATGCTGCTGAGCTACCGCGACGGGGCGAAGGTGTACGGGGGCACCCGCTTCACCGGCACCGACCACGCCAAGTCGCTGGAGTCGCTGCTGGTCGCGATGCGTGCGGCGGGCATCGCCCCGGCCGACGCGGCACTGGCCGGGACGACCACGTACGCGTACACGATGGGCTTCGTGGCCGAGGAACAGGGAATGGCCCCCGAGCCCCTGGACATCGACGCCCGCGCGATCCGGCTGGGGGACTACCCGCTGGCCGCGGCGGCGGGCGCGGACCTCTTCGAGGGCTACGAGCAGCGCTACGAGGCGGGCCTACGGCTGATCATCGCCGGGATCGAGAGGGTGTACGCGGCGGGCGGCGGGTGAGCGCGCATTTCGGCTGCGGGCCGTGTGCGGCTGATCGCTCCCACACGGCGGAGCCGCACATGTCACAGCCCCGCGCCGCTGAAGGACTGTGGCCGAGCCGAGTTCTCCGGCTGCGGGCGACCCGCCAAGGCGCGCGGGGAACTGCGCGGCCGGCCCAAGACGGCCCGCAGACGACCGACGATCAGAAGACCTCGTTCGGGACATAACTGCCCCAGACTTCCCGGAGCGCCCCGCATACCTCCCCCACCGTCGCACGAGCGGCCAGCGCGGACTTCATCGGGTACAGAACGTTGTCCTGGCCCCGCGCGGCATCCCGCAGCGCAGACAACGCGGCCCCCACAGCGGCGGCGTCCCGCTCGGCACGCAGCCGGGCAAGCCGAGACGCCTGGCGGGCCTCGATCGCCGGGTCCACCCGCAGCGGCTCGTACGGCTCCTCCGCGTCGAGCCGGAACCGGTTGAGCCCGACCACGACGCGCTCGCCGCTGTCGGTCTCCTGGGCGATCCGGTACGCCGAGCGCTCGATCTCGCCCTTCTGGAAGCCGTGTTCGATCGCGCTCACGGCGCCCCCCAGGTCCTCGACCCGCTGCATCAGCGCCCGCGCCGCCGCCTCCACCTCGTCGGTCATGGACTCGACGACGTACGAGCCCGCGAACGGGTCGACGGTCGCGGTCACGTCCGTCTCGTACGCGAGTACCTGCTGCGTACGCAGGGCAAGGCGCGCGCTCTTGTCCGTGGGCAGCGCGATCGCCTCGTCGAAGGAGTTGGTGTGGAGCGACTGCGTACCGCCGAACACCGCCGCCAGGCCCTGCACGGCGACCCGGACCAGGTTCACCTCGGGCTGCTGGGCGGTCAGCTGCACCCCGGCCGTCTGGGTGTGGAAGCGCAGCATCCACGACTTGGGGTCCTCCGCGCCGAACTCCTCCCGCATCACCCGCGCCCAGATCCGGCGCGCCGCACGGAACTTGGCGACCTCCTCCAGGAGCGTCGTGCGGGAGACGAAGAAGAACGACAGGCGCGGGGCGAAGTCGTCCACGTCCATCCCGGCCGCGACCGCCGTGCGGACGTACTCGATGCCGTCGGCCAGCGTGAACGCGATCTCCTGCGCGGGCGAGGCCCCCGCCTCGGCCATGTGGTAGCCGGAGATCGAGATCGTGTTCCACTTCGGCATCTCCGCCCGGCAGTACCGGAAGATGTCCGCGATCAGCCGCAGTGACGGCTTGGGCGGGAAGATGTAGGTGCCCCGGGCGATGTACTCCTTGAGCACGTCGTTCTGGACCGTGCCGGTCAGCTCGCGCGCGGGGACGCCCTGTTCCTCGGCGACCAGCTGGTACATCAGGAGCAGCAGCGCCGCGGGCGCGTTGATCGTCATCGATGTGGAGACCTCGCCCAGCGGGATGCCGTCGAACAGGACCCGCATGTCCTCGACCGAGTCGACGGCCACCCCGACCTTGCCGACCTCGCCGTGCGCGAGCGGCGCGTCGCTGTCGTGGCCCATCTGGGTGGGCAGGTCGAAGGCGACGGAAAGGCCCGTGGTGCCGTTGGCGATGAGCTGCTTGTAGCGGGCGTTGGATTCGGCCGCCGTGCCGAACCCGGCGTACTGGCGCATCGTCCAGGGGCGTGTCGTGTACATCGTCGGGTAGACACCCCGGGTGAACGGATACCCGCCCGGCTCACCCAGCTGCCGGGCCGGGTCCCACCCGTCGAGGGAGTCCGGCCCGTACACCGGGTCGAGGGGCAGACCGCTCTCGGTGCGCCGGGCACCGTCCGACTCGCGCGCCATGTGTTCCGCCTCGCTTCCTCGACGGCTTCTTGCAACCGTTCGGCCCGGGAAACAGTCTCTGGGGTCACCAGAGGGAATATCAGGGGGGCGACGATGCGCCGGAACCATCTCACCACTGTCATAGCCAGGACGCTCGCCGCGGCCACCGTGCTGACCGTCACGGCCGCGTGCGGGGCCCAGTCGGGCAAGGCGTCGGGGGCCGCCGACCAGAAGCCCGCGGCTGCCGCGCCGTCGTCGGCGCCGTCGGCCGGCACAGCGAACGACAACAAGGCCGACGGAAGCACCGCCAACGGCGCGAGCGAGGCCGACGCCGCGGTAGCCCCGTCCGCCTCCAGGACCACCGCCGCCAGGCCGGCGCCGAAGATCCTGATGGCGACCGGCGCCCAGGGCGCGCAGGTCAAGGAGCTCCAGGCCCGGCTCGCCCAGGTCGGCTGGTTCGACGACACGCCGACGGGTACGTACGGCAGCGTCACCGTCGCCGCCGTCAAGGGCTTCCAGGGCAAGCGCGGACTGCCCGCCACCGGCTCCGCCGACACCGCCACCTGGCAGAAGCTGGGCGACATGACGACCAAGCCGACCCGGGAGGAACTCAGCGGGAAGGCCGTCAACAAGCCCAAGATCAAGCTCGACAAGCGCTGTATGACCGGCCGCGTGCTGTGCATCAGCAAGACCACCCGGACGCTCAACTGGGTGATCAACGGCAAGGTGCAGTCGTCGATGGACGTGCGGTTCGGCTCGCAGTACACGCCGACCCGCGAGGGCACCTTCAAGGTCTTCCTGAAGAGCAAGAACCACGTCTCGTCGATCTACCACACGCCCATGCCGTACGCGATGTTCTTCAGCGGCGGCCAGGCCGTGCACTACTCGTCGGACTTCGCCAAGCGCGGTTACGCGGGCGCCTCGCACGGCTGTGTGAACGTGCGCGACAAGGCGAAGCTCGCCAAGCTCTTCGACCAGGTGCGCGTCAACGACAAGGTCGTCGTCTACTGGTGATCAGGATCTACGGGTGATCCGGTCGCCGGCCGGTCGCGGCTCGGCCGCAGGAGAGAGGGCGCGGGCGGGACCGGGGGAACGTGTCCCGCCCGCGCCATTCGCGCCGAGCCTTGGGTACGGGGGGAACCCCGGCTCTGTGCGCCGCCGATGACCAGTCGGCTCACTTCCTACTGCGTCGGCGGGCCGAAAAGTGTCACACCAGTCGGTCGAGCCGGTGTGCGAGCCGCTGGTCGGCCCCCATTTCGGCCGCGCCGAGCAGGGTGAGCGGGTGCTGCACCGGGACCGCGCGGGAGGCCGGCGGGACCACCGGAACGGCGGGCGGCAGGGTCGGGCCGCTCTGGTCGGCGTCGCCGGCGCCCGGGACGCCCGGCAGCCCCGGGAGCGCAGGTGAGCCGCTCGCGGGCGGCGTCGACCAGCTCACGGAGGGCAGCTTCAGGACGGAGCCGTCACGGCCGCCCGAGATGCCGCCGTGCCCGCCATGGCCGTCCCCCTTGTCGTCGCCGGAGTCGCCCTTGCCGCCCG
Organism: Streptomyces sp. NPDC031265; assembly: GCF_055570295.1. Classification (NCBI taxonomy): domain Bacteria; kingdom Bacillati; phylum Actinomycetota; class Actinomycetes; order Kitasatosporales; family Streptomycetaceae; genus Streptomyces; species Streptomyces sp. NPDC031265. The sequence goes on from NZ_JBVIHM010000009.1 coordinate 62,499, forward strand.
AGTCGCCCTTGCCTCCGGAGCCGCCCTTGCCGCCCCGGTCCGCCTCCGCCATCACGTTGTCGCAGAACTGCTTCACCCTCGCGGCGCCCAGAGCGGCGATTTCCAGCCGATGCCGACGTGTCTGATCGAGGCGTCCCGACCGGAAGTCGCGGCAGTACTCGACCTTCCTGGAAGCCCAGTCGCCCTTCGGGCCCTCGCTCGTGGCCGCGGGGTCGGGCGTCGCCTTCCGGGGCTCGGCGGAGCCCGGCGTGGTGGCGCCTGGAGTGCTGGCCTCCCCCGACGGAGTGCGGCCCGGCGTGGGCGACTGAGGGGCGCCGGTGCGCGCCGACGGCGAGTCCGAGGCGATCGGCCCCGGGGTCGCGGCGGCCGACACGGACGACACCGGCTCGGGGCCGGCGGTGCCGAGCCCGGGCAGCACACCGGTCCCGGCGGCCATGGCGACGCCGCCCAGGGCGCACCCGGCAAGCGCCGCGGCCAGGCCGAAACGGACCGGCCGCAGCCGTCGGGGGGCACGGGTGCCGCGGGGCTCGCGCCCTACCCGTACGACGGTGTCGGCCCGGACGTCGGAGGGGGCGCCGGCCTCGGCGCGGGCGCTGCGGAACGCGGCCAGCGCGGCGGCCTCGCCCGGCAGTTCACGGGTGGCAGGGGCAGCGGAGGTGCCCATGCCCTGCCGTACGTCAGGACCGGCCATCGCGCGCAGCACGGCGGAGAGCCGTTCGGCCTGCTCGCGGGCGCGGTCGTCGGCGGGAACGACGCTTTCGCCGCGCAGCAAACGCTCTGCGGCGTCCTCGTCCAGCCATTCGTGGCGCTCGTCGGCCATCACATGTCCTTCTGCGTCGGCGCGCCCGATTGCGTCACACCGCGCGACCGGTTCCGTTGCGGCGGCACACCGCCGAGATCCGCCGGGGCGTTCTCCGTCCCCAGCAGTTCGGCCAGCCGCTTGAGGCCGCGGTGGGCGGCCGTCCGCACCGCGCCGGGCCGCTTGCCCAGGGTCTGGGCCGCGCTCTTGGCGTCGAGCCCGACCACCACCCGCAGCACCACGGCCTCGGCCTGGTCCTGCGGAAGCTGCGCGATGAGCGCCATCGTACGTCCGGTGGCGAGGGATTCCATCGCCTCGCCCGCGGTGTCCGAGTCGGCGGCGCGGCCGGTCAGCTCGGTCTCGTCGCCGCCCACGGCGGGACGGCGGCCGCGCATCCGGATGTGGTCGAGGGCCCGGTTGCGGGCGATGGTGGCGGCCCAGCCGCGGAACCGGTCCGCGTCGCCGCTGAAGCGCTCGATGTCCCGGGCTATCTGCAGCCACGCCTCGGACGTCACATCCTCCGCGTCACTCTCGCCGACGAGCGTGCGGGTGTAGCCGAGCAGCCGTGGGTGCACCGCGCGGTACACAGCACGGAACGCACTCTCGTCGCCGCCCTGTGCCGCGAATATCGCGGCGGTCAGCTCCGCGTCTTCCCCCTGCACTCCCTGCACCCTGCCCTGGTGTCGCAGCCTGGTCATCGCTGCCGCGCCGACCGGCGCGAAGGAGCACGCTACGGCCTGGGCGGCGGTTAAGTCCATTACTTGTACAACCCGCAACAATTCACTGACACAGCGCGGTGTGACAGAAAACGCAGCCATGGCGCTGAGAGGAGTACGGGGTCGCCACACGGCCCCGACGGAAGACGGCCGGGGCCTCTCCTGTGGGGGGTGGCGGCCCCGGTCGTCCTTCCGTTTTATCTGCTCTGAGTGTCCGTCAGCTTGCTGACGGTGAATCCAGCCCGCTTGCCCCGGTAACGCCGTCTGAGACTTAAGGGCGCACTGTCGACACGGCTCGAACTGAGCCACCACGGCCTGGTCCAATACCGGCTGCCGCCAGCGACCCAGTACGCGCCTGGCTCGAAGACTGGCCGTGTCAGCCGCCGTAAAGGGTAGGCAGATCGACCAGGAGGAGGTCGTCACGACGGTTTGCCAGATCGACCAGCTCGGGGTAGAAGCCGTGCAGAGAGTACAAAGCCAGAGTGGTGGCAGCGGTGTCGTACCCCTGGTCTTCGAGCAGGGCACGGATACGTTCCAGGCGCTCCAGGTCACCTGTCCCACGGCGGGCAGCCGTCGCCTTGGCCTCGCCCAGCAGCGCGATCTTCGCGCGAGGCGCCTGCGGGCGCTCACCGGCAGCCAGGGCGATGACATCGACCTCGTGCTTGGTCCGGGCAGCCTGGTCGGCGACCTCGGTGGTGCCGACCGGGCCGGGCAGTCCGCCAGGCAACAGGGTGTGGGCGTAGCGGCGGGTGAAGTCGCGAGCCAGATCCTCGAAGTGCGGCCCGAGAATTTTGGAGTTGAAGGTCGGAGCGGCCTGCTGCCACACCTGCTCGGCGAAACCCTGCTCCACAGCGGCGGCCTGCGGAAGGGTGATGAGCTGGTTGAAGCGGATAACGGGGTCATCGAGCGTGATGACGGGGTGCCTGGAACGGAGGATGTCCTGTTCCCGCCGGATGTAGCCGGTGGATTCCAGCACTCCGAGCGGGTGGGCGACGGCGTTGCGCGGGCGCTCCAGGGCGGCACCGATCTTGCTGGGGGTGGTGGCGCCTTGCGCGATGGCGGTGAGGACGTCGTAGTACAGCGTGTGCTGCGTGATCCTCGGGTCCTCGCGCAGCAGGTACTCGGTCTCGGTACGCGAGTACACCGCCCGCCCTGGGTCGAGCAGCGTCCGGGTAAGCCAGGTGTCGAAGCCGTCGTCCGGATGCGGGCGGGCGGCCACCGGCCGGTAGCCCGGGGCTCCGCCCAGGACCGCGTGCACCTTCAGCGCGGTCAGCGGGTCGGCGATCTGCCAGAAGGTCCGACTGTCACGGTAGTCGAAGGCACCCAGCCGTAGATCGACCACCGCACGCCCCCGCAGCGGCTTGGTCCCCGAGAGCAATTCGTGCATGACACTCATCGCGGAGCCGCACAGGATCAGCCGCGGACCCGGCCCGGCACCGGGACGGGCACCCCGCTGACGTTCGTCGTAGAGCTGCTGCAGCAGCCCCGGGATTTCAGGCGAGTGCTGAAGCAAGTACGGCAACTCGTCGATCACCAGGAGCGGGCGGGACGAACGGGCGGTCACATCAAGGGCATTGGACAGGACGTCACGCCAGTCGGTCAGACGCAGGCTCCCTGGCCGCAGGCCGGCGTGGGCGGCAACCGCGTCACTGAACCGCTGGATCGCGGGCAGCCGCCCCTCCTCCCGGATCGCTGTGACGTAGAGGCCGCTGACCTGCTCGGAAAGGGCCTGCAGAAGGTACGACTTCCCATGCCGTCGCCGCCCCGACACGATGCCGAGCCGCATCGCCGGATCCGGATCAGTGAGGAACTCAGCGAGCAGATCCCACTCCCGGTCGCGGTCGACCACGTCGTCCGGCTTGGCCGGCAGGCTCTTCAACACTCTCGCTCCTACACATCGTGTGCGACGGAATGCGTCTAAGTGTACTTAGACAGAATACGTCGTACTGGAATTTCTTCTTAAGCAACCGAGCCCGGCGATCCGGCGGGATGTACTGGCAGACGCACGACGGCCTCCACCACTTCCCAGCGGCCGAGCCGACGGTTGGCCGCATGACCAACGCGTGACCAACAGCAGTCAGGAACAGTCAGAAACACCCAGATGAGGGCCGATCAGGGCGGTAAACGAGATCCTGCACCCGCGCAGCAAAGCGCCTGGTCAGCGGCCCTTTATGGCTCGGTCGAGCCAGGGGGTGGCGGCCCCGGTCGTCCTTCCGCGCCGACTCCCCCGCGCCCGCCGCCGGTTGGGACGCCCCGGGCGCACAGGCGCCGCCGCCGTCACGGCCGGTCCGCCTCCGGCCCGAGCCCTTGGGCGAGCCGCCGCAGCCCCCGGTGCGCCGAGGTGCGCACCGACCCGGGGCGCTTGCCGAGGACCCGCCCGGCCGCCGCGCCGTCGAGCCCGGCCACCACCCGCAGCAGCACCGCCGCGGCCTGTTCGCGCGGCAGGGTGGCGATCAGCTGGAGCGCCCAGCGGGTCGAGAGGGACTCCAGGGCCGCCTCGGCGGTGTCCTGGCCGCCCGGCACCTCCAGCGCCTCCTGGTCGAGCCCGACCGTGCGCGGTCTTCGCTTCTGGCGGCGCAGATGGTCCAGGGCGCGGTGGCGCGCGATGGTCGCGGTCCAGCCCCGGAAGCCCGCCCCGTCGCCCCGGAACCGGGCCAGGTCACGGGCAATCTCCAGCCACGCGTCGGACGCCACGTCTTCGGCCTCGGCGGCGACCAGGGCCCGCAGCTGGGCGAGCAGCCCCGGCTGAACCAGCCGGTAGACCACGGCGAAGGCCCGCTCGTCCCCCTCCTGGGCACGTGCGACGGCCGCCCCGAGCTCCGCGTCGTCGCTCCGGATCCGGCCACGGCGCTGGTCCCCACCCCTGCCCATGGTCTGTTCTGCGCGCGGGCGGCCGGAAGTGTCACAGCGGAGCCCGGGAGCTCACCCCAGCTTGTCTGCGAGCTCCTTGAACTCCTCCCACTCCAGGCCCGGAGTGCGCGGGTCCCACAGCTTCTGGGCGGTGGCGCGCAGCGGCATCCGGATGCCCCGGGCCACCTGGTCCTGGGTCTGGGCGTCGGCGTAGTCGCACCAGACGGCGAACCGGGCGCCGAGCACCTGGTCGGAGTAGCGGTTGGCGACGGGCTTGGTGCCGCGCAGCACCAGCGGCGTCCACTCCTGGTAGATGCGCCGGCCGGTGGGGTACTTGAAGGCGTTGGGCTCGCCCAGGACGTAGTACAGGTACTCGTCGTTGAGGTTGACCGTCTTGCGGCCCTCGGCCAGGTACTCCTCCGGCGGTCGGGCGCCGAGCTCCTTGCCGGTCCAGTACTCGACCTCGCGGGCCGGGTCGGGAGCGACGGAGGTGCCCTTGAAGTAGCCGTCGTTCCAGGCCTTGAACTTCTTGCCGTACGGGCGCAGCGCCGCGGCCCGGTCGTTGAGCCAGCCGGTCGCCAGGTCCGCTATGTCGCCCTTGGCGCCGTACTTGGCGCGGGCGGCGTCGGCCAGGCCCGGATAGGTGGCCTCCGGGTCCTTGGCGGTCAGGGCGAGGTACTCGTCGCCGCCGAGGTGCCAGTAGGCGCCGGGGAACAGGTCCGCGTACTCGCGCAGCAGGTCGTCGACGATCCGCGCCGCGTCCGGGTTCGCTATGTCGACGGCGCCCTGGACCGTCCGGCCCGTGGCGCTGCGCAGCCCGAGGGCGGGGTGGGCCTTGATCACGGCGCCCAGGTGGCCCGGCGAGTCGATCTCCGGGACCACCTCGATGTGCAGCCGCCGGGCGAGCGCCACGATCCGCTCGACCTCGCGCTTGCTGAGGTGGTCGCGCGAGACGACCTCGGGGTGCGAGGCGGACTCGATCCGGAAGCCCTGGTCGTCGGAGAAGTGCAGGCCGAGCTGGTTCAGCTTGAGGTCGGCCATCTCGCGCAGCCGGGCCTCGATCCAGCCCGCCGTGAACGGCTTGCGCGCGATGTCCAGGTTGAGGCCGCGCTGCGGACGGTCGGGCCAGTCCTCGACGACGCCCTCGGGCATCACCCCGCCGTCGCGCAGCGCCTGCTTGAGGGTGCGGGTGCCGTAGAAGACCCCGGCCTCGTCGGGGCCGGTGATCCGCACGGTGCGCTCGCGGGCGGTCAGCGTGTACGACTCGGGGGTGGCCTCGGCCTTCGGGTTCAGGGCCAGCTCGATGTCCCCGGGCCGGGGCGCCGCGCCCTGCACGTACTCCTTGTCGAGCTCCCGCGCGAGCAGCTGGGCCTCGTCCGAGAGCGCCTCGCTGCCGGTGGGGACGACGACGCGGGTGGCGGCGACGGGCCGGAAGCCGGGGCCGCGGGCGGGCTCGTGCTGCCGTACGGAGGGGATCGTGCGGGGCGGCGAGGAGAGCGGGTAGATCTGGGCGGGCGAGGAGGAGTCGCCGGGCTTGGGATCGAGGCGGCCGCCGTGGCCGCCGTGGGTGTCGTCCTCGGGCCAGACCAGCACGATGAGCACGAGGGCGGCCGCGGCCGCGAGGGCGACGCGGGCCACCAGAGCGCCCCGGCTCATCCGGGCCGTCCGGTCACCACGGGCGCCGTCGGCGCCGCTGGCACTCCTGGACTGCGACATCACTCAGAATCCTCCCATACGGGAACAACCGCGGCGAAGGCGAGGCGAGGAACCCGGGAGGCGTCCACCATGCGCACCTCACCCCTCACGTCCGGGTGAAATTCGCGCAACCGTCGGGCACCCTCCACCGGGCCTCGATAGCGTGGCGGCACTCCCACCTCTTCTTCACCTCCCGCCTCTCTGCTGTCTCTCCGTCGACGCACGCACGAAGCCGTCGCCGGCCGCCGTTCGTCGTTCGTTCCAGGAGCCCACGCTGTCCGGCGAATCCCACGCCGGCCCCCGGAAGCGACCGCCGCCACTTCATCACACTCCCCGCTCCCCGGGCCGCCCGGCCATACCGGGCCAGACCCATGCCAACCCGGTCATCCCGGGCCCGTACGAGCCGGTCGAGGACGGTCTGACGCGGTTCAACCACTCCCCCGGGGCCGCCGCCGAAGCCGTACTGCCCGCCTGCTGCGCCGGCCGCCGCCGGGCCCTGCGGGTGGCCGCCCACCGCCCCTACCCGGATCTGGACGCGCTGCTCGCGGCGGCCGACGAGGCGAGCTACGACCTCTCCCACGGCGACCTCACCGAGGCGCCGGCCCACGAGCGCTCACCGGGGCTCGGCCGCACGGCCCCGCAGGCGGCCCACACCGCCCTGCGGGCCGCGCACGCCGCGCACGAGAGCCGGTTCGGGCACGCCTTCGCGATCTGCCCGGAGGGGCGGCGACCCACCGAACACCTGAACGAGATGTTCGGGGGCATCCGGGTGCGGACGACCAACGAACAGGACGAGGAGCGGGCCATCGCCGCCGACGAGCTGCGCCGACTCGCCCGTGCCCGGCTCGCCCATCTCACGACCAACCACCCGGAACCGGACACGGCGGGCGCACCCCGCTGAACCCGCCCCCACCACCGGCCCCGTGACGGCCCGTCCGGGCCCGTCCATAGCCCGTCCGTGGCAGATTGATTGCCTGTTTGATCACACCTGAGGACCCCGCGCGAACGAACCGACAACTCGTCGCTACGATGACCGGGGCCGGTGGACCGTACCCGGCCGGGTCAGACCGACAGTCAAGCCGGCCGGCCCTAGTCCCCGCTCCCGGAGGGTTTTTCCGTGCCGGCTGGAACGCTGTACCGCGGCCGGGAAGGTATGTGGTCGTGGGTGGCTCATCGAGTCACCGGTGTCCTCATTTTCTTCTTCCTGTTCGTCCATGTCCTCGACACCGCTCTCGTGCGTGTCTCCCCCGAGGACTACGACAAGGTCGTCGCTACCTACAAGACGCCCATCGTGGCTCTTCTGGAGTACGGCCTCGTCGCCGCCATCCTCTTCCACGCGCTCAACGGTCTCCGCATCATCGCGGTGGACTTCTGGGCCAAGGGCCCCCGCTACCAGAAGCAGATGCTGTGGTCCGTCGTGATCATCTGGCTCCTTCTGATGATCGGCGCCATCCTGCCGGTACTTGGCCACGCCGCCCGTGAACTGTTCGGGAGCTGAGGACTGACATGTCTGCCGAAACCACTTCCGCGATCGGCGAGGTCGAGGCCAAGGGCCTGTACGACGCCGACAACCCCGCGCCGCTCATCGAGGCCCCGCGCAAGCGGACCGAGAAGACGCCGAAGTCGACCCGTACGAACTTCGAGCTGTACGGCTGGCTGTTCATGCGGCTGTCCGGCGTCGTCCTGGTCGTCCTCGTCGTCACCCACCTGTGCATCCAGCTGGTGCTCGACGGCGGTGTCTCCAAGATCGGCTTCGCCTTCGTGGCGGGCCGCTGGGCCAACCCGTTCTGGCAGGTCTGGGACCTGGCCATGCTGTGGCTGGCGATGCTGCACGGCGCCAACGGCCTGCGTACGGTCATCAACGACTACGCGCAGCGGGACAACACCCGCTTCTGGCTGAAGATGCTGCTCTACACCGCCACGGTGTTCACCGTCCTGCTGGGCACGCTGGTGATCTTCACCTTCGACCCGAACATCCGCTAGGCCACGGGCTGAGGGACTGAGGAATTCTCTGATGAAGATCCACAAGTACGACACCGTCATCGTCGGCGCCGGCGGCGCCGGTATGCGCGCGGCCATCGAGTCGACGAAGCGCAGCCGCACCGCGGTGCTGACGAAGCTCTACCCCACCCGCTCCCACACGGGCGCGGCGCAGGGCGGCATGGCCGCCGCGCTCGCCAACGTGGAGGAGGACAACTGGGAGTGGCACACCTTCGACACGGTCAAGGGCGGTGACTACCTGGTCGACCAGGACGCCGCCGAGATCCTGGCGAAGGAGGCCATCGACGCGGTCCTCGACCTGGAGAAGATGGGCCTGCCGTTCAACCGCACCCCGGACGGCACCATCGACCAGCGCCGCTTCGGCGGCCACTCGCGCAACCACGGCGAGGCCCCGGTCCGCCGGTCCTGCTACGCCGCGGACCGCACCGGCCACATGATCCTCCAGACGCTGTACCAGAACTGCGTCAAGGAGGGCGTGGAGTTCTTCAACGAGTTCTACGTGCTCGACCAGCTCATCACCGAGGTCGACGGCGTCCGCACGTCCGCCGGTGTGGTGGCGTACGAGCTCGCGACCGGCGAGATCCACGTCTTCCAGGCGAAGTCCGTGATCTACGCGTCCGGCGGCACCGGCAAGTTCTTCAAGGTGACCTCCAACGCGCACACCCTGACCGGTGACGGCCAGGCCGCCTGCTACCGCCGGGGCCTGCCGCTGGAGGACATGGAGTTCTTCCAGTTCCACCCGACGGGCATCTGGCGCATGGGCATCCTGCTGACGGAGGGCGCCCGTGGTGAGGGCGGCATCCTCCGCAACAAGGACGGCGAGCGCTTCATGGAGAAGTACGCGCCGGTCATGAAGGACCTCGCGTCCCGTGACGTCGTCTCGCGCTCCATCTACACGGAGATCCGTGAGGGCCGCGGCTGTGGTCCCGAGGGCGACCACGTCTACCTCGACCTCACGCACCTCCCGCCGGAGCAGCTGGACGCCAAGCTCCCGGACATCACCGAGTTCGCGCGTACGTACCTGGGCATCGAGCCCTACACGGACCCGATCCCGATCCAGCCCACCGCGCACTACGCCATGGGCGGCATCCCGACCAACGTCCAGGGTGAGGTCCTCGCGGACAACACCACGGTCGTGCCGGGTCTGTACGCGGCCGGCGAGGTCGCCTGCGTCTCGGTGCACGGCGCCAACCGCCTGGGCACCAACTCGCTGCTGGACATCAACGTGTTCGGCAAGCGCGCGGGCATCGCGGCGGCGGAGTACTCGGCGAAGGCCGACTACGTCGAGCTCCCGGAGAACCCGGCGGAGCTGGTGGAGACGCAGGTCAAGCGCCTGCTGTCGTCGACCGGCACCGAGCGGGTCGCGGTGATCCGCAAGGAGCTCCAGGAGACCATGGACGCCAACGTCATGGTCTTCCGCACCGAGCAGACGATCAAGACGGCCGTGGAGAAGATCGCGGAGCTCCGCGAGCGCTACAAGAACGTCTCGGTCCAGGACAAGGGCAAGCGGTTCAACACCGACCTCCTGGAGGCCATCGAGCTGGGCAACCTGCTCGACCTGGCCGAGGTCATGGCCGTCTCCGCCCTGGCACGCAAGGAGTCCCGCGGCGGTCACTACCGCGAGGACTACCCCAACCGCGACGACGTCAACTTCATGCGCCACACCATGGCGTACCGCGAGGTCGCGGACGGCGGCAAGGACTCGATCCGACTCGACTACAAGCCCGTCGTCCAGACCCGCTACCAGCCGATGGAGCGTAAGTACTGATGGCCACCCCCACTCTGGACAAGGCGGAGGCGGGCTTCGCCGACTCCCCGTACATCACGGTCACCTTCCGGATCCGCCGGTTCAACCCGGAGATCTCGGACGAGGCCAGCTGGCAGGACTTCCAGGTCGAGATCGACCCGAAGGAGCGCGTGCTCGACGGTCTCCACAAGATCAAGTGGGACCTCGACGGCTCGCTGACCTTCCGGCGCTCATGCGCGCACGGCATCTGCGGTTCGGACGCCATGCGGATCAACGGCAAGAACAGGCTTGCCTGCAAGACGCTGATCAAGGACCTGAGCCCGGAGAAGCCGATCACGGTCGAGGCCATCAAGGGCCTGACGGTCCTGAAGGACCTGGTCGTGGACATGGACCCGTTCTTCCAGGCGTACCGCGACGTGATGCCCTTCCTCATCACGAAGGGCAACGAGCCGACGCGCGAGCGTCTGCAGTCCGCCGAGGACCGCGAGCGCTTCGACGACACCACCAAGTGCATCCTGTGCGCCGCGTGCACGTCGTCGTGCCCGGTGTTCTGGAACGACGGCCAGTACTTCGGCCCGGCGGCGATCGTCAACGCGCACCGCTTCATCTTCGACTCGCGTGACGAGGCCGGCGAGCAGCGCCTGGAGATCCTCAACGACAAGGACGGTGTGTGGCGCTGCCGCACCACGTTCAACTGCACGGACGCCTGCCCGCGTGGCATCGAGGTCACCAAGGCGATCCAGGAAGTCAAGCGCGCGCTGATCACGCGCCGTTTCTGATTCCCTGAGCAGTACGCGTCCGAGGGCCCCCTTCCCGACTCGGGAGGCGGGGCCTTTCGCGTGTCCGGGCCGGGGCTGCGGTACCGGGTGCCCTACAGGGGCGCGGGGCTGTGACATTGTGCGGCTCCGCCGCGATGGGGGTCCCCCTGTTCGAGCGAAGCCGAGAACCTGGGGGAGCGACCGGCCCCCACCGGCCCGCAGCCGAAGCTCAGCGCCCTTCGGCGATGACCATGATCCGCCGCAACATGGCATTGAACTGCTCCAGCTCACCACGCGACAACGCACCGAGCACCCGGGACTCCTCGTCCCCCAGCATGGCCATCGCGCCCGTCCAGCTCGCCCGACCGGACTCGGTCAACTCGACGTGGACCCGCCGCCGGTCCGTCGTCGAGGGCGTACGCCGAACGAATCCCCGCCGCTCCAGCGCGTCAAGCCGCCCCGTGACGGACGCGGGCGCCAGATCCAGATCCGCGGCGAGCTGCGACGGTGTCGCCGTGCCGCCCCGCCCCGCCAACTTGTGCAGCGTGTCGAACTCCGGCCGGTCGAGCGCGAAGTCGACCAGGGACTGCTCCCGTACGCGCTGGAGGTGGACGGAGAGCTTCTTCATCCGCGTCACCGCACCCTCGACGGCCGGGTCGAGCCCCGGCAGCACCGGCAGCCACTGCTCCACGTGCCCGTCGGTCCAGTCCCGCTGCCCCTCGGCCCCTTCTGCGCGCTCCATGACTTGATCGTACGTACGCGGTCACCCGGCCCGCTCCTTCGGCACCAGATATTTCGTTGACGAATTATTCGGTCCCGAAATATATTTCTCGGCATGCCACCACTGCCCCATCCCCTGCGCACGCGCGCGTTCCGGCTGCTCTTCATCGGCCGCTGCCTGTCCATGCTCGGCGACGCCGTGATCCCGGCCGCGCTCGCCCTCGCCGTCTACATCGCGACCGAATCCACCACCGACCTCGCGATCGTGCTCGGCTGCTCGATGGTCCCCAAGCTGCTGCTCCTGCCCTTCGGCGGTGTCATGGGCGACCGCTTCAACGCCCGTACGGTCGCGCTCACCACCGATCTCGTCCGCTGCGCCACCCAGCTCTTCGTGGGCGTCGAACTGCTCGGCGGGGACCCCCGGCTGTGGCAGATCGCGCTCGCCGAGGCGATCGGCGGCTCCGCCTCCGCCTTCGCGATGCCCGCGATGGCCCCGCTGATCACCGGCACGGTCAAGGAGGAGAACCGGCGGCGCGCCAACGCCCTGATGGGCGTGGTCAACAGCGCGACCCGGCTGGGCGGCCCGGCACTCGCGACCGTGCTCATCCTGACCGCCGGGCCCGGCTGGGCGTTCGTGCTCGACGCCGCCTCCTTCGCGGTGAGCGCGGCCCTGCTGAGCGCGATCCGGGTGCGGCACGTGCCGCTGGTCCGGCGCTCGCTCACCGCCGACCTCAAGGAGGGCTGGAGCGAGGTGCGCTCGCGGGACTGGTACTGGACCAGCCTGTTCGCCCACTCCGCCTGGAACGGCGCCGCCGCCGTCCTGATGACGCTCGGACCGGCCATCGCCTTCAAGGAGTTCGACGGCAAGACGTTCTGGCTGGCGTTCATACAGACGGGCGCGGTGGGCCTGCTGCTCGGCTCGCTGATCGCCGGGCGCGCCCGGCCGAAGCGGCCCATCCTGACGGCCAATCTGGGCCTGGCCACCTACGCCCTGCCGCTCGTCCTGCTCGCGCTCTCCGCCCCGGCGCCGGTCGCCATCGCCGGGTACGGCATCGCCCAGCTCGGGCTCGGCTTCCTCTCCCCGGTCTGGGAGACCGCGGTGCAGTCGGCCATCCCCACCCACGCCCTGGCCCGCGTCACCTCGTACGACTGGCTGCTCTCCCTGGCCGCGGTCCCCGTCGGCTACGCGCTGGCCCCGCTCGCCGCCGACGCCTGGGGGCCCGAAGTGCCGCTGCTGGCCGCCGCGCTCGTGGTGGGCGGGGCCTGTCTGGCGACGGCGGCTGCGCCGGGCGTACGCCATTTCGGCCGCCCCGTGGAGGACGCCCCCGCACTCTCCTCCACCCCGGCTTGAACATGTTCAAAACGAGGTCTACTCTCCAGGCAACAGCTTCTTGAACGTGTTCAGGAAGACTCCGAGAAGGGGTGGGAACATGGACCTCACGGTCGTCGCATACGTCATCTACCTGCTGGTCAGCGTCGCGCTGACGGTCTGGGTGGCGCGTACGCTCAGCCGCGACGGCCGGGTCTTCCTCGCGGACGTCCTCGGCGACGAGAAGCTCGCCGACGCGGTCAACCACCTTCTGGTGGTCGGCTTCTACCTGGTGAACCTGGGCTTCGTCGCCCTCTACCTCCAGGACGACGGCGGCATCGACAACGCCCGACAGGTCTTCGAGGCGCTGTCGAAGAAGCTCGGCGTGGTGCTGCTGGTGCTCGGCGTGATGCACCTGGGCAATGTGTACGCACTCAACAGGTTCCGCCGCCGCGGCCTGATGGAGCGGGAGCAGAACCCGCCGGTGCCGCCGCAGGGCTTCACCGGGAACCAGGGCCCGTGGGCCGCGCCGGCCGCCGGGGCCTGAGCCCGATGGTCACCGCCACCACCGCCGACCGGGGCGCCGCGCGCGCCCCGGTCCGCCGGCTCACCGTCCTGTACGACGCCCACTGCCCGCTCTGCGCCTTCCTGCGCGACTGGCTGATGAAGCAGCGTCAGCTGGTCCCGCTCGACCTGGTGCCCGCCGGGTCCGCCGAGGCCCGCCGCCGCTTCCCCCGCCTCGACCACGCGGCCACCTTCGAGGAGATCACCGTCGTCGCCGACGCCGGACAGGTCTACCGGGGCCCGGCCGCCTGGGTCGTCTGTCTGTGGGCGCTGCGCGAGTACCGGCCCATGGCCCACCGCTTCAGTACCCCGGCCGGGGCGCGGTTCGCGCGCGGCGCGGTGATCGCCGCCTCCCGCTACCGCGAGTCCCACCGCGACCGCCGGGTGGCGGGCGCGGGCGGCGGCGCCTACCGCCGCGAGGACGGCTGGACGTACGACCCGCGCGGGGGCTGGGCGTACACCGGACCGGCAACCTGCGGCAGCGGCTGCTCCGTGGCCGATTAGGCTCGTGCCGTGCCAGCAGAGAACGCGCGCGTGCCCGCAGAGTCCGAGCTCCCCGAGAGCGAGTCCGAGCTTGCCAGGAGCGAGCAGAGTCCCGCCAAGGGCGAGCAGACCCGCACCCTGATCCTGGAGACCGCCATGCGGCTGTTCCAGGAGCTCGGTTACGACAAGACGACGATGCGGGCCATCGCCAAGGAGGCCGGGGTCTCGGTCGGCAACGCGTACTACTACTTCGCCGGCAAAGAGCATCTGATCCAGGGGTTCTACGACCGGATCGCCGCCGAGCACCAGGCGGCCGTCCGGGACGTGCTCGACCGCGAGACGGATCTGGAGGCGCGCCTCGCCGGGGTGCTCAGCGCCTGGCTCGACATCGCGGCCCCGTACCACGAGTTCGCCGCGCAGTTCTTCAAGAACGCGGCCGACCCGGACAGCCCGCTCAGCCCCTTCTCACCGGAGTCCGAGCACGCCCGCGAGGCGGCGATCGACGTGCACCGCGAGGTGCTGGCGGGGACGAAGACCAAGGTTCCGGCCGAACTCGTGGACGTACTGCCCGAGTTGATGTGGCTCTCCCAGATGGGCCTGGTCCTGTACTGGGTGTTCGACCGCTCCGAGGGCCGCGAGCGCAGCTACCGGCTGGCCGCGCGCGGCGCCAAGCTCACCACGCGCGGCGTGGCGCTCGCCCGCTTCCGGGTGCTGCGCCCGCTCGTCCACGAGGTGCACGAGCTGTTCACGGACTTCCTGCCGGGCATGGCCCAGACGGTGACGGCCCGGAAGCGCCCCTGAGGGGCGCGGGGCCGTGACATGTGCGGCTCCGCCGCGATGGGGGTCCCCCTGTTCGAGCGAAGCCGAGAACCTGGGGGAGCGGCCGGCCCGAGGCGGCCCGCAGCCGGACATCCGCGTCCCGCGAAGCGCCCCGCTCAGATCCAGCCGAGCTCCCACAGCCGCCACACGCCGGTGCCGTCCGACAGGTACTGGAGGCCGCCGACGCTGCGGCTGCTCACCACGTAGTCCTTGCCCTGCCACAGCGGGATCAGCGGCACGTCCTCGGCGACCTTGTCCTGCAGCGCCTTGAAGTCTTCGGCGGTGCGGCCCCGGTCGCTGTACTGCTGGGTGCGCTGGATGATCTCGTCGACGCCCTTGTCCGAGTACCCGGTGTGCAGGCTGTTCCCGGTGCCGACGAGCGGCTGACTGAAGTTGTCCGGGTCCGGGAAGTCCGCGACCCAGCCCGCCGTGTACGCGTCGTACACCCCGGCCGCGTAGTTCTTCTGCATCTTGGTCCAGTCGGACTCGGCGAGCAGGTCGACCTCGAACAGGCCGCCCTTCTCCAGCTGCTTCTTGAGCAGCTCGGCCTCGGCGCCGTTGGGACCGAGCTTGCGGTACGCGAGCGTGAACTTCACCGGGGCGTGCACGTCCGCCGACTTCAGGAGCCCCTTCGCCTTGCCCACGTCCACCTTGGGGTAGGCGTCGAAGAAGGCCGTGCTGTGGCCGGTGAAGCCCTGCGGGATCAGCGAGAACAGCGGCTCGACCGTGCCGTCGTAGACGCCGGCGGCCAGCGCGGGCCGGTCGATCAGCGCAGCCAGCGCCTGGCGGACCTTGGTCTTGGCCAGCGGGTGGCCGGGGCGGACGTTGATGTTCAGGTTGCGGGTCTCGGCGCCGGGCGTCTCGCTGATGCGGATGGCCGGGTCGCCGGGCGACAGCTTGGCGAGCACCTTGGGCGGCATCTGGCGGTGCGCCACCTCGACCCGCTTGGCCGTCCACGCCTCGTTGAGCTGGTCGGACTCGGCGAAGTAGCGGACCTCGACGGGCAGGCCCTTCTTGGTGACCGCGCCCCGGTAGTCGGGGTTCGGCTCCAGGGACGCGCTCTCGCCCTGCTTGTACGACTTGAGCAGGTACGGGCCCGAGCCGACCACGCCGTTGCCCTTGCGCAGCGACTTCTCCGGGTACGCGCTGCTGTCGACGATCGACCCGGCGCCGGTCGCGAGCTTGGACGGGAACGTCGCGTCCTTGGTCTTCAGGTTGAAGGTGACGGTGTCACCGTCGGCCTGCACCGAGCCGAGGGAGGAGAGCAGCGGGGCCGGGCCCACATCGCTGTTGATCTTCAGCACCCGGTCGAAGGAGAACTTGACGTCGGCGGCGGTGATCTTGCGCCCCGAGGAGAACTTCAGCCCGTCGCGCAGCTCGCACTGATACGTCGTCAGCTTCAGCCCGATGAACTTGCAGCCGCGGGCCGCGTCCGGCACCGGCACCGCCGAGCCCGGCTTGAAGGTGAGCAGCGTCTGGTAGACGTTGCTGTAGAGCGCCCAGGAACCGGCGTCATAGGCGCCGGCCGGGTCCAGGGACGTGATCGCGTCCGTCGTCCCGACCGTGATCGGGTCCTTCTTCTGTCCATCGGACGGCAGCAGCTGCCATCCCCCCACGCCGACGACCACCACAACTGCGCAAATCGCCAGAACCCGCATACGGATCGACCGCATCGCCGTGCTCTCCTCGGAACGCCCACCCCTTCAGGCGCGCCCGACCCCCCGGGCACACCTGTGATGGCGATCACCCAATCACACGGGTTTCACATTCGGAAGAGGAAATCTTCACTACACAGCTACTCGTTAGCCGCACGTGACAAGGGGGTCGCCCCTAGTCGTTAGCGGTCCGTGACCCGGGCGCCGCCCGCTTCGGCGCGCAGTCGGCGTACGGAACGGAACCCGATGAGGCCGACGCCCGTCCCCAGGAGAAAGGACACGACGGCGAGGGTGAGGTGCACCCAGAAGTACGCCGTCGGGTCGCCCGCGTCGTCGAAGGCCAGCCCGCTGCCGTCCTTCCACAGGTTCTTGACGAAAGTGATCCAGATGATCCAGCTCCACGCTCCGAACGCGAGCAGGAACCAGGAGACGCGGTTGCTGAGCTTCATGGAATCAGTATCACCGGGGCGAAGCGGGCGCAGCCGGGCGGGTGGCGGCTCCGGGCGGGTCACCCCTCCGGTGTTCGGATCGGCGCCCCGGACCTGTAATTTCTCGTGCGTGTCTGCTGTGAAGAAGCCCGCGAAAATCGCACTGGCGGTCGCCGTCGCCGCGCTGCTGCCCGCGCTCGCCTCCGCGCCCGCGTCGGCACTGCCGAACGATGAAAAACCGGGCGCCCAGGGCCAACCCGGCAAGCCGACCGACCCCGACAGGGCGGGGAAGACCCGCAAGGACCCCGACCCGCCGCCGGCCGCCATGTCGAAGGTCGGCGGCGCGCTGCTCGGGCAGCCCGGCACCCAGGTGAAGCTCGGCCCGGGGGCGCCGGTGCTGCCGATGGAGCTGACGGGCCGTTCGTGGATCGTCGCGGACGCGGAGAACGGCCAGGTGCTGGCCTCGCACAACGCGCACTGGCGGCTGCCCCCGGCCTCCACGCTGAAGATGCTCTTCGCGGACACCGTGCTGCCCAAGTTCCCCAAGACCGATGTGCACACGGTCACCCCGGCCGACCTCGACGGCGTCGGCGAGGGCAGCAGCCTGGTCGGGGTCAAGGAGAACCAGCCGTACACCGTGCACGACCTGTGGCTCGGCGTCTTCCTGCGCTCCGGCAACGACGCCGTGCACGTCCTGTCGGCGATGAACGGCGGCGTGCCCAAGACCGTCCAGGACATGCAGACGCACGCCGACGACCTCCAGGCGCTCGACACCCATGTGGTCTCGCCGGACGGCTACGACGCACCCGGGCAGGTCTCCAGCGCGTACGACCTCACCCTGTTCGCCCGCTCGGGCCTGCAGAAGAAGGACTTCCGCGAGTACTGCTCGACCGCCTCCGCCAAGTTCCCCGGCGCCGAGGCCAAGGACAACGAGCGGGACTACTTCGAGATCCAGAACACCAACCGGCTGCTCACCGGTGACAACGGCCTCACCCCGTACAAGGGCATCGCGGGCGTCAAGAACGGCAACACCACCAACGCGGGCGCGACCTTCACCGGCGTCGCCGAGCGCAACGGCCGGGTGCTGCTCGTCACGGTGATGAACCCGGACTCCTCCGAGGGCCAGGCCGTCTACAAGGAGGCGGCCCGCCTGCTTGACTGGGGCTTCACGGCGGCCGGCAAGGTCACCCCGGTGGGCGAGCTGGTAGCGCCCAAGTCGGCGGTCCCGACCGGCGCCCCGCGGGGCTCGCAGCCCTCGACGGACGGCACCGCCCGCGACACCGCCAAGGCCGCGGTCACCGCCCGCAAGGGGCCCGGCGCCGGTGGCATCGGCACCGCGCTCGCCATCGCGGGCGGCGCGCTCCTGGTCGTCGCCGCCGGGGTGTACCTGCTCAATCGGCGCTGGCCCCTGCCGGAGCTGGTGCGCCGGAAGCGGTGAGCTCGGGGTCGTCGGCTTTGGCCGGGGTGGCCGTCCAGGCGGCGCAGAACAGCAGCAGCTTCGCGGTGAAGTTGATCCACAGCAGCAGCGCGATGGGCACCCCGAACGCCCCGTACATGCTCTTGGCGGCGACGTGCTGCATATAACCGCCGAGCAGCAGCTTCAGCAGCTCGAACCCCACCGCGCCGATGATCCCGGCGGTCACCAGATGGCGGCGCGGCGGGGAGACGCCGGGCAGCAGGGTCAGTACGTACATCAGGACCAGGAAGTCGGCGGCGGCCGCCACCGCGATCGCCACGATCCGCAGGAACACCCGGCCGACGCCGTTCTCGTCGATGCCCAGCTGGTCGGCGGTCCAGCCGACGGCCGTCGAGCCGATCGAGGACGCGACGAACGAGGCGAGCCCCGCGCCGCCGAGGCCGACCAGCACCCCGCCGTCCTTGAGCACGCGCAGGAACGGGTTCTCGTCCTCGTCGTCGTCCCGGTCCCACACCGCCCGCAGACAGCCGCGCATCTGGCCGATCCAGCCGATGCCGGTGAACAGCAGCAGCGCCCCGGCGACGACCCCGATCGTGCCCGCGTTACGGGTCAGGTCCTGGAGGTCGAGCTGGTCGGAGATGCCGGGGACCTGCTCGGCGAGGTTCTTCTGGAGCTTCTCGACGCGGCCCGGGGTCAGCACGGCGGCGGCGATCGCCGCGCTCACCGTGAGCAGCGGGAACAGCGCGAGGAAGCTGATGAAGGTGATCGCGGCGGCGAGCCGGGACCAGCGCACCCGGTCGAGCCTCTCGTACGAACGCCAGGCGTGCGTCCGCATCAGCCGGACCACCCACGGCCCGACGACGGGAAGATTCTTCAACCAGTCCATGACGTCCGAGTACCCTCCTTCACCCTGAAGGCAAGCGTCCGTGTCCCCCAAAAGCGCAGGCAGGTGGCGAGCGCCATCCCGACCACGGCCCCGGAGAGCGTGTCGGCGCGCGGCGAAGTGAAGCCGAGGCCGTAGTGCGTGACGGCCAGACAGAGCAGCTGCACCAGCGCGCCCGCGAGGTTCACCGCGAAGAACACGGCGTACTCGCGGCCCCCGGCCCGGCTGCCCCGGTACGTACCGAAGGCGTTGCCGAGGTACGCGACGGTGCACCCCGCCACGAACGAGAGGCACTTGGCGGTGACCGGGTCCCACGCCAGGCCCGACCGCAGCCAGACGAAGAGGCCGAGGTCGACGGCGTACGCGCAGATACCGGCCAGCGCGAAGCCGACGAGCTCGGCCCGGCGAACGCGTCGGCGAATGCCCGTCACAGGTCGGCCACCGCCAGCCCGTACAGCGCGACCCACACCAGACCGATGACCACCAGGGCCCGGTCGTGCAGGACCACGTCCTCGGGGGCGCCCGCGCTCCCCCGGTCGGCGAACACGGCGTACCGCAGGATCCCGCCGATGAACGGGACCATCGACAACTGCCGCCACGGCAGCAGCGAGCCGCCCGCCATGCCGCCGCTCTCCAGCGCCCACATGCAGTACGCGAGGACCGCGACGCCGGCCGCGAGCTGCCACACGAACCGCAGATAGCCCGTGGTGTACGCGTCGAGGAGCGCGCGGGTCGCGCCGCCGCGCCCCTCCATCTGGACGGCTTCGGAGTACCGCTTGGCCGCGACCATGAACAGCGCGCCGAACCCGGCGGTGATCAGGAACCAGCGCGAGAGCGGGATGGCGAGCGCGACCCCGCCGATCATGGCCCGCATCAGGAACCCGGCGGTGACCACGACGAGGTCGACGACGAGGACGTGCTTGAGCTTGACGCAGTAGGCGAGCTGCATCACCACGTACCCGGTGAGCAGGGTCGCCGTCATGGCGTTGCAGGTGAGGGCCGCGCCGATCGGGGCGAGCAGCGCGAGCAGCGCCCCGACGGCGTACGCGACCGGCACCGGCACCTGCCCGGTGGCCACCGGCCGGTGGCACTTCTGCGGATGTGCGCGGTCGGCGACGGCGTCGCGGGCGTCGTTGACGAGGTACACGGCGGAAGCGGCGGCCGTGAACAGCACGAAGACCAGGGCGAGTCGGCGCAGGGTGTGGTGCGAGTCCAGCTGCCCGGCGGCGGCGGGCGCGGCGGCCACGAGCACGTTCTTGATCCACTGCCGGGGCCGCGCGGTCCTGAGGACGCCGCCGGGCAACCCGAGCAGACGCCGCCCCGGATGCCGGGCCGCCTGCTCTTCGAGGACGGCGAGCCCGGGGCGGGTCATGAGGGGGCTCCGAGAGGGGTGGGACGGAGCGCGGCACTCGCTGGAGGGTGCGGGCGGACCAGGGCTTGCGGGCGGCCCATCCACCCCGCCCCCAGCCGGGCCGTGGCCCCGCCGAGGAGGGCTCCGACCAGCACGTCCGAGGGGTAGTGGACGCCGGCCACCAGGCGGGACACGCACATCGCGGCCGCGAGCGGCGGCACGAGCCGCGCCCCGGCGGGCCGCAGCGCGCCGTACGCGACGGCCGCCGCGGCCGCCGAGGTGGCGTGCGAGCTGGGGAACGAGTGCCGCCCGGCGGTGCGCACCAGCGGCTCCCGGGCGGCCAGTCGCGGCCGGGGCCGCCGCACCACCCGCTTCACGCCCATACTGGCCAGATGCGCGGCCCCGACCAGGGCCGCCCCGCGCAGCCAGCCCCGGCGCCGCTCCCGGTCGACGGCGGCGGCGAGCGCCCCGCCCGCCAGCCACACCGCCCCGTGCTCCCCGGCGAGCGAGAACGCGCGGGCGACGGCGGCCACCCGTGGCTGCGCCCCGCAGTCGCGCAGCGCCGACAGCAGCCGGTGGTCCGCGTCGGAGTACCGCATCTGTCACCCCAGTTCCGTGAGACAGTCCCGCCGATCGGCCGTCAGCCGTACGCGACTCTCCCCGGCGGCGACGCCAGATGCGCGTCAGTGCCGCTTGACACTCACTCAATCACCCATTTCGGTGAGTATCACAACGAATAGGGCATAGCACCGCACAGAGGGCAGAACCACCGCTACGGTCGCTCCCATGCCTGCCGCCACTCCCCCGCTCCCCGTGACCGGCTGGGGCCGCACCGCCCCGACGGCCGCCGCCCGGCTGGTCCGCCCACGTACGTACGAGGATGCGGTGGCCGCCGTCCTCGCGGGCGGGGCGCGCGGGTCCATCGCACGGGGCCTGGGCCGGGCGTACGGCGACGCCGCGCAGAACGCGGGCGGCGCCGTCCTGGACATGACCGGCCTCGACCGCATCCGCACGATCGACGCCGAGGCGGGCGTGGTGGTCTGCGAGGCGGGCGTCAGCCTGCACCGCCTGATGGAAGTCCTGCTGCCGCTGGGCTGGTTCGTGCCGGTGACGCCCGGGACGCGGTACGTCACGGTCGGCGGCGCGATCGGCGCGGACATCCACGGCAAGAACCACCACGGCTCGGGCGCGTTCTCGCGCCATGTGCGCGCGCTCGACCTGCTGACGGCGGACGGCGAGGTCCGCACACTGAGGCCCACCGACGAGCTCTTCGAGGCGACGGCGGGCGGAATGGGCCTGACCGGGGTGATCCTCTCGGCCGAACTCCAACTCCACCCCGTACAGACGTCGTTGATGTCGGTGGACACGGAACGGGCGGCGGACCTGGACGACTTGATGGCGAGACTGTCGGCGACGGACCACCGCTACCGCTACTCGGTGGCGTGGATCGACCTGCTGGCCCGGGGCGCCAGAACGGGCCGCGCGGTCCTGACGAGGGGCGACCACGCCCCGCTGGACGCGCTGCCCCCGCGTGCCCGCCGCACCCCTCTGCGCTTCAACGCGCCCCACCTGCCTCCCATGCCGCGCCACCTCCCCGAGCGCCTCCTCACCCGGACATCGGTATCGGCGTTCAACGAACTCTGGTACCGCAAGTCCCCGAAACTCCGCACCGCCGAACTCCAGCCCATCCCCCGGTTCTTCCACCCCCTGGACGGCGTGCCGCACTGGAACCGGATCTACGGCAGGGGCGGCTTCGTCCAGTACCAGTTCGTGGTCGGCCACGGCCAGGAGGAGGCGCTGCGCCGCGTGGTGCGCCGGATCGCACGCCGGGGCTGCCCGTCCTTCCTGGCGGTCCTGAAACGCTTCGGCGAGGCCGACCCCGGCTGGCTCTCCTTCCCGCTCCCCGGCTGGACCCTGGCCCTGGACATCCCGGCGGGCCTGCCGGGCCTGGGCGGCTTCCTGGACGAGCTGGACGAGGAGGTGGCGGGCGCGGGCGGGCGCGTCTACCTGGCGAAGGACGCGCGGGTGCGCCCGGAGGTGCTGGAGGGCATGTATCCCCGACTCCCCGATTTCCGCACCCTGCGCCGCACATTGGACCCCGAAGGGGTCTTCACCTCAGACCTCTCCCGCCGCCTCAACCTCTAACGAGCGCCCATTACTGAGGAGTTACGAGATGAAGGACGCATTCGGCACCCCCCAGTCCCTGCTGGTCCTGGGCGGCACGTCCGAGATCGGCCTGGCCACGGCGCGCCGACTGGTGGCCCGCCGCACCCGTACGGTCTGGCTGGCCGGCCGCCCGTCCCCCGCGCTGGACGCTGCCGCGGCGGAGCTGCGGGAACTGGGCGCGGACGTGCACACCCTCGCCTTCGACGCGCTGGACGCGGCGTCGCACGAGACGGCCCTGGGCAAGGTCTTCGCCCAGGGCGACATCGACATGGTCCTGCTGGCGTTCGGGATCCTGGGCGACCAGGTACGGGACGAGGGTGCGCCCCTGGCGGCGGTACGGGTCGCCCAGACCAACTACACGGGCGCGGTCTCGGCGTCCCTGATCTGCGCGAAGGCCCTGGAGACCCAGGGCCACGGCTCCCTGGTGGTCCTCTCCTCGGTAGCGGGCGAACGCGCCCGCCGCGCCAACTTCATCTACGGCTCCAGCAAGGCGGGCCTGGACGCCTTCGCCCAGGGCCTGGGCGACGCCCTCCACGGCTCGGGCGTCCACGTGATGGTGGTCCGCCCCGGCTTCGTCCGCACCAAGATGACCCTGGGCCTCCCGGAGGCCCCCCTGGCCACGACACCGGAGGCGGTGGCGGAGGCCATCGAGACGGGCCTGAGAAGACGGTCGGAGGTGGTGTGGGTCCCGGGAACGCTGAGGGTGGTGATGTCGGCGCTGAGGCACGTGCCGCGCCCGATCTTCAGGAGGTTGCCGGTGTAGGGGGGAGCGGGGCGGAGCCCCGGGTAACCCATCTGCCCGGCAGGCGGGGCCCGAGGCGGAGCCCCGGCAAACCACCCACCCCACACGCGGGGGGGGGAGCCCGGCAAACCACCCACCCCCACACCGGGGGGAGGGGCGGAGCCCCCAGCAAACCCACCCACTCGGCAGGCGGGGCGGGTGCAGGGGCCACAGGAGAGGCGGGTGCCCGGGCCGCAGCCCCCGCGAGGGGGTGCAGGGGCACAGCCCCGCCGGGGGCACAGGCACACAGCCCCCACAACGGGGTCCGGGGGCGGAGCCCCGGAAGCCTCCCACCCGCCCACACCCGCCGCATGCGGGGTCCGGGGCGGAGCCCCGAAGCGGGGCGCAGGGGCCGCAGGCCCCGCAAGGGGGTCCGGGGGCGGAGCCCCCGGGAGACCACCTACACCCCCACCCACCCCCGGAGGGTCAAGGGAACGGGCGGCGAGGGGAAACCCTCACGCCCGAACGGACGGCTCGTCCCGCGAGCCCCCCTGAACCGGCACCCCGCTCAACCCGAACCCGTACTCGTACAGCTTCCGCCACACCCCGTCCACACCCTGCTCGTACAGAGCGAACCCCCCACACGTCCACTCCGCCTCGAACCCCCCCAGCTCGGCGAACGCCCGGTCCATCCCCTCCTCGGAGATCCCGTGCGCCACCGTCACATGCGGGTGGTACGGAAAGTGCAGCTCGCGCACGAGCGGCCCGGCCTCGTCCCGCACCCGCTGCTGCAGCCACGCACAGTCCGCCCCGCCCTCGACGACCTGCACGAACACCACCGGCGACAGCGGCCGGAACGTCCCGGTCCCCGACAGCCGCATCGGAAACGCCCGCCCGGCCGCCGCGACCTCGGCCAGATGCGCCCGGATCGCGGGCAGGCAGGCCGCGTCGGCCTCGGTCGGCGGAAGGAGGGTGACGTGCGTGGGAATCCCGTACGCGGCGGGATCCCCGAAGCCCGCCCGCCGCTCCTGGAGCAGGCTGCCGTACGGCTCCGGGACCGCGATCGAAACGCCGAGCGTTACGGTCCCCACGTCGTTCTCCTCCGTCGTTGTCCGGGTACGTCTGTGTCCGTCAGTGTGCAGTGTGGCGGGCGCGCCGCCGTTCTGACCAGAGCCCTCGGCCGGGCCACAGGTCACACGGCCCGGGGCACGACCCGGTGCGCGTGCCACACCCGCGTGCCGCGCGCCCCCACGCCCCGCGCCTCGGTGCGGCTCAGTGCTTGGCGGGCAGGAACCCGACCCGCTCATATGCCGTGGCCAGCGTCTCGGCGGCGACCGCCCGCGCCTTCTCCGCACCCTTGGCCAGGACAGAGTCCAGCGTCTCGGGGTCGTCCAGATATTCCTGCGTCCGGTCCCGGAACGGCGTGACGAACTCCACCATCACCTCGGCGAGGTCCGTCTTCAGCGCCCCGTACATCTTGCCCTCGTACTCCGTCTCCAGCTCGGCGATCGTCTTGCCGGTGAGGGTGGAGTAGATCGTCAGCAGGTTGGAGACGCCCGGCTTGTTCACCGCGTCGTACTTGACCACCGTGTCCGTGTCGGTGACCGCGCTCTTGACCTTCTTGGCCGTGGCCTTCGGCTCGTCGAGCAGGTTGATCAGGCCCTTCGGCGTGGACGCCGACTTGCTCATCTTGATCGACGGGTCCTGCAGGTCGTAGATCTTCGCCGTCTCCTTGAGGATGTACGGCGCCGGGATCTTGAACGTCTCCCCGAACCGGCCGTTGAACCGCTCGGCCAGGTCGCGGGTGAGCTCGACGTGCTGGCGCTGGTCCTCGCCGACCGGGACCTCGTTGGCCTGGTAGAGCAGGATGTCCGCGACCTGGAGGATCGGGTACGTGAAGAGGCCGACGGTGGCGCGGTCGGCGCCCTGCTTCGCCGACTTGTCCTTGAACTGCGTCATACGGGACGCCTCGCCGAAGCCCGCCAGGCAGTTCATGACCCAGGCGAGCTGGGCGTGCTCCGGCACGTGGCTCTGCACGAAGAGCGTGCAGCGCTCCGGGTCGAGCCCGGCGGCGAGCAGCTGCGCGGCGGCGAGCCGCGTGTTGGCTCGCAGCTCCTTCGGGTCCTGCGGAACGGTGATCGCATGCAGGTCCACGACCATGTAGAAGGCGTCGTGGGACTCCTGCAGCGCCACCCACTGGCGGACCGCGCCGAGGTAGTTGCCGAGGTGGAACGAGCCTGCGGTGGGCTGGATTCCGGAGAGCACGCGCAAACCAGGGGGCGTCGCGGAGCGACCCGGCTGAGGGTGGTGGGCGACGGGAGGGCGATCAGAGGCCATGCTCATCATTCTCTCAGGTGGCGCCGACACCTCGGAAACCCTTGTGGATACGAACCGGCGCACCGGTCCCGGGACGAACGCACGAACGGATCGAGAACCGGATCGAGGACGTACTGCTCGCTGGGCCGCTTCCGGGACGGCTCCCCGTTCCGGCCCTGGCCGATACGGGTCGTGGTGAATGAGACGAGGAACACAGTGCGCTCCTCGGCCCGCCACCGCGCCGCCACGGGCCGGGAGGCGGCGCTGAGGGAGGCCGAGCCGTTGATACCGGAATCGGCGGACCCGGCGGTCGCCGCGGTCGAGGAGGAGCGCCGAGCGCAGCTCACGGCCGCGCTCGACGAGCTGAGCGAGAAGCACCGCCAGGTCGGGACCTGCCGCTGTCTCCTGGAGATGGACGAGGCGGAGACAGCGGCTGCGCTGGGCTGGGCGCGCACCGCATCGACGAGTTCCGGGCGACGATCTCCCCGCTCTTCTGCAAGACGACCCCGGTGCCCCGGGAATCGGCCTGGGTGGACGGCCGGGGCTCGGCGCTGTGGTTCGGGGAAACCCATGAGCCGCGGATGCTCCTGCGGGACCCGGACGGGCGGGCGTACGCACCGGTGGTGCGGACCGCGGGCCCGACGCCGGTCCGGCGGGAGCACGGCGAGCTGACCCTGTGCCTTGAGGTACGCCGCCGGCCGAGCCGGAGGAGGAGCAGGCGGACGGCGACGGTGACGGCCGGCGAGAGCGTCTCCGACGACTCGACGACGGCCGGCTGGTGGTGGGCCCTGCCGGGCCTGACCGTCGAGGCCGCGCCGGCCCTGCTCATACGCCCGTGGGCGACCCGGCTCCCGGCCCCCGTCACCGCCTCCTGGCGAAGCCGCGACGATGGGCCACGCCAGGAGCTGCGGGACGTGGACGGCCCGGGCGGCCGGGGCGGTGGTGCCTGAGCCGATGCGGTACCGGGGGCCGGGGGGGGGGGGGGGGGGGGGGGGGACCGCCACCGAAGAACCGCGGCCGACCGCCGGCACTTCTTGCGGAGAGATCGATTCCTTGGGAGCCCCAGTTGCGGGGAAGAGGCCACCAATTCTGC
>NZ_JBVIHM010000009.1:88999-202353 GCF_055570295.1 Streptomyces sp. NPDC031265
CAGCCCCCGGGAAACGCACAAGGGAGGGCCAGAACAGGGAATTAGGGAACTTGGGCTGCCGGGGCGCCTGGGTTGGTGGTGCCTGAGCCAGTACGGCACCGCCCCCGGGGGGGGCCCCGGGGAACTGCGCGACCCGCCACAGACGACCCGCGGCCGCCTGACGGCACTTCCGGCGAAGCGCTCAGTCCGTCGGAAGCCCCGGTGCCGGGAACGCGGCCATCAGTTCGGCCACCTCGGCGCGGATGACCGCGAGGGCGTCCTCGTCGCCGGTGCGGGCCGCGGTGACGCCCCGGTCGATCCAGTCGGCCACGGCCGCCATGTGCTGCGTACCGAGCCCGCGGGAGGTGAGGGACGGGGTGCCGATCCGGATGCCCGAGGGGTCGAACGGCTTCCTCGGGTCGTACGGGACGGTGTTGTAGTTGACGACGATCCCGGCCCGGTCGAGGGCCTTGGCGGCGACCTTGCCCGGGACCTCCTTGGGGGTGAGGTCCATCAGGATCAGATGGTTGTCGGTACCGCCCGAGACCAGGTCGAAGCCGCGCGCGAGAAGCTGCTCGGCGAGGACCCCGGCGTTGGCGACGACGGCCTGGGCGTAGTCGCGGAAGGAGGGCTGGGCCGCCTCGTGGAGGGCGACGGCGATCGCGGCGGTGGTCTGGTTGTGCGGGCCGCCCTGGAGGCCCGGGAAGACGGCCTTGTCGATGGCCTTGGCGTGCTGCTCGCGGGACATGAGCATCGCGCCACGCGGGCCGCGCAGGGTCTTGTGGGTGGTCGTGGAGATCACGTCCGCGTGCGGAGCCGGGGACGGGTGGGCGCCACCGGCGATCAGGCCCGCGATGTGCGCGACGTCGGCGACCAGGACGGAGCCCGCCTCCCGGGCGATCTCCGCGAAGGCCGCGAAGTCGATGGTGCGGGGCAGGGCGGTGCCGCCGCAGAAAATGATCTTCGGTCGTTCCTTGAGGGCGAGTTCGCGTACCTCGTCGAAGTCGATCAGGCCGGTGTCGTGGCGGACGCCGTACTGGACGCCGCGGAACCACTTGCCGGTCGCGGAGACGCCCCAGCCGTGGGTGAGGTGGCCGCCCATCGGCAGGGCCATGCCCATCACGGTGTCGCCGGGCTCGGCGAAGGCGAGGTAGACGGCGAGGTTGGCGGGCGAGCCGGAGTAGGGCTGGACGTTGGCGTGCTCGACGCCGAACAGCGTCTTGGCCCGCTCCACGGCGAGCGTCTCGACCAGGTCGATGTTCTGCTGGCCCTCGTAGTACCGCCGCCCCGAGTAGCCCTCGCTGTACTTGTTCTGCAGCACCGTGCCGGAGGCTTCGAGGACGGCCTGCGAGACGTAGTTCTCACTGGGGATCAGCCGCAGGGTGTCCGACTGCAGCCGTTCCTCGGCGGCGACGAGCGCGGCGAGTTCGGGGTCGGTGGCGGAAAGGGCCGGGTGGGAAAGGGGCAGGCTCATGGCATCCTCCGGGGTCCGTCGTGGTCCCGGGTGCCCAGGCGGGCGGCACCTCGTGCGCATGTCACGCACGGCTTCCCCGGGGTCGTTTCCCCGTTCGCCAGTCGCCGTACGTACCACCCACCCTAACGGGCGCATCGGGAATCAAGGTTTCCTCGTCCAACATCCGAGCGACGATGGAAACTGGACGCTACCCCCGTCCCACGCCGCACGATGAAACGGAGACCCCGTGTCGACTACATCGGACGCCATCCGCTCTGCCGAGGCCCACAGTGCGCACAACTACCATCCGTTGCCCGTCGTCGTCGCCTCGGCCGAGGGCGCGTGGATGACCGATGTCGAGGGGCGCCGCTTCCTCGACATGCTCGCCGGGTACTCGGCGCTGAACTTCGGGCACGGCAACCGCAGGCTGATCGACGCGGCCAAGGCGCAGCTGGAGAGAGTGACCCTGACGTCGAGGGCGTTCCACCACGACCGGTTCGCCGACTTCTGCGGGCAGCTCGCCGAGTTGTGCGGCAAGGAGATGGTGCTGCCCATGAACACCGGGGCGGAGGCCGTCGAGACGGCCGTGAAGACCGCCCGGAAGTGGGGGTACCGGGTCAAGGGCGTGCCGGACGGGATGGCGAAGATCGTGGTCGCCGCCAACAACTTCCACGGGCGCACGACCACGATCGTCAGTTTCTCCACGGACCCGGAGGCCCGCGCGGACTACGGGCCGTACACCCCGGGGTTCGAGATCGTGCCGTACGGGGACCTGGCCGCGCTCTCGGCGGCCGTCACGGAGAACACCGTGGCGGTGCTGCTCGAACCGATCCAGGGCGAGGCCGGGGTTCTGGTGCCGCCGCACGGATATCTGCCGGGCGTACGGAAGCTGACGCAGGAGCGGAACGTGCTGTTCATCGCGGACGAGATCCAGTCGGGTCTCGGCCGGACGGGGAAGACGTTCGCGTGCGAGCACGAGGACGTGGTGCCCGATCTGTATGTACTGGGCAAGGCGCTCGGCGGCGGGGTCGTGCCGGTCTCGGCGGTGGTGGGCTCGGCGGAGGTGCTCGGGGTGTTCCGCCCCGGCGAGCACGGGTCGACCTTCGGCGGCAACCCGCTGGCGTGTGCGGTCGGCCTGGAGGTCATCGCGATGCTGCGCACCGGTGAGTACCAGCAGCGGGCGACCGAGCTCGGTGAGCACCTCCACCACGAGCTGGGCCTGCTGGCCGGTACCGGGGCGGTGGAGGCGGTGCGCGGGCGCGGTCTGTGGGCGGGCGTCGACATCAACCCGTCGCACGGGACGGGGCGGCAGATCTCCGAGCAGCTGATGGCCCGGGGCGTCCTGGTCAAGGACACCCATGGCTCGACGATCCGGATCGCCCCGCCCTTGGTGATCAGCAAGGAGGACCTGGACTGGGGGCTCGACCAGCTGCGGGCGGTGCTGGCGCAGGAGTAGTCCCGGGCAGGCTGTGCGGGGGCCCGGCCGGTCGCCGGTACGACTGGCTTCTGCGGCAGGACCGTTGACCATCCAATGGTCCAGACCAGCGATGCCGCCACGCCGAGACCCCGCACAGCGCGCGTCGCCTCCGCGGCCCGTGCCGCGTTCGCCCTGCTCGTTCCTCTGCTGGTGCTCGTCGGACCGGCCGGGCCCGCGCGGGCGGACCGGCCCGAGCCGGTGCCCGTCGTGACGCACGTCCAGACCGGGAAGCCGGTCGTCCTCAGCACGATCGACGACGGCTGGAACCACGACCCGGCCGCACAGCGGCTGCTGCTCGAACGGCAGGTGCCGGCTTCGCTGTTCGTGCTGCCAGGAGCGTACTCGTACGACGCCGGGTACTTCCGGACGCTCCTCGACCACGGACCCTCGCGGATCGAGAACCACACGGTCGACCACCCGGATCTGACGACGCTCGACGCGGCGGGGCTGAGGCCCGCGCCGCTGCGCGACTACATCGCGGAGTGAGGGGCGGCAGGGGCCCCGGCCCCGGCTAGCGGATCACATGCGGGATGAACCGTGCGTACTCGTCCGTGACCGGGCCCGAGGACTCCCGGATGCCCAGGCCCGCCGCCTCGTCCTCGACGACCCAGGCGCCGAGGACGACCCGGTTCCCTCCCCCAGTGCCCGAATGGCCTGGGGGGACCCCCAGGTCCGGGAGCGGGGAGAGGGCCTGGTAGCAGGCGGGTTCGTCGCGCAGGACGGGCGGCGCGCCCGGGGCGTGGATCTCGACCCCGGCGCCCTCCCGGCCGAGCAGCGGCTTGGAGACGTATCCGGCGGTGCGGGCCAGCTCGCGCGGGCCGTCCAGATACGCCGGGAGCAGGTTCGGATGGCCGGGGAACAGCTCCCAGAGGATCGCGAGCAGCGCCTTGTTGGAGAGCAGCATCTTCCAGGCGGGCTCGATCCAGCAGGTGCTGCCGGTGCCGCCGCCGTTGTCCAGGGTCTCCAGGACCTGCGGGGCGAACCGGTCCGTGGTCAGCCACTCCCACGGGTAGAGCTTGAAGCAGCTGCGGATGAACCGGAGGCGGTCGTCGACGAAGCGGCCGGTCAGGCTGTCCCAGCCGATCCGTTCCACCGAGAGGGCCGCCGTCTCGATGCCCGCCTGCTCGGCCGTCTCGCGCAGATACGCGACGGTCATCAGGTCCTCGCCGAGCTCGTCGTCGTCCGAGTGGGCGAAGTGGAGCGGGCCGGGCGGGAGCAGCGGGGCCTGCCGCTTCCAGGCGGCGATCAGGCGTTCGTGGAGCGAGTTCCACTGGTCGGCGCCCGGGAAGCGCTCCTCCATCCAGAACCACTGCGGGCTCGCCGCCTCGACCAGCGAGGTGGGGGTGTCGGCGTTGTACTCCAGCATCTTGGCCGGGCCCGTACCGTCGTACCGCAGGTCGAAGCGGCCGTATATGGACGGGAGTTCGGAGCGGCGGTGCCAGGATTCGGCCACCCGGGCGACGAGCGCCGGGGCGGTGATGCCGAGGTCCGCGAAACGGTTCCGCTCGACGATGTGCGCGGCCGCCGCGAGGCACATCCCGTGCAGCTCCTCGACGGCTTCCTCCAGCGCCTCGACCTCGGGGAGCGTGAAGGAGTAGTACGCGCTCTCGTCCCAGTACGGGCGCAGCGAGTCGTCCGGGTAGCGGGTGAGGGGGTAGATCAGGCCCTGGGCCTCGACGGTCTGCTGCCAGCCGGGGCGCGGGTCGATGCGGTGGCGCTGCATCGGTCAGCCGCCGCCCGAGCCGGAGTGGCCGCCGAAGCCGCCCCGGTCGACGCCGCCGGAGGAGCCGGAGGAGGTGGACGAACCCGAGGTGCCGGAGGAGCCGGAGGAACCTGAGCCGGACCTGTTGAAAGAGCCGCCGTAGACGGCGCCGTTGCGGGTGTAGCCGCCGTAGTAGTACGAGCCGTGGCCGCCGCTCTTGCACTCGTACTTCGGGAGCTCCTTGTGCGAGACGGGCTCGACGCAGCGGCGGTCCGGCTCGTGGGAGCACGCCGTCAGCGTGGCGGCGAGCACCCCCATGCCGCCGAGCACCACCGTCGTGGACCGGAATCTGCGCATGTGCGGGCCTCCCCCTCGTGATCTCGTACGTATGTCTGGGACGCGAACCGGCCACACCCTAGTTCCCGGCCATCCGGGAAGCGGAATCCGTTCGCCCCCGCTCCCTGGACTCCCTTCCATTACAGTCCGTCTGTGCTCTTTGGGATGATCTGCGCGCTGGGGTCGGCAGTCTGCTACGGCACCGCGACCGTTCTGCAGGCCGTCGCGGCCCGGGCCGCTTCGGGGACCGGAACCGCCCGGGACGCCGGGGTCGATCCCGCGCTGCTGCTGCGGGCCGTGCGGCAGTGGCGCTACCTCGCCGGGCTCGGTCTCGACGGCCTCGGGTTCGTCCTCCAGATCGTGGCGCTGCGGGCGGTCCCGATCTACGCGGTCGGGGCGGCGCTCGCCGCATCGCTCGCGGTGACGGCGGTGGTCGCGGCGCGGGTGCTGGCGGTGCGGCTCTCCGGTACGGAGTGGGCGGCCGTGGGGGTCGTCTGCGCCGGGCTCGCGATGCTGGGACTCGCCTCCGGCAAGGAGGGCCACGAGGACGGGCCCGCCGCGCTGCCCTGGGCGCTGCTCGCGGTCGCGGCCGCGATCCTGCTGGCCGGGGCGGTCGCCGGGCGGCTGCCGGGACGGGCGCGGGCGCTGGTGCTCGGGCTCGGGGCGGGGTGCGGGTTCGGAGTGGTCGAGGTCGCGGTGCGGCTCATCGACTCCGTCGACCTCACCAATCCGGCGTTGTACGCGCTGCTGCTGGGCGGGGGCGCGGCCTTCTTGCTGCTGACGTCGGCGCTCCAGCGGGGGTCGGTGACGACGGCGACGGCGGGGATGGTGCTCGGCGAGACGATCGGGCCCGCACTGGTGGGGGTGGTGTGGCTGGGCGACCACACGCGATCCGGGCTGGGGTGGCTGGCGGTCACGGGGTTCGCGGTGGCCGTCGCGGGGGCGCTGGCGCTGGCGCGGTTCGGGGAGGCGCCGGGGGAGGGCGCGGTGTAGGTGCCCCTCCCCGCCCCTTCCCTAAACCCTCCGGGGGTGGGTGGGTGGTTGAGGTGGCTCTCCCGGGGGCTACGCCCCCGGACCCCGGGCGGGCTGCGCCCCTGCACCCGCTTGCGGGGCCTGCGGCCCCTGCACCCCGCTCACGGGGGCTTTGCCCCCGGACCCCCGCTGGGGCTGCGCCCCCGCCCCGGACCCCGTTCGTCTGCGGGTGGGGTGTGGCTGGTCGCGCAGTTCCCCGCGCCCCTTGAGTGCCGCTGCGCGGCATCCCCTGGGGCGCCCCGAAGGGGCGCTCTTAGGGGCGCGGGGAACTGCGCGAGCAACCACACCCCACCCGCAGACAAACACCGGACCAAAAAGGGGCGCGGGGAACTGCGCGAGCAGCCCCCACCGAACCCGCAGACGAACACGCACCCCCGAAGGGCCGGCCCCCACCGCCCCGCAGACAAACGGGGTCCGGGGCGCAGCCCCGGGAAACGGGCCTCAACCCCCACCCACCCCCGGAGGGTTCAGGGAACGGGCGGGGTGGGGGCTACGGCAGCACCCTGCACAGCGCATCCAACGCCCCCGCCCACCCACTGTCCGCCGGCGCCGCATACCCCACCACCAGCGCATCCCGGGCCGCGGGCGTGCTCGGGTGGCGGAAGGCGGAGAGGCCCTGGAGGGCCAGGCCCTGCCAGGCCGCGGCCTGGATGACCGCGCGCTCGGTGCCCGGAGGCAGCTCCAGGACGGCGTGCAGGCCCGCCGCGATCCCGCTGACGCGGACCTCCGGCGCCCGCTCGGCCAGCGCCGCCACCAACTGGTCGCGCCGGCGCCGGTAGCGAAGCCGCATCCCCCGCACATGGCGGTCGTACGCGCCCGAGGCGATGAACTCGGCGAGGGTCAGCTGGTCGAGCGCGCCGCACGACCAGTCCACGTCCCCCTTCGTCTCCGCCACCTCCCCCGCCAGCCGTTCGGGCAGCACCATCCACGCCAGCCGCAGCCCGGGCGCGAGCGACTTGCTGGCGGTGCCGAGGTACACGACGTGCTCGGGGTCCAGGCCCTGGAGCGCGCCGACGGGCTGGCGGTCGTAGCGGAACTCGCCGTCGTAGTCGTCCTCCAGGATCAGCCCGTCCGTGGCCCGCGCCCAGTCGACGACCGCGGCGCGCCGGTCCGGCGGCAGCGCGACCCCTACCGGGAACTGGTGCGCGGGTGTCAACAGCACCGCCCCCAGGCCCTTCGCCTCCCCCAACTCGCCCGTCAGCGTCCCGTGTTCGTCGAACGGCAGCGCCGGGGTGCGCAGGCCCGCCCGCGCCAGCAGGTCCCGGTGCACATCGAGGCCGTACGACTCGACGCCGATCTCGCGGACGCGGCGCGCCCGCAGCACCCGCCCGAGCAGCATCAGGCCGTGTACGAAGCCCGCGCAGACGACGATCCGCTCGGGGTCGGCGTGGACCCCGCGCGCCCTCGCCAGATAGTCGGCCAGGACCGTGCGCAGCTCGATGCGGCCGCGCGGGTCGCCGTAGCCGAAGGCCTCGTGGGGCGCGGCCGTCAGCGCCCGCCGGGACGCCTTCAGCCACTCGGCGCGCGGAAAGGACGCCAGGTCGGGGCTGCCCGCGATCAGGCTGTACGCGGGGGTGCGGCGCGCCGGGAGCCGGGGTCCGGACGGCTGGGGGCGGCGCGGCGCGGTCCGCTGGGCGACCCGGGTCCCGGAGCCCTGGCGGGCGGTGAGCCAGCCCTCGGCGACGAGTTCGGCATACGCGTCGGCGACCGTGTTGCGCGCGATGCCCAGGTCCGCGGCGAGCGAGCGCGACGAGGGCAGCCGGGCGCCGGGGGTGAGCCTGCCGCCCCGTACGGCCTCGCGCAGCGCGTCCATGAGGCCGGCGCGCAGCCCGCCCGCGCCCACCTCCACATGGAGGTCGACACCGAAGACTTTGGCCGGAGTTCCGGAGGAAGTGGCCCAGGATTCCACCATGAAAATGGACCATACCCGTGTGACATGTGCCGCGTACCGTCACTTCCATGACGACGAACGGGAACACGGTGAGCGAGAGCAACGAGATCAAGGACGGCAAGGACGCCCCTTACGCGGCCGAGCAGGCCCCCCGCCTGCACTGGGCCAAGGCCGCCCCGGAGGTCTACAAGGCCATGGTCAAGCTGGAGGCCGCGGCGGGACGCGGGGTGGACCCGGTGATCCACGAGCTGGTCAAGATCCGTGCCTCGCAGCTCAACCACTGCGCGTTCTGCCTCGACATGCACACCAAGGACGCGCTCGCGGCGGGCGAGTCGGTCGAACGCATCGTGCAGCTCAGCGCCTGGGGCGAGTCGCAGCACTTCTACACCGAGAAGGAGCTGGCGGCGATCGAACTGACCGAGGCGATCACCGTCCTCACCGACGGCTTCGTGCCGGACGAGGTGTACGCGAAGGCCGCCGCGCAGTTCGACGCGACCGAGCTGGGTCATCTGATCGCCGCGATCACGGTGATCAACGCCTGGAACCGCTTCGGCGTCACCACCCGGATGACCCCGGGCCACTACACCCCGGGGATGTACAAGTGACCGCGCGCGCCTGGCAGGTTCCGCAGGAGGTCTACCGGGCGCTGGCGGGTGTGAGCGCGGCCGCCAAGAAGGCGCTCGACCCGACCCTGACGGAGCTGGTCATGGTCCGCGCCTCGCAGCTCAACCACTGCGCGTTCTGCCTCGACATGCACCTCGACCTCGCGCGCGACCACGGCGAGACCGAGGGACGGCTCGATCTCGTCGCGGCCTGGCGGGAGGCGGGTGACCGCTTCAGCGAGCGCGAGCGTGCGGCCCTCGCCCTCACCGAGGGCATAACGGTTCTGACCGACGGTTTCGTTCCCGACGAGCTGTACGAGCTGGCGGCCAAGCACTTCGACGAGACCCAACTGGCCCACCTCATCGCCGCGATCACCGCCATCAACAGCTGGAACCGGCTGATGGTGGCCCGGCGAACCGCACCCGGAGAGACCGAATGGCACAGCTGACCCCCGTCGCCTCCTTCCGCGCCCTGCACCACGGGCGCGCCCCGGGCGACCCCCTGATCCTGCCCGGCCCGTGGGACGCGGCCAGCGCCCGGATCTTCGAGGAGGCGGGCTTTCCCGCGCTCTCCACGCCGAGCGCGGGGGTCGCCGCGTCGCTGGGCTACGCGGACGGCGAGACGCCCGGCGACGAGATGTTCGCGGCGGTCGCCCGGATCGTCCGGGCCGTCTCCGTGCCGGTCTCGGCGGACGTCGAGGGCGGCTACGGCCTCGCCCCCAAGGAGCTGGTGGCCCGGCTGCTCGACACCGGCGCGGTCGGCTGCAACCTGGAGGACTCGGCCGACGGCGCCCTCAAGGACCCGGCGCGCCACGCCGACTGGCTGGCGGAGGTGCGCGCGGAGGCCGGGGACCGGCTCTTCATCAACGCGCGCGTGGACACGTACATCGAGGGCGTCACCGACCTGGACGCCACGATCACGCGGGCGCGCGCGTACGTGGCGGCGGGCGCCGACTGCGTCTACCCGTACGGGGCGCCCGCCGAGCACCTGCCGAAGATCGCCGCCGCCGTGCCGGCTCCGGTCAACCAGGTCGCGCTCGCGGACGGCCCGACCCCGCGCCGACTCGGCGAACTGGGCGCCGCCCGCATCACGTTCGGGCCGCTGCTCCAGCGCCGCGCGATGAAGGCGGTACGGGAGGTCGCGGAGCAGCTGCGCACGGGCTGAGCCGGGGCCACCCTCTCTCAGCCCGGCGCGAACGTGCCGAGCACCGCGTTCAGCACCCCGAGCTGCGCGGGCCAGTCGTCGACGGGGCCGTACACCAGCACCGTGTACGGCAACCCGTTCCCGGCGACGAAGGAGCGGGCGACGCCCTGGATGCGCTCCGCCGGGTCGGTGCGGTCGTACGCGTAGACCAGCTCGGCCGCGTCCGTGGTGGTCACCTCGGCCATCCGGCGCAGCGAGACCTCCTGGTAGCCGTGGTTGGAGGCGAGGTTGGCCGAGGTGACGCGCAGCGCCTCGTACGGGGTGATGCCCGGTTCCGTCAGCCGGAACATCTGGAGCAGATACCGCCGGTCGGGCGAGCGGTAGAGGGCGCTGCTGCGCTCCTCGGTACGGGTCCAGGTGGCCGGTACGGCGACGCTCCAGCCGAGCGGGTCCGCCACCCGGTGGAAGCCGTCCGGTACGGCGACGGGGCTCCTCTCGGGCGACGCGCTGTCGGTGGGCGTGTCGCTGGGAGTGTCCGTGGGCGTGTCCGTCGGGCTGTCCGTCGGCGTCCCGGAGGGGTCGGTCCCCACCGACGCGGAGGACGAGGCGCCCGCCGCTCCCCCGCTCCCCGAGCCGCCGTCCCTGCCCCACATCAGCCAGCCGCCGGCCAGACCGCCCGCG
This sequence comes from Streptomyces sp. NPDC031265, assembly GCF_055570295.1. Classification (NCBI taxonomy): domain Bacteria; kingdom Bacillati; phylum Actinomycetota; class Actinomycetes; order Kitasatosporales; family Streptomycetaceae; genus Streptomyces; species Streptomyces sp. NPDC031265. Next base: position 99,297 of record NZ_JBVIHM010000009.1, read on the forward strand.
AGGACGGCGGCCGCGACCGCCGCGACGACCGCCCGCTGCCTGCGCCGCCCGGGGTCCAGTGGCGCGTACGGGGGCGGGTGCGCCGGATCGCGCGGCAGATCGTACGCCCCCTGGGTCTCCGCCTCGTGATACGCGCCCGGCGACGGCCCGGAGCCCGGGCTCAGCCAGGCCGGCGCGGACCCCGGCGGCTGCGGCGGCAGGGGCGGCGGCGACGAGGGCGGGGCGGCAGGCGGATCCGGTGGCCGGGGAGCCGCTCCGGCGCCCCGACGCGGCGGGGAGCCGCCCTGCTCCCAGCTCTGCGTCTCGTCGTTCCAGTGGGCGCCCCCACCACGTCGTGCGCTCATGGCTCAGCCGCCCAGGAGCGTGGCGACCGTCCGGCCGACGGCGGCCGCCGAGGCGAGGACGCCGGTGAGGCCCTCCGCGTCGGCGAGCGCCTGGCGCAGCCGGGCGAGGCGCCCCGGGCTCGCCGCGCCCGCCGCGGCGATCTCGGCCTCCGCGTCGGCCGCCGCGCCGTCGAGTGCCCGGGTGCGCTCGCCCGCGACCACCCGGGCGAGGTCGGTGCGCAACTCACGTATCGCTTCGAGGAGTTCGGCCTGCACCGGGTCGGCCGGCGCGCCGCCCTGCTGGTTGGTCACGGTGTTGTGGTCGCCGATCGCCATCGCGCCCACCACACTGCCGATACTGATCCCGCCCCGCCGCTTCCCCTGCCCGTCATCCGTCGCCACGGCCGCCTCCCGTTCCCGCTCTGCCCGTTCGGTTGACCACCGTGTTGCGGTTGCCGATGGCGATGGCTCCCCTGGCGGTCTCGATGAACGTCGCCCCCTCGGCAACGTTGACGATCTTCTGGACGAACTCGTCCGTCTCCCAGCCCGCCTCCTGGAGCGCGAGCCGCACCCCGTTGTTCACCCGGTCCTGAATCGACTTCAGATAGCGGCTGACGTCCATCTCCTGGAAGAGCGAGGCGTCGTTGTCGGAGCCGAGCTCGCGCACCGCCCGGACCGGCCCCTCCGGCAGCGCCCTGCCGTGCCCTCCGGTGGCCAGCCGCCACAGCGATACGGCCCCGCGCCACAGCGTGAGCACCGCGCGCCCGGCGGCGGCCGGGGTGTGCCCCATCGCCCAGGCGGCCTTGCCGAAGCGGTTGTTGTGCCGGTAGCGGTGGGCGACCCGGTCGGCGTCCTGGTACAGCCGCTTCACCGGGCGCAGCACGTGCGGGGCGACCTCCAGCATCAGCATCCCGCCCTGGGTGTGGACCCGTACGAAGACCGTGGTGACGATCTCCTCGCCCCAGCCGCCGACCCGGATCCGCAGGAAGTGCCGCCGGGTCTCGCCGCCCTCCTCGATCGCGTGCGCGCGGTGCTCCTCGAAGGCGCGGGCGGTGTACGGGGCGTCGGCGCGGGTCGGCAGCCCGACGACCGGCAGGAACACGATCTCGTCGAGCTCCAGGTCCCGCAGCCGGTCGCGGACCGCGTCGGCGAGCTCCGGCGAGCCGTGCGGGGACGGGACGCGCAGCGCCTCCAGGAGCGGGACGATCCGGCGCAGGATCGCGCTGTTGTCGAGCGGGTCCGGCTCCCGGTCCTTGCCGGGCCGCAGCTCGACGGAGAGGGACCATGGCTCGTACGGCCGTCCGGCGCCGCAGAACGGGTTGGCGACGCGGTAGAGCACCAGCGGCGCGTGCTGCTCGGCGCGGATGCGGCGGGACAGGCGCCGGAACCGGACGCCGTCCGCCGCCTCGGCCGGGTCGGCGTCGAGCCCCGGGAACCGGGGTCTGGACAGCTCCTCGGTGAGCGACTTGGCGAACTGGCCGCGCTGCATGGCGACCGCCCACGCGAGCAGCAGCGGCAGTACGAGCGCGCACCAGGCCTGGATGCGTTCGTCGCCGGAGGGACGGCTGCCGAGGGGCCCGGGCAGCCCCGGGAGCGCCGCCGAGCCGCCCTCCAGGGCGGGGACGAGGAGGATCACCAGGGCCCACAGGTAGAACGCCCACCCGGTCCAGCGCACGTACCAGGCGGCGATCCTGCGGTACCAGAGCGGCCGCTCCAGGGGCCCGCGGATCCAGCCCGCCAGGGTGAAGAGCAAGAACGCCGGGAGGTAGAGCAGGATCAGCCACTGGGTGAGCGGGACGGCCACGATCCACAGCAGCACGATGGCGGCGGACCAGCCGATCTCCAGGCGCCGGGCGCGCAGGGCGTGCGCCAGCACGCGCGCCGCGTCGATGCCGAGCGAGGGGGCGGCGATGCGCTCCTCGTGGACGTACAGCTCGTCGATGACGGCGTCGCGGAAGGCCCCGTCCAGATACGCGCCGGCGCACAGCAGCCGGGTGGCCTCGCTCGTGCCGGGCGCCCTCGGACCGGCCGGACCGCCCGGCTCCGGCCGGCCCGGCTGCTGCGGCAGGTAGGTCTGCGTCAACGGTCCCCCCGATGAGCGAACTCCCCACGGCTACAGACGAGTTGCCTGTGACCAAGGCCACAGCGTAAAGGAGGGGCGCCCTCCGTGTCGTACGCCAAAAAGACCACCCCCGGCGGCCTGGTGGGGCTGCCGGGGGTGGTGGGCGAGCCGAGGCTCAGGTACTGCTGAATGAGGCCGAGCTCGCGCACGGCGTCGCGCGCCGTTCTTGATTGGTCCGCTCGCACTGCTCGGCCCCGGGGGACCTCACAGGCTTCGTGGAGCCGGCCGGCCTCCGACCGGCGAGCGTGGGCTCAGATCAGGCCGAGCTCGCGCACGGCGTCGCGCTCTTCCTTGAGCTCCTGCACCGACGCGTCGATGCGGGCGCGCGAGAAGTCGTTGATCTCCAGGCCCTGGACGATCTCGTACTTGCCGTTCTTGACCGTGACCGGGAAGGACGAGATGAGGCCCTCGGGGACGCCGTAGGAGCCGTCGGACGGGATACCCATGGAGGTCCAGTCGCCCTCGGCGGTGCCGTTGACCCACGTGTGCACGTGGTCGATGGCGGCGTTGGCGGCGGAGGCGGCCGAGGACGCGCCACGGGCCTCGATGATCGCGGCGCCGCGCTTGGCGACGGTCGGGATGAAGGTGTCGGCCAGCCACGCCTCGTCGTTGACGAGCTCGGCGGCGTTCTTCCCGGCGACCTCGGCGTGGAAGACGTCCGGGTACTGGGTGGCCGAGTGGTTGCCCCAGATCGTCAGTCGCTTGATGTCCGAGACGGCCGCGCCGGTCTTCTTCGCGAGCTGCGAGATCGCCCGGTTGTGGTCCAGACGGGTCATCGCGGTGAAGCGCTCGGCCGGCACGTCCGGGGCCGCCGCCTGCGCGATGAGGGCGTTGGTGTTGGCCGGGTTGCCGACGACGAGGACCTTGATGTCGTCCGCGGCGTTGTCGTTGATGGCCTTGCCCTGCGGCTTGAAGATGCCGCCGTTGGCGGAGAGCAGGTCGCCGCGCTCCATGCCCTTCGTCCGCGGACGGGCGCCGACGAGCAGCGCCACGTTGGCGCCGTCGAACGCGACGTTCGGGTCGTCGGTGATCTCGATGCCGCGCAGCAGCGGGAAGGCGCAGTCGTCGAGCTCCATGGCGGTGCCCTCGGCGGCCTTCAGGCCCTGCGGGATCTCCAGGAGACGGAGGTTGACCGGCACGTCCGCGCCGAGCAGGTGACCGGAGGCGATACGGAAGAGCAGCGCGTAGCCGATCTGTCCGGCCGCGCCGGTGACGGTGACATTCACGGGAGTGCGGGTCATGGCGATCTCCGTTTAGAACAGCAGGTGGTGGGGGGTAGCCCCTAGTTCCGGCTATCTCTTCACGTCAAGGTCCCGCTCGGTGCTCCCCGGACCTGCCGGGAGGAAACCGAACTGAATCTTGACGTGAAGAGATATCCAGCGGTCAGGCTATCCGACCCCGGCCACCCCTAACCCCCACCCCCCTGTGGGACGCCTCACCCCGTACTCCGGGCGGCTCACTGCCGTACCGTGCAGCCCTTCTTGCCGGAGACGAGGGTCGCGCACGCCTTCGCCGACGTCGGGCCGTCGACCGCGAGCATCTTGGTGTACGCCTCCTTGTCCGCGTCCACCGTCCCGCTCCCGCCCGCCGTGGTGCCCGCGCTGATCTGCACCTTGTCGCCGGGCGCGGCCTGCTGGATGCGGGCCCAGGCGGCCTGGCAGGTCTGGCTGTAGCGGACCTGCACCAGCGTGGCGCCGATCTTCGCGGATGCCACGGTCTTGGCGAACGCGCCGCCGCACCCCATCACTTCCGGGTCCTGCCCGGTGCAGCTGTCGCGGGCGCACTTCACTCCCGCGGGCAGCGAGGGCGCCGAGGTGCTGGGCGTCGGCGAGGGCGTCGGGGCCGCCTTGTCGTCGCTGCCGCCACCCAGATCGGTGAGCAGCACGGCCGCGGCGATGACGAGCAGGGCGCCGACGACGCCCGCCACGAACATCGCCAGTCTGCGCCGCCCGCCGGTCCCCCGTCCGTCCCCACCGCCCGGGCCCCGGTTCGGGCCCTGCGGCGGCACGCGTCGGCCCGCACCCGGCTCGGCCACGGGGACACCGGGCCCGGACGGCCGGGGCGTGGTCGGCAGCGGCTCGGCGCGCTGGGGCACCGGGCTCTGCGGCCCGCCGCCCCCGGGGGGCGGGCCGAACTCACCCAGCGCCGCCCGCGCCTGGGATATCCGGATCTGCTCCATGGTCAGGTCGTGGCGCATCTCGGCGCGGCTCCAGGCCCGCTCCGCCAGCTCCCACATGGTGGTCAGATGGATGGGATTGGTGCCGGTGACCTCGGCGAGCGCGACGATCGCGCCCTTGGGCGCGAGCAGCCGTCCGCCCAGATAGCGCTCCCACGAGGTCTTGCTGTAGCCGGTGCGGTCGGCGACCGCCGCGAGGCTCAGTCCGCTGCGGTCGACCAGCCTGCGCAGCTGGCTCGCGAACTCCCTGACCTGTGGGTCGAGTTCTTCCGGCAGCGCCTTCCAGCGAGGCATGTGCTTCCCCCTTGTCCCCCCATACGTGCCCGATGCACCCCCGAGACCGTGCCGCCCCCCGACGCGCCCTTGGTCCCTGTTCGGCCCCCATCCTCCCATCGGCGCGGGGTGCCGTCACCAAGGCCCCCGCCGCCCGGGGGCGGCTGTTGCCCGACGCACACACAGTTGCGGAACGGTCACCTCCGCGCCACAGGCCTCCGGCTTCCCTTGTAGCCGCCTTGGCGCGTCCATGACTCTTACGTCCACGGGGGACAGACGGCGCCCGTCGTCCCACGGGGGAGAGGACGGGCGCCGTTCTGTTTTGTCTACGGATTACGCACGGGTTTACGTACAGATGTACGCACGGGGGCGCGCAGGCGTTCACCCGCGCCCGCTCAGCGCACGGTGGATCAGCGCACCGTGAACCGGACCGCATCCTCCAGGAGCGGGATGTCCAGCCAGGGCCTGGGCTGCGCCACCAGCGCGAGCAGCACGATCAGGACGCCGAGCGAGCCGTACGTGGTGATGTCGGTGAACCGGGAGCGCACCGCCAGCATGCCCACCGACGGCAGCATCCAGCGCAGCACACCGCCCGCCAGCAGGGCCAGGCCGATGATGATCAGCCCGACCCGGAACAGGTCCACGGAGACGAGCAGCAGCCCGAGCCCCGTCGACCCGAGCACGGTCAGCAGCGGCCACTGGCGCGCGGGTGCGGGCGAGGCACCGGAGGCCGCCCGCCCGCCGCCCTCGGGCCGCGCGGTGTCCCGTGTGACCGAGGGGAACCGCCGGGAGCCCTTGCGGGACGGCTTGCCCGTCGTGGCCCCTGGGGACGGCTGGGCGCCGCTCGCCGGCGGCTCGGCGGGGTCGCCCCCGCCGGTGCCGCCGTCCCCCGTACTCGTATCGGCGTCCATGCCCAGTTCCCTTCCGGTCAGCTCGCGGCCACGCCGCGCTCCGCCGCTTCTACGACGTTCACCAGCAGCTGTGCGCGGGTCATCGGGCCGACGCCGCCCGGGTTGGGGGAGATCCAGCCCGCCACCTCGGTGACCCCGGGGTGCACGTCCCCGAGGATCTTGCCGTTCTCGTCGCGGCTGACGCCGACGTCGAGGACGGCCGCGCCCGGCTTGACGTCCTCGGGCTTGACCAGGTGCGGCACCCCGGCGGCGGCCACGATGATGTCGGCCCGGCGCAGATGGGCGGCGAGGTCGCGGGTGCCGGTGTGGCACTGCGTCACCGTCGCGTTCTCGGAGCGGCGGGTCAGCAGCAGCGGCATCGGGCGCCCGATGGTGACACCGCGGCCGATCACCACGACCTCGGCGCCGTTGATCTCCACACCGTGCTTGCGCAGCAGCTGGATGATCCCGTACGGCGTGCAGGGCAGCGGGCCCGGCTCGTTGAGCACCAGACGGCCGAGGTTGGTCGGGTGCAGCCCGTCCGCGTCCTTGGCCGGGTCCATCAGGGTCAGGATCCGGTTCTCGTCGATGCCCTTGGGGAGCGGGAGTTGGACGATGTAGCCGGTGCACTCCGGGTCCTCGTTCAGCTCCCGGACGACCGCCTCGATCTCCTCCTGCGTGGCGGTGGCGGGCAGTTCGCGCTGGATGGAGGCGATGCCCACCTGAGCGCAGTCGCGGTGCTTGCCCGCCACGTACTTCTGGCTGGCGGGGTCCTCACCGACCAGGACGGTGCCGAGACCGGGGTGGATCCCCTTCTCCTTCAGGGCCGCCACGCGGACGGCCAGATCGGACTTGATCGCTGCGGCGGTGGCCTTGCCATCGAGAATCTGGGCGGTCATGTTTCCCATTCTTCCAGGGCGACTCATGATCGCCCAAGTTGCACTTGCACAACACATCCAGCTTCCGGCTGGACAAACTTATGTCTTGTTTAGAACGATGATCTGCGCAGTACCGCGGGCAGTGCCGGGGGGCGAACCGCTCACACACCAACTTTCCTCCGCTCGGGCCGCGTCGTCCCCGCACGGAACAACGGAGGAATCCCGTCATGAGCTTCGGCGACCCGAACAACCCGTACGGCCAGGCGCCCCCGCCCCCGCCGCAGAACCCGCCGGGCTACGGCTACCCGGCCGCTCCCCAGGGCGTACCGCCGCAGCAGCCGCCGTACGGCTACCCGCAGCAGCCCGCGTACCCGGGTTACCCCGGCGGCATGGTGATGCCGCCGCAGATGCCGGGCCTGATGCAGACCGCGCGCGTCTTCCTGTTCATCGTGGGCGCCGTCCAGGCCCTGGTCGGCATCTTCGCCCTGTACGGCGCGGCCGTGACGAACGACGTGTCCAACAAGACGGACGACACCTTCGGCGACACCCCGTTCGGTGACATCGGCCACGCCGCCGCCGGCATCTTCTTCCTGTTCGCCGTCATCTTCCTCGGCCTCACCGCGCTCTCGATCACCCTCGGCGTCCGCCTCTCCAAGGGCCACCAGGGCGTCCGCATCACGACGATGGTCTACGGCATCCTGGGCGCAGTGGTCGGCCTGCTCATCCTGGTCGGCGCCGCGAACGAAAGCTCCTCGGGGGGCCTGATCTCAGCCGTCCTGTGGATGACCTTCGGCGGCATCATGGCGGCGGCCATGATGACCCGCGACGGCAGCGCCTGGTTCAACCGCCCGCGCTACTGAGTCACTTCCGAGTCACCGTGCGAAAGGCCGCACCCCGCACCGGGGTGCGGCCTTTCGCATACGCGATCAGTGGAAGAAGTGGCGCGTGCCGGTGAAGTACATCGTCACGCCCGCCTTCTTCGCGGCCTCGATCACCAGCTCGTCCCGGACCGAGCCGCCCGGCTGCACGACCGCCTTCACGCCCGCGGCGGTCAGGATCTCCAGACCGTCGGGGAACGGGAAGAACGCGTCCGAGGCGGCGTAGGAGCCCCGCGCCCGCTCCTCCCCCGCCCGCTCCACCGCGAGCTTGGCCGAGTCGACCCGGTTGACCTGGCCCATGCCGACGCCGACCGAGGCGCCGTCCTTGGCGAGCAGGATGGCGTTGGACTTGACGGCCCGGCACGCCTTCCAGGCGAAGGCCAGCTCCTTGAGCTCGGCCTCGGAGAGCGCCTCGCCGGTGGCCAGCGTCCAGTTCGCCGGGTCGTCGCCCTCGGCCTGGAACACGTCGGTCTGCTGGAGCACGGCGCCGCCCGAGACCGGCTTGAGGTCGCCGGGCTGGTGCGGGGTGCCGTCGACCTTGAGGACGCGGATGTTCTTCTTGCGCGCCAGGACCTCGACCGCGCCGTCCTCGTACGCCGGGGCCGCGATGACCTCGGTGAAGATCTCCGCGACCTGCTCGGCCATGGCCACCGTCACCGGCCGGTTGACCGCGATGACACCGCCGAAGGCGGACAGCGGGTCGCACTCGTGGGCCTTGCGGTGGGCGGTGGCGAGGTCGGCGTCGACGGCGATGCCGCACGGGTTGGCGTGCTTGATGATCGCGACGCAGGGCTCGTCGTGGTCGTAGGCGGCCCGGCGGGCGGCCTCGGTGTCCACGTAGTTGTTGAAGGACATCTCCTTGCCGTGCAGCTGCTCGGCGTTGGCGATGCCGCCCGGCCGGCCGTCCGTGTAGAGCGCGGCGGCCTGGTGCGGGTTCTCGCCGTAGCGCAGGGTGGACTTGCGCTCCCAGGTGCCGCCGAGGAAGCCGGGCAGTGCGGCGCCGTCCTCCGGCGCGTACACATTGGTCATCCAGGACGCCACGGCCACGTCGTACGCGGCGGTGTGCTGAAACGCCTCGGCGGCCAGGTGCTTGCGGGCTTCCAGGTCGAAGCCGCCGCTCCCGACGGCCGCGAGCACGTCCGCGTACCGCTCGGGGCTGGTGACCACGGCCACCGACGGGTGGTTCTTGGCCGCGGCCCGGACCATCGAGGGCCCGCCGATGTCGATCTGCTCGACGCACTCGTCGGCGGAGGCGCCCGAGGCGACGGTCTCCTTGAACGGGTACAGGTTGACCACGACGAGCTGGAACGGCTCGACGCCGAGCTCCGCCAGCTGCTCGCGGTGCGAGTCCAGACGCAGATCGGCGAGGATCCCGGCGTGCACACGCGGGTGCAGCGTCTTGACCCGGCCGTCCAGGCACTCGGGGAAGCCGGTCAGCTCCTCCACCTTGGTGACGGGCACCCCGGCGGCCGCGATGCGCCCGGCCGTCGACCCGGTGGAAACGAGCTCGACCCCGGCCGCGTGCAGCCCACGCGCCAGCTCCTCCAAACCAGTCTTGTCATAGACGCTGACCAGCGCGCGACGGATCTCCCGCTTGCTACTCACGGCAACAGAACCTTTCGTCCCTCAATGCGATATCCGTCGCGGGCCAGCCGCCCCACGACGTCGACGAGCAGCCTTCGCTCGACTTCCTTGATGCGCTCGTGGAGCGCGTCCTCCGTGTCGTCCGCCCGGACCTCGACCACGCCCTGGGCGATGATCGGGCCGGTGTCGACGCCGTCGTCGACGAAGTGGACGGTGCATCCGGTGACCTTGGCGCCGTACGCGAGGGCGTCACGGACGCCGTGGGCGCCGGGAAAACTGGGCAGCAGGGCGGGGTGCGTATTGACGACCTTCCCGCCGAACCGTGCGAGGAAGTGCTTCCCCACGATCTTCATGAAACCCGCGGACACGACGAGGTCCGGCGCGTACGCCGCGGTGGCCTCGGCGAGCGCGAGGTCCCAGGCGTCACGGGTGGGGTGATCCTTCACCCGGCAGACAAAGGTGGGCAGACCAGCCTTTTCGGCCCGCTCCAGCCCGGCGATCGCGTCCCGGTCGGCCCCCACGGCCACGATCCGCGCGCCATACCCGTCCGGGTCGGCGGCGATGGCGTCGAGCAGGGCTTGGAGGTTCGTACCGGATCCGGAGACCAGCACGACGAGGCGTGCCGGAGCGGCGGCGGGGGGCGGGGAGGCCACGGCTGGGCCCTTTCTCGCGTACGGGGTGAGGCGTGGTGGGTCTGTGCCGGTGCGTGCGGTGCGCCCCGCCGTGCGGGGCCTGGCGCCTGGTCGGAGACCGCCCGCGACGCACCTTTGTATGGTCGTACGAACGAGTCGCCCCCCTCGATACGGGGAACCCTACGAATGCGCCGACCGTCAGCAACGATACCGGCACACCGAACCGCCCCCACGGGACGGGGGCAGGCCTGGCAGGTAGCGTCTGGGGAGGCGCGGTCCGAGGACGGCGCCACGACGACGACATGAGCACGGATATGAGCACGGATTCGAGCACGCCGAGCGTCTGGCCGGACCCCCGCGCGGGAACCCGCCAGGAGCCCGCTTGACACTCGACCTCAATGCTCGACGAATGCGACCCCCTTGGCCAGGGGTCCGAGGGGAAGACGTTCACCAGATGCCGGACCGACGCGACCAGCCGTTCGCAGAACGCCATTCCCCCGCGACGACGGATTCGACGGACCCGACGAACCCGACGGGCTCGACTCCGTCGCGGCGGGAGGAAGCCACCGGCGCGCGGGAAGACGGGGCCCGGGGCGAGGGTTCCGGTGCCGGGGCCGACGGATCCGGCACCGGGGGTACGACCGGGACACCGAGTGCCGGGGCCGGTCCTGGGGCCGGTCCTGGGGCCGATGAAGGCTCGGACCGGGCGCCCGCCGACGACAATCCCTTCGCGCCGCCGCCGGAGGGGCGTCCCGACCAGCCGTGGCGCCCGCGCCGCCCGGCCGACGGCTCGTCCCCCTGGGGCAGCCAGTGGAGCGACCGCCAGCCCGGCGCCGGCCAGGGCGGTTTCGGCAACCGCCCGGAGGACCCGGAGCGCGGCTCCGGTCCCGGCCCCGGTCCCGGCCAGAACCCGCCGCCGGGCCCCGCCCTGCGCTGGGACCCCACGGACCCGGCCCAGCGCCGGGCGCGCTACGCGCTGCTCTCGGGCATGTGGGCGTTCTTCTTCGCCCTGTTCGACATGACGGAGATCGCACTGCTGCTCGGCTCCCTGGCGCTGTACTGGGCGATCAGCTCCCTCCGCGCCAAGCCGAAGCCCCCGGAGGCCACCCCGGCACACCCCGCGTCGGCCCCGCCGCCGCCCCCCGCCAAGCCCCAGACGACGGCGGCGGTCACGGGCCTGGTGACGGCGATCCTCTCCCTGTCGATCGTGGCGGCAACGTTCACGATGCAGATCGTGTACCGCGACTACTACACATGCGTGGACGACGCCCTGACGAAGACGGGCTCCCTGGCATGCAACGACTTGCTGCCGAACCCGCTGGAGCCGTTGTTCGGGGTCAAGGAGTAGGAGTGGGGGGTGACGGGGTGGCTCGCCGCGAGGCGGGCACCGCGACCGGCGGGCACCGCGACCGGCGGGCCGCAGCCGCTGACGGCGGGCAACGAGAGACCCGAGCTTCGCCAACACCGCCGGGCCCTGCCCGCCGCAGGCGGGCGCCGCGACCGACGGGGCACAGTCGCCGACGGCGGGCAACCGGCCACCAGAGGCCCGAGCCGCCCCAACGCCGCCGAACGGGCGGGTGGGTGGGGCCATCGCGGCTAGTGGGGGGCCGGGGGCTCGCCCTCGGCTTCGGGGAGGGGCGAGCCCTCCGGCCCGGGTTCACCCTGGTCCCCCGGCACAGCAGCCTCCCGCTGCTCCGGCCCCGGCTCGGGCACCACGACCCCCTCGGCCCGATCCCCAGCCCCGGGCAGCCCGCCCGAATCCACCGGTACGGCCGGCCCCGGCTCGCCCGGCTCCGGCACCCCCACCACCGGCGCCCCCACCGGCCGCTCCGGCACCTCACCCCCCGCCGGGACGTCCGGCATCAGCCCCCCGGACGCCTCCCGCACCCCGCCGTCGTGCCACGCCCCGACCGGCAGGACGTCGTACGGCTCCCGGTCCCCCGGCTCCGCCACCTCGCCCTTCCGACGCCGCCAGGCAAGGCGCGACCACCATCGCCGCACCCCGGCCGCATCGGCCACAGTCTCCGGGGCCACACCCGAAACCGGCGGCACGGCCGCCACCGGCACCACACCCGAAACCGGCGGCTCCGCCGCCTTCCGCCCCCACCACCACCGCAACCCCAGCGCCCCCCGAACCCCTACCCCCGCCGTCCACAGCAGCGCCGCCCCGCCCGTGCGCCACCACCGCAACCCCAGCGCCCCCGGCACCCCCACCCCCGCCGTCCACAGCAGCGCCGCCCCGCCCGTACGCCACCACACCGGGCCCAGCGCCGCCAGGCGCTCCGAGCCCAGGGGGCCGGCCGAGAGCGCGGTCAGGAGCGCGAGCGCCGCCCCGCACGCCGCCGCCCCGTACAGCGCCGCCAGCGCCGTCTCCCCGCGCCCCCACGCCTCCTCCCCCTCCTCCTCGCCCGTCGCCCGCCGCGCCGTCCACCATCCGACCGCCAGCCCGGCCAGCACCGGCAGCACCGCTACCGACCAGGTCAGCCAGTTCCCGCGCGGCTCGGCCGGCAGCGCGCTCAGCAGCGGGAAGTGCGGCACGGCTGGCGTTCCCGCCACCCCGAGCGGCGTCGCCACCGCGCCGGTGCCGAGCAGGAGCCCCGACCCCAGCCCGTACGCCGCCCCCCACACCACCGCGTTAGGCACCAGCGCCAGCGCCAGCAGCAGCACCGCGAGCCGCCCGGGCCAGTCCTCCGCCAGCCGCAGGAACGTGTCCTGGGCCGCGCCGGCGTGCCACACCAGCCCCGCCCCGGCGAGCAGAGCCCCGCCCGCCAGCAGCACCGCGACCCCGGCCGACCCGGCTCGTACAGCCGTATTCGTACGACGATGGACCAGCACCCGGCGTACCGGCTCGGGCACCCACCCAGGCAGCGGAATGCGCGGACGGCCGTGCGCGGTCCAGAGCCCGGCGCCCACCGCGCCCGAGGTCACCAGGGTCAGGTGCAGCGCGGCGCTGAGGGGCGCGGCGGGCAGCGGACCGTCGGACGCGTACAGCACCGCCGCCGCGCCCACCAGAAGGTATCCGCAGGTCACGGCCGTGAAGGCAGTCCATACGGGTGACAGCGCCGTACGCTCGCCGCCCTCCTCCGCCCCCTCGTCGTCGCCATACCCCGGTTCCGGCTTCCTCTCGTACGACAGCGCGTCCCGCGCCGCCCGGTGTGCCAGCCACACCGGCAGCCCGACGAGCAGCAGCGGCACGATCCCCACCGGGGCGGGCACCCCGCTGAGCGTGTCGGGTCTGACCAGCTGCGTTCCATGGGCGAGCAGCCACAGCGCGGCCGCCGCGCGCAGTGCGCCGCTGGGGCCGCTGTCGGGGTAGGGCGAGCTGATCCACACCACTGTCACCAGCACGGCGAGCACGCCGAGTCCCAGCCCCGCCGCCATCACCCCGCGCAGCACGCAGGTGGCCAGCACGGGCGGGCGGCCCTGGGCCGCAGGCAACCTCAGGCCGCGATCGGTCACTTGTGTCACGCCGCCATGCTGCCAACGACACGCGCTTTCTCCGCGTAACAGGAAAATGCCCGCCGTGTCGCCCAATGTATGTTTATGTTCTTGTCTGCTCGGGGTAAGGCTGCGGGCGGTACGGCCGTCTCGGCCTTCGCGGGGAGTCCTGGGAGCCCTTCATGACAGAGCGCACGTCCGACACCGGCGCCGCCGTGTCGCCGCCGCCCGTGCCGACCCCGGAGGAACGGCCGGTCACGGGCTCCGGCGGCGTCCCGGCGGAGGCCGATACGGACACCCGCGCCGATACGGATGCGGGTGGCGGGCCCGGCGCCCCCACCACCCGGGTGAAACCCAGCGCGCCCGCCAAGCCCCTGAGCACCCGCCGCCCCCGCTCCGCCGCGAAACGGGCCGCCAAGCGCCCGGCGACGGCACCGGTCCGCCACGACGCGGCCCACGCCCACGGCCCCGCCCCGGTGCCGGTCCCCTCACTCGCCGGCGCGCCCCTGCTCCCCGCCGAGGCGGACGACGCGGATGATCCCGATGAAACACCCCGGGTCCCGGCCGCATCGGACCCCGCCCCCGAGCCTCCCGCCCGCCCCGTCTTCGACACCCCCGTCGACGCCTTCGACGCGCTCTACGCCGCCCACTCCACCGCCCTCGTCCAGCAGACGTACCTGCTCACCGGGCGGCGGCGGCTGGCGAAGGAGGCCGTCGCGCGCGCCTTCCACCTCGCCTGGCAGCGGTGGCCCGAGGTCGCGACCGACGCCGACCCGGCGGGCTGGGTACGGGCCGCGGCGCACGAGTACGCCCTCTCCCCCTGGCACCGGTTCCGCCGCGCGCACAAGCACCCCGACCATGCCCCGGCCGACCCGGAGCTCCGTACGCTGCTGCGCGCGCTGCTCGACCTGCCGCCCCGGCACCGCCGTACGCTCCTGCTCTACGACGGCCTGGGCCTCGATCTGCCGGAGACCGCCGCCGAGACCGAGGCCAGCACCCCGGCCGCCGCGAACCGGCTGCTGAACGCCCGCGAGGCCGTCGCCGTCCACGTACCGGAGTTCGCCGCGGCCGCCACCGCGGAGGCGCTGTCCGCGCTGCTGCGGCGGCGCATCGGCGAACTCGCCCTCGCCGAGCCCCCGGCCGTGACCCGGCTGCCCGGTCCCCGGCGCGTGCGTGCCGGTGGCGAGCGCCGCATCCGGGGCTGGACGCGTGCCGCCGTCACCCTGACCGCCGTCATCGTCGGCGCGACGGCCTTCACGCTCTCCAACGCGCCCACCCGCTACATCCCGCCGGTCTCCCCGGGCCAGCGCATCGGCGGTGTCCCGCTCAACAGCGGCCCGCAGCGGCACGTCGAACAGGACGTGGAGCTCCACCGGAAGCTGCTCGAAGAGCCCGCACACGGGCCGGAACGGCTGGTCCCGGAGTCCCGCTGACACCCGCCGGGACCCGCTGGGCCTGGAAACGCGCGTGGGCCCGCACCCCTTGTCCGGGGGTGCGGGCCCACACGCGTACAGACGTACGGACCAGCCGTACGGGCGACCCGAAGGTCAGGCGGCGAGACTGTGTCAGTTGCCGAGAATGGCGCGCGCCAGCTTGGCCGTCTCGGTCGGCGTCTTGCCGACCTTGACGCCCGCGGCCTCCAGGGCCTCCTTCTTGGCCTGGGCCGTGCCGGAGGAGCCGGAGACGATGGCGCCGGCGTGGCCCATGGTCTTGCCCTCGGGCGCGGTGAAGCCCGCGACGTAGCCGACGACCGGCTTGGTCACGTTGGCCTTGATGAAGTCGGCCGCGCGCTCCTCGGCGTCGCCGCCGATCTCACCGATCATGACGATCAGGTCGGTGTCGGGGTCGGCCTCGAACGCGGCGAGCGCGTCGATGTGCGTGGTGCCGATGACCGGGTCGCCACCGATGCCGACGGCGGACGAGAAGCCGATGTCACGGAGCTCGTACATCATCTGGTACGTCAGCGTGCCGGACTTCGACACCAAGCCGATACGGCCCGGCTTGGTGATGTCGCCCGGGATGATGCCGGCGTTGGACTGGCCCGGCGTGATCAGACCGGGGCAGTTCGGGCCGATGATGCGGGTCTTGTTGCCCTTGGCCTTCGCGTACGCCCAGAAGGCGGCGGAGTCGTGGACCGCGATGCCCTCGGTGATCACGACGGCGAGCGGGATCTCGGCGTCGATCGCCTCGACCACGGCGGCCTTGGCGAACGCCGGCGGCACGAAGAGGACGGACACGTTGGCGCCGGTCTTCTCCATCGCCTCGGCGACCGTGCCGAAGACCGGGATCTCGGTGCCGTCGATGTCGACGGACGTGCCGGCCTTGCGCGGGTTCACACCGCCGACGATGTTGGAGCCGTCAGCGAGCATGAGCTTGGTGTGCTTCATGCCCGTGGCGCCGGTCATGCCCTGGACGATGACCTTGCTGTCCTTGTTGAGGAAGATAGCCATGGTGGTGTCTGACCTCGTCCCTTACTTCGCAGCCGCGAGCTCGGCGGCCTTGTCGGCCGCGCCGTCCATGGTGTCCACGCGCTGCACGAGCGGGTGGTTCGCGTCCGACAGGATCTTGCGACCCAGCTCCGCGTTGTTGCCGTCGAGGCGCACGACCAGCGGCTTCGTGACCTCTTCGCCCTTGTCGGCGAGGAGCTGCAGCGCCTGGACGATGCCGTTGGCGACCTCGTCGCACGCGGTGATGCCACCGAAGACGTTGACGAACACGGACTTGACGTCCGCGTCGCCGAGGATGATCTCCAGGCCGTTCGCCATCACCTGGGCGGACGCGCCGCCGCCGATGTCGAGGAAGTTGGCCGGCTTCACGCCGCCGTGGTTCTCACCGGCGTACGCGACGACGTCCAGGGTGCTCATGACGAGCCCCGCGCCGTTGCCGATGATGCCGACCTCGCCGTCGAGCTTGACGTAGTTGAGGCCCTTGGCCTTGGCGGCCGCCTCAAGCGGGTTGGCCGACGCCTTGTCCTCAAGCGCCTCGTGCTCCGGCTGGCGGAACTCGGCGTTCTCGTCCAGGGACACCTTGCCGTCGAGGGCGAGGATGTCACCGGAGGCGACCTTGGCGAGCGGGTTGACCTCGACGAGGAGCGCGTCCTCGGCGACGAAGGTCTTCCACAGGGTCACCATGACCTCGGCGACCTGCTCGGCGACCTCGGCCGGGAACTTCGCCTGGGCGACGATCTCGCGGGCCTTCTCGATGGTCACACCCTCGTTGGAGTCGACCGGGACCTTCGCGAGGGCCTCGGGAGTCTTCTCCGCGACCTCCTCGATGTCCATGCCGCCCTGGACCGAGGCCATGGCCAGGAAGGTCCGGTTGGTGCGGTCGAGGAGGTACGAGACGTAGTACTCCTCAAGGATCTCGGGAGCGGTCTCGGCGATCATCACCTTGTGGACCGTGTGGCCCTTGATGTCCATGCCGAGGATGTCCGTCGCGCGAGCGACGGCCTCGTCCGGCGTGGAGGCCAGCTTCACGCCGCCGGCCTTGCCTCGGCCGCCTACCTTCACCTGCGCCTTGACGACGGACTTGCCGCCCAGCCGCTCGGTCGCCTCGCGGGCTGCCTCAGGCGTGTCGATCACTTCACCGGCCAGCACCGGTACACCGTGCTTGGCGAAGAGGTCCCTCGCCTGGTACTCGAACAGGTCCACGCGCGTCCGTCCCTTTTCAGTGGTTCGCGGTTCGTTCTTCTGCGTGGGCGTGCCGCGAAGGGCAACGTGACGGCACTGTCACTGAGGGAGGCGTACACGGTGTCCGGGTACGCGGCATGTCCGTCTCGCAGGTTATCCCCGCCAGAGCGAGCTCCCTAAATCGCAGATCACACCTGAGCGGTGATACCTGTCACAGATCACCTGCTCACAGCGTGTCAGGTATCGGCAGAGGACGCTTCTCGATCGCCGCCGCCATGCTGTGTCTCCCCGGGGGACAACCCCGGCCCCCGGCCGGGAGGCCGACCCCGGCACCGGTTTCAGCCCGCGTCCGGTATCGGCAGCGCCCGCTTCTCGATCGCCGCCGCCATGATCTCCGGGAAGAGATCGGGGGTGCAGGCGAAGGCGGGCGCGCCCAGGGCGGACAGGGCCGCCGCGTGCTCGTGGTCGTACGCCGGGGCGCCCTCGTCGGAGAGGGCGAGCAGGGCCACGAACTGCACCCCGGACGCCTTCATCGCCGCCACCCGCTTCAGCATCTCGTCCCGGATCCCTCCCTCGTAGAGATCACTGATCAGTACGACGACGGTGTCGGCAGGACGGGTGATCTGCGACTGGCAGTAGGCGAGGGCGCGGTTGATGTCGGTGCCGCCGCCCAGCTGGGTGCCGAACAGCACGTCCACCGGGTCGTCGAGCTGGTCGGTGAGGTCGACGACGGCCGTGTCGAACACGACCAGCCGGGTGGCGATCGAGCGCATGGAGGCGAGGACGGCGCCGAAGACCGAGGCGTAGACGACCGAGGCTGCCATGGAGCCGGACTGGTCGATGCAGAGGACCACGTCCTTCTTGACGGACTGGGCGGCCCGCCCGTATCCGACCAGCCGGTCCGGGACGACCGTGCCGTACTCCGGCAGGTAGTTCTTCAGGTTCGCCCGGATGGTGCGGTCCCAGTCGATGTCCCGGTGGCGGGGGCGGCTGATCCGGGCCGAACGGTCCAGGGCGCCCGTGAGCGTGGCCTTCGTCCGGGTGGCGAGCCGCTTCTCCAGGTCCTCGACGACCTTGCGGACGACCGCGCGGGCCGTCTCCTTGGTGGTCTCCGGCATCGCCTTGTTGAGCGAGAGCAGCGTGCCCACGAGGTGCACGTCCGCCTCGACGGCCTCCAGCATCTCCGGCTCCAGGAGCAGCGCGGAGAGCCCGAGCCGGTCGATGGCGTCGCGCTGCATGACCTGGACGACCGAGCTGGGGAAGTACGTACGGATGTCGCCCAGCCAGCGGGCGACGCTCGGGGCGGAGGCGCCGAGCCCGGCGCCCCGGTCCTTCGACGAACCCCGTCCGCCGGAGCCGCCGTAGAGCGCGGCCAGGGCGCCGTCCATCGCCGCGTCGCGTCCGGCGAGCGTGCGGCCCGTGCCGTCGGCGCCCTGCTCCCCGCCGAGCACCATCCGCCAGCGGCGCAGCCGCTCGCCGGCGGCCGCATCGAGTTGTTCTGTGCTCACTTCCCCACTCCTGCCAGGTGGTCGGATGCCAGGTGGCCGGATGCCAGGTGGCCGGATGCCAGGTGGCCGGACGGCTCCGGCGGTGCGCCGGATCCGTGGGTGCTTCCGCCGAGGATCAGCCGCAGCAGCGGCTCCACCGCGTCGGCGCGCTCCTCGTCGAGCCCGGCCCCGAAGCCGGGGGCGGCCGCGTCGGCCCGGGCCGGACCGGCGGTGCCGGGGCCGCGCCGGACGAGCTCGCCGAGGGTGCGGCGCACGCCCGGTTCGTACGCCGAGAAGGTGCGGCGCAGCAGCGGGAGTACGTCCGTGAAGGCGTCGGCCGGGACGCCGGTCAGCCAGGTGTCGACCAGGGCGAGCAGCCGCTCGTCGTGGACGAGGAGCATCCCGCCGCCCGAGGCGCCCCCGACGAAGCCCTCGATCCAGGCGGCCGCGTCGCCGGGCGGTGTCCCCGCCGAGAGCGCCAGGCCCATGTGGCGCTCCGCCTCGGTGTCGTCGAGCCGTCCGTCGTCCAGGAGCAGACGGACGGCACGGCCCCGGATCTCCCCCGCCGCCGTGTCCCGCCCGGCCAGCCTGGCCAGGACCGACGCCCAGCGGTCCCGCAGGGTCGTCGGGCCCTCGGGCGCCTCCGGGAGCAGGGCCATGGCCGTGTGGACGTCGTCGATGCGGCGGCGCATCTCGGTGGCGCCGTCCGCGTCCAGGCCGGTACAGGCGGGCGGCAGGCCGACGCAGATCCGCTCGGCGAGCCCGGCCGCCACCTCCCCGAGCGCGGCCGTCTCCGTGCCCCGCACGTCTCCGTACCGCAGCGTGCGGGCCAGGGCGGGCAGCGCCTGGGCGAGGTGGGCGACGTCCGTGTCGAGCGCGGCCCGGTCGGCGAGCTCGCGCATCACCACCGGGAGCGCGTCGGTGAGCTCGGCGAGCAGACACCGCTCGGCCAGCGCGGTGATCTCGCCCAGGACCGTCGCCCCGGCGGCCTCCGACTCGGCCCGCGCGGTGGCGGCGGCCAGGACCGTGGTGCCCCACACCCCTGCCTCGGCCACCCGCACCGACAGCTCGGGCTCCCAGCGCAGCCGCCAGCTCTCCCGGAATGTGCCGGTGCTGCCCCGGGACGCCGACTGCTCGCCCCAGCCGATGCCGAGGAGGCTGAGCCGGTGCAGCAGACGGCTGCGCGCGGCGTCGGTCTCCTTGCGCAGATCGAGCTCCAGCTCGCGCTCCAGCGCCTCCGGTTTGAGCCGCAGGGAGCGCTGGGCGCGGGTGAGGTCGCGCTGGAGCGGGACGGCCGGGGCGGCGTCGGGGACCTCTCCGAGCGCATCGCCCACGACGAGGCGGTCCTGGACGAGGGCGAGCGGCACGTCGGAGCCCTCGCACATCACCGCCCGCACCGCGTCGGTCGTCTCGGTCAGGCCCGGCAGCGGGCGGCCGCGCATCGCGGCGAGGGTCCCGGCGAGCCGCACCGCCTCGATGACGTGGGCGGACGAGACCTGCCGGTCCTCCTCGCGCAGCAGCCCGGCGACCTTGGTCATCCAGCGCTCGACGGGCCGGTCGGGGGCGGCGAACAAGTGCCCGTACCAGCCGGGCGAGTCGACGCCCGCCCCGTAGCCGCTGTGCCGGGCGAGGCGGCGGTGGGTCCAGGGCACCCAGGTCAGCTCGGCCTTCACCTTGGGGAGGCCCTTGAGCAGCGCGCGGTCGGCCGCGACCGTGGTCCGGGCGGCCAGCGCGGGCACGTGCCAGGCGCCGCACACCACCGCGATCCCATCCCCGAACTCGCGCCGGGCAGCGCGCAGTTGCTGTCGCATGTACGCCTCGCGGATCAGGTCGCGCACGTGGCCGCCGTCCCCGTACGCCTCGCGCAGCGCCGTCATGGCTTCGCCCAGGACGGTGAACGGGCCGTACGGATCGGCTCCCGGCGTGCCGTCGCGGTGCTCCACGACGTCCTCCCACCAGGCTTCCGGGTCGTCGTATCCGGCGGTTTCGGCGAGCACGCCGATCGGGTCGATCCGCAGCCCGGGCCGCCCCTCTTGTGAACCGCCCTCGTCGTCGGTCCCGCCGTCCGTCCCGCTCAGTGGCTCGGTCTCCGGCGGCTCCTCCGCCAGGGAGTGGGCCGCCGGGAGGTCGATGAAGCGGACCTCGGCGCCCGCGTCCAGGGCCCAGCGCAGCGCCACCCACTCCGGCGAGAACTCGGCCATCGGCCAGAACGCGGCCCGGCGCGGGTCGTCCACCACATGGGCGAGCAGCGCGACCGGCGGCCGCATGTCCGGGTCGGCGGCGAGCGCGAGCAGCCCGTCGGCCTCGGGCGGGCCCTCGATCAGCACGGCCCGGGGCCGCGCCGCCTCCAGCGCCGCCCGCACGGCCCGCGCCGACCCGGGCCCGTGGTGCCGCACACCGAGCAGCCAGGGGCCGGGGGGCTCGGCGGGCGCCGGGTCCGTGGCGCCGGGCCCGACTGCATCCGGCGCGGCCGCATCCGCAGCGGACGCGTCCGGCGCGGCCGAGGACAGGGCGGTCATGCCGACACCTCTCGGCAGGCGCGGTAGAAGTCCTTCCAGCCGTCGCGCTCGCGCACCACCGTTTCCAGGTACTCCTGCCAGATGACGCGGTCCGCCGCCGGGTCGCGGACGACCGCGCCGAGGATGCCCGCCGCCACGTCGCCGGAGCGCAGCACGCCGTCGCCGAAGTGCGCGGCGAGCGCCAGACCGCCCGTCACCACCGAGATCGCCTCGGCCGTGGAGAGCGTCCCCGAAGGGGACTTGAGCTTGGTGCGGCCGTCGCCGGTCACGCCGTCCCGCAGCTCGCGGAAGACGGTGACGACCCGGCGGATCTCGTCCATGCCCTCGGGGACTGCGGGCAGGTCGAGCGAGCGCCCGAGCTGGTCGACCCGGCGCGAGACGATGTCGACCTCTTCGTCGGCGGTCGCCGGAAGCGGCAGTACCACCGTGTTGAAGCGGCGGCGCAGCGCGCTCGACAGCTCGTTGACCCCCCGGTCACGGTCGTTGGCCGTGGCGATGACGTTGAAGCCGCGCACCGCCTGCGTCTCCTGGCCCAACTCGGGGATGGGCAGCGTCTTTTCCGACAGGATCGTGATCAGCGTGTCCTGCACGTCGGCGGGGATACGGGTCAGCTCCTCGATCCGGGCCGTCATCCCCTCGGCCATGGCCCGCATGACCGGGCTGGGCACCAGGGCGTCCCGGCTGGGGCCGTGCGCCAGCAGTTGCGCGTAGTTCCACCCGTACCGGATCGCCTCCTCCGGAGTGCCGGCCGTGCCCTGGACCAGCAGCGTGGAGTCGCCGCTGACGGCGGCGGCGAGGTGCTCGGACACCCAGGTCTTGGCGGTGCCGGGGACGCCGAGCAGCAGCAGCGCCCGGTCGGTGGCGAGCGTGGTGACGGCGACCTCGACGATGCGGCGCGGGCCCACGTACTTCGGCGTGATCACCGTACCGTCGGGCAGGGTGCCGCCGAGCAGATACGTGGCGACGGCCCACGGCGAGAGCTGCCAACGGGCGGGCCTGGGCCGGTCGTCGGCGGCCGCCAGCGCCTTGAGTTCGTGCGCGAACGCGTGCTCGGCGTGCGGGCGCAGGGCCTCGGCGGCGGCCGCCTCGACACCGCTTCCGGCGGCTGCGGAGTTGATTTCGGACACGGTCATGGATCCCCCTCCAGATCAGTCGACCCGATGTGAGTCCACCGTGCACCACGCCACTGACAATCGGCCTCGGCGCGGGGGAAAGTGCAGGTCAGGCCGATTGTCAGTGGGGGCATCTACCTTCGGAAGCATGAATCAGCAGGGGGTGCGCTGGACTGCGGAACAGGTGCTGGCTCTGGCTCCTGACGCCGCGTCACGCAAGGCGGGAAGCAAGCTGGGCACGGCCGGGCCGTGGTCGGAGAGCGGCTGCGACAACTCAAGCGTGTGGGGCCTGTGCAAGGGCAGCGGCAGCAAGCCGTACCAGACGGTGGTCGACACGGGCGGGCTCGGATACAAGTGCAGTTGCCCGAGCCGCAAGTTCCCGTGCAAACACGCGCTGGGGCTGCTGCTGCTCTGGGCGGCGGACCAGCAGGCGGTGCCGGCCGTCGGGGACGGGGAGGTGCCCGGCTGGGCCGAGGAGTGGCTGCGCGGCCGACGGGAGCGGGCGGAGAAGAAGGGGAGCGAGGGGGCGGGCCCCGCCGAGGCGAGGACCGCCGATCCGGAGGCGGCCCGGCGCCGCGCGGAGAAGCGTGCCGAGCGGGTCACGGCCGGGGCGGCCGAGCTGGAGCAGCGTCTGGAGGACCTGCTGCGCGGCGGCCTGGCGGCGGCCGAGCGGCCCGGGTACGGGCTGTGGGAGGAGACGGCCGCCCGCATGGTCGACGCGCAGGCGCCGGGACTGGCGGGCAGGGTAAGGGAGTTGGGGGCGATACCGGGCTCCGGGCCGGGCTGGCCGGTGCGGCTCCTGGAGGAGTGCGCGCTGCTGCATCTGCTCGACCGGGCCTGGCTGGGCCGCGAGGGGCTGCCGGAGCCGCTGGCCGCCACGGTCCGGGCGCGGGTCGGCGTGCCCGCGCCGCCGCAGGGGCCGCCGGTGCGGGACATCTGGCAGGTCCTGGCCCAGTACGACACGGCCGACAGCAAGCTGACCACGCGCCGGATCTGGCTGTACGGACGGGAGTCGGGCCGTGCGGCGATGCTGCTCGACTTCGGCGCGGCGGGCCGGGCGCCCGAGCTCGCCCTGCCGGTCGGCCTCGCGATCGACGCCGAGCTCACGCCGTACCCGGGCGGCGGGCAGCTACGGGCCGCGCTGGGCGAGCGGTTCGGGGCGCCGCTGGCGGCCGTGGGCCCGCCGCCCGGCGGCACGACGACCGAGGCGATGGAGCGGTACGGGCAGGCGCTGCGGGACGATCCGTGGCTGGACGCGTGGCCGGTGACGCTGAGCGGGGTGATACCGGTACCGCCTGGTGAGGGCGGCGGCCAGGGGTGGCAACTGGCGGACGCCGACGGCGAGTTGGCACTTGCCGTCACCTCGGGCGCGGCTGACCGGGCGGGCCTGTGGAAGCTCGTCGCGCTGTCGGGCGGCGGCCCGGTCACGGTGTTCGGCGAGTGCGGACACCGGGGGTTCGCGCCGCTGGCGGGGTGGGCGCAGGGCGAGGCGGAGGCGGTGCGGCTGCTGTGACGGCGGCGAGTTCGAGGGCTGCGGGGTTGAAGGCTGCGGGTTTGCGGGCTGCTGTGAAGGAGGGTGCGCATATGTATGGAGGAGAAGCCACGATGTCCGCTGCCGCGACCAGGAACGGGGACACGACCAGGAACGGGGGCACGACCAGGAACGGGGACACGGCCAGGACCGGGGGCACGGGCGGCTCCTGGGAGGAGCTCGTCACCAGCGCGTTGCTCGGCACCGAGCGGCGGCCCGCTGCCGGGGAACCCGCCGCGCTCCTCGACGAGGCCGCGCTGCGAACCGTCCGCCGCCGGGCGGGACTGCTGCCCGCACCAGCTCCGATACGGCCCGAGAGGGCGCCGGACGACGGGCGGCCGGAGCTGCCGGAGGCCGCGCGGCGATGGCTCGGGCAACTGCTCGCGGACCGTTCGGCGTCGGCGCACTCCGGGGGCCGGCGGGGGGCCGCGCCGGATCTGGCGGAGCTGCTGCCGCAGTGGCTGGGCGCGGCGGCCGAACGGGGCTTCCGGGCGCCGCCCGCCCTGCTGCCCGCGCTGCTCGACGCGGCCCGGGCGCGTACGGATCTGCGGCCGCAGGCATTGGCGTTCGCCGGGCCGCGCGGAACGTGGCTGGCGCGGCTGAACCCGGAGTGGCGGTTCGCGCTGCGCGGCGGGCCGGGCAGCACGGTCCTGCCCGACGCCTCGGACACCGAGGCGGTGCGGCGGCTGTGGGACGAGGGGCTGTTCGCCGAGCGGGTGGCGCTGCTCGCGGCGGTACGGGCTTACGAGCCCGGGGCCGCGCGGGAGTTGCTCGCCACGACGTGGGCGGCCGAACGGGCCGAGGACCGGCTGATGTTCCTCGACTCGCTGCGGGCCGGGCTCTGCGGGGAGGACGAGCCGTTCCTGGAGCGGGCGCTCGCCGACCGCAGCCGTAATGTCCGGGCCACGGCCGCCGAGCTGCTTTCGGCGCTGCCCGCGTCCGCGCTGGCCGGGCGGATGGCGGCGCGGGCGGCCTCGTGCGTCGCGCTCGACCGGTCGGGGGACGGGGACGGGGCGCGGATCGCGGTGGAGGCACCGCACGAGTGCGATGCGGGGATGCAGCGCGACGGGGTGGCGCCCAAGCCGCCGACCGGGCGGGGCGAACGGTCGTGGTGGCTCGGCCAGTTGGTGGAGGCCGCGCCGCTGGAGGGCTGGACAGGGCGGCTCGGGGGGCGTTCGGCGCGGGAGATCGTGGTGTTGCCGGTCGCCGACGACTGGGGGGACGAGCTGCACGCGGCATGGTGCCGGGCGGCGGTGCGGCAGGGGAACGCGGAGTGGGCGCGTGCGCTCCTCGGCACCCCGTCCTCCCCGCCGGGCGGCAACGCGGGGACGGTGTCGCTGGCCGAGCGGGCCAAGCTGCTGTCGACGCTGTCGGAGGAGGAACGGGCGGAGTGGGTCGCCGCGTTCATAGCCGCGCACGGGTTGTCGGAGGCGTTCCAACTGCTGGGGGTGTGTCTGGTGCCGTGGTCGGCGGGGCTGGGGCGGGCCGTGGTGGACGCGCTGGAGATCGCGCGGGACGCGGGGAGCTATCCGTGGAGCTTCAGCGGGGTGATGGGGCTGGCGGAGCGGTGCCTGTCTCCGGGGGAGGCGGGGCGGCTCGACGCGCTCACGGCTGTGCCGGTGGAGGAGGAAGGGGCGTCGCCGGGAGCGGGGGGTTACTGGGCGGAGGCGTTTCAGCGGCTGGTGGGGACGTTGCGGTTGCGGGGGGCGATGCTGGCGGAACTGGACGGTTGAGCCCCCACCCCGCCCGTTCCCGCTGTGACATGTGCGGCTCCGCCGCGTGGCCTCCGGGGGTGGGGGGCTGAGGTGGTCTCCCGGGGGCTACACCCCCGGACCCCGTTGGCGGGGCTGCGCCCCGGCCTCCGTTCGCCGACCGGCCGCCGGTGGCTGGTCGCTCAGTACCCCGCGCCCCTAAAGGGGCCCGCACCTCAAACGCCGCAGGGGCTGGAGGTACCTGGTACCTAAGGGGTGCGGGGAACCGCGCGGCCAGCCCCCACCCACCCGCAGAGAAAGAACACGCCCCCAGGAGCCCGCCCGGCGCGAGCCTCGCATCCCCCCTCAGGAGGGAACTGCGCGACCGGCCACAGACAACCCGCAGTCGAACACGAGGCCCCCTACGCCCCCGCCCCCTCCCGCACATTCGCGTTGACCCACTCCACAATCGACGTCGTCGTCGCCCCAGGCGTGAAGATCTCGGCCACGCCGAGGGACTTCAGCGGGGGGATGTCCGCCTCGGGGATGATGCCGCCGCCGAAGACCTTGATGTCCTCCGCGTCGCGGTCCTTCAGGAGTTCCAGGACCTTGGCGAACAGCGTGTTGTGGGCGCCGGAGAGGATGGAGAGGCCGATCGCGTCGGCGTCCTCCTGGATGGCCGTGTCGACGATCTGCTCGGGGGTCTGGTGCAGGCCCGTGTAGATGACCTCCATGCCCGCGTCGCGCAGCGCCCGTGCGATGACCTTGGCGCCCCGGTCGTGCCCGTCGAGCCCCGGCTTGGCCACCACCACGCGGATCGGACCGGTTACACCCATCACTGCCTCCACACGAGGTGAACAAACTGAAGTGGACGAACTGAAGTGAACGAACGTTATCTCCAGCATCGCGCACGCCGCCGTTTCGCGGCGGCCGGGGAGGGGGAAATCACACGGTGGGACATGTTCGTTCTGCGTCGCCGCACCCGGTTGTCCGCCGCCCGCCGGCCGGACCTGCCGGGTCGGCTGCAAGGGGAGCCACTCTGAAGGCGCCGGACCACCGTGCCGTCAGCCGCACAGCACGGAGGTCCGGCCCATGGCGTTCTTGACGAGCGCGTTTTCGCGGGGGCGCCCCATGAGGGCACACGGGGGACAGGGCCGTCCTCCCGGCGTGCCGTTCGGGAGGCCGTCCGTGCAGTTCTTTCCACTCCTTCCGCTGTGTCTGCGCCGCGCCTGGGTCTCCGCCGCGATGCTGCGCGCCACCGCACTCGACCTCGCCGTGCTGGCCGGCCATCTCGTCCTCTATCCATCCGGCATGGCGGCCGAGCAGAGAGACCCCGCCCCGGACGGGGCACCACAGCTGCCCACCGCCGGGCGCGCCCGGCCGCCCGTCGTGCTGCTGCACGGCTTCATCGACAACCGGTCGGTCTTCGTCCTGCTGCGCCGCTCGCTGTCCCGGCACGGCTGGCGCCATCTCGAATCGCTCAACTACTCGCCGCTGACCTGCGACATCCGTACCGCCGCCGAACTGCTCGGCCGCCATGTCGAGGAGATCTGCGCGCGCACCGGGCACGCCGAGGTGGACATCGTCGGGCACAGCCTCGGCGGTCTGATCGCCCGCTACTACGTCCAGCGCCTCGGCGGCGACGCGCGCGTCCGTACGCTCGTCACGCTCGGCACCCCGCACGCGGGCACGCGGTCGGCGCAGCTCATCAGCGCGCACCCGATCGTCCGCCAGATGTGCCCCGGCTCCGATGTCGTCGAGGAGCTGCGCCGGCCCGCCCCCGGCTGCCGGACGCGGTTCGTGAGCTTCTGGAGCGACCTCGACACGCTGATGGTCCCGGTGGAGACCGCCCGTATCGACCACCCCGATCTGACCGTTCAGAACGTACGGGTGTCGGGAATCGGACACCTGGCCCTGCCGGTCCACCCGGCCGTCGCCACCGGCATACGTCAGGCGTTGACGGTGGAAGAGGCCGGGAAAGAAGAGACGGGCAGCGCGCGCGATGCGTTCTCGGTTGCTTGAGCTTCAGCTTGAGCCGTCCTAACGGCCCGCTCAGCACCCGCTTGCTCGAACATTTCTCGAACGAAAGACCAAGCCTCTGCCCACAGCCCGCCGAAAGACGCTGATTGCCCGTTTCCTCATCCAATAAAACCTGCGGAAGATTGTCGCTGTCGCGTACCGCCGGGTACAGTCACGCCACTGCTTCCCCCACCGGGAGCCCCTCCCCAGGGCCCCCGGACCCAGGTCCCGTTGCCGAGGCGAGAGAGAAGTTGGTGACCGACCAGCACGCCCACGCCGGATACGCCGGATACGACGGCTATTCCACGGCGGACGCCACCGGCGCCCTCAACACCGACCCGCTCTTCGGTGCTCTGCCCGGCGGTTACGACACGAGCCACACCGGCACGTACGACACGGGCCAGTGGGACGCCTACGGCGCGCAGCAGTACCAGTACCAGTACCAGCAGACCTCGTACGACACCACCGGGCAGTGGACCATCCCGGCCCAGTCGGCCGGGCCCGATGTCACCGGGCAGTGGGACGCCAGCGCCTGGAACCAGGCGCAGCAGACCGGGCAGTTCGAGACCACCTCATTCGCGTACGGCGCCGCCTACGACACGACCGGCCAGTGGACCGTGCCCGGTGCGGGGTACGCGGCCGGTGCGTACGACGAGACGGGCACGTACAACACGGCCGCCTGGAACGTCGGTGTCGAGAGCATGGGCGCGCACGACGCCGTCGCCCAGCCCGGAGCCGGGCATGAGCAGGCGTACGAGCAGCACGGCTACGAGCCCGCGCACGAGAACGAGAAGGGCCACGCCGAGGCACCGGCGGAGAGCACCGCCCAGTTCCCCGCGCCCGACCTCGACTCCGACAAGTTCGAAACCCCTTCTCCTGAGGGGGAGTTGGACGACCCGCCCGCAGCCGAGCCGCTCGCCGCGGCCGCTACCGCTCCCGTCACCCCCCGCCGCCCCTCCGGCGCCCGCAGCCGTCGGCGCAGTCCGGCCAAGCGGTCCGCGCTGCTCACCGTCGCGGTGCCGTCCGTGTGTGTGATGGGTGTCGCCGGGGTCGCGGCCGCGTCCGTGAGCGGGCTCGGCGGCGAGAGCAAGGACGAGGGCACGGCCGTGACCGCGTCCGACCCGTCGTCGGTCAAGCCGGTCGCCGCCAACAGCAAGCTGGACACCCAGCTCGCCAACCTCAGCGCGGAGGCGGGCAACTTCGCCGACCGCGCCAGCCGTACGCAGGAACGTCTCGACCTCAAGGCCCGCCAGGACGCGGAGAAGCATCGCAAGGCCGAGGCGGCCGCGCGCAAGGAGGCCGCGCGCCCCAAGTTCCTGCTGCCGGTGACGCAGCGGGGCCTCAGCGCGTACTTCGGCCAGGCGGGCGTCAACTGGATGTCGGTGCACACCGGCATCGACTTCCCGGTCGACTACGGCACCCCGGTGATGTCGGCGATCGACGGCACCGTCCGTACGCAGTGGAACAGCGCCTACGGCAACATGGCCATAGTGACCGCCGACGACGGCACCGAGACCTGGTACTGCCACCTCTCCAGCACCAAGTTGCGGTCCGGCCCGGTCAAGGCCGGCGAGGTCATCGCGTACTCGGGCAACTCCGGCAACTCCACCGGTCCGCACCTGCACTTCGAGGTGCGCCCCGGCGGCGGGTCGCCGATAGACCCGCTGCCGTGGCTGCGCGGCCACGGGCTCGACCCGACCTAGGCCGAGCCCGTCACAGCGCCGGTAGAGAAACGATTTGCGGCCTCTTGGCTGCTACAGCTTCTCCACCGGCGCGTACCGCAGCAGCAGCTTCTTGGGGCGCTCGTCCCCGAAGTCGATCGTGGCCTGCGCGTCCGAGCCCGAACCGGTCACCGACACCACCGTGCCCAGACCGAACTGGTCGTGGGTGACGCGGTCCCCGATGGTCAGCGCGATCACCGGCTTGTCGCTGGTACGCCGGGTCGCGAAGCCCGACGGGCCCGAGCGCGCCCGCGAGGAGGACGGTCCCCCGCCCAGGCCCTTGCCCGAGACCGGTCCTGCCGGGGCCGCCATCGGACCCGTCCGCTTCCAGTCCAGGTGCTGGACCGGGATCTCCTCCAGGAACCGGGACGGCGGGTTGTACGAGGGCTGGCCCCAGGCGCTGCGCATCGAGGAGCGCGTCAGATACAGCCGCTCGCGGGCGCGCGTGATGCCCACGTACGCCAGACGGCGCTCCTCCTCCAGCTCCTTGACCTGGCCGAGCGCGCGCATGTGCGGGAAGACGCCGTCCTCCATGCCGGTCAGGAACACCACCGGGAACTCCAGGCCCTTGGCGGTGTGGAGGGTCATCAGCGTGATCACGCCGGAGCCCTCCTCGTCCTCGTCGGGGATCTGGTCGGAGTCGGCGACGAGCGCCACCTGCTCCAGGAACTCCGCGAGCGTGGGGGTGCCCGCGCCCTCGGCCCCTTCGGCCTCGCCGCGTGCCTGCTCGAACTCCAGGGCCACGGCGGCGAGTTCCTGGAGGTTCTCGATCCGGGTCTCGTCCTGCGGGTCGGTGGAGGCCTGCAACTCGGCCAGATAGCCGGTCTGCTCCAGGACCGCCTCCAGGACGACGGCGGGGCCCGCGCCCGAGTCGACGATGGTGCGCAGGTCGTCCATGAGCTGGTTGAAGCGCTTGACGGCGTTGGCGGAGCGGGCCGCCATT
This sequence comes from Streptomyces sp. NPDC031265, assembly GCF_055570295.1. Taxonomy (NCBI): domain Bacteria; kingdom Bacillati; phylum Actinomycetota; class Actinomycetes; order Kitasatosporales; family Streptomycetaceae; genus Streptomyces; species Streptomyces sp. NPDC031265. The sequence continues at coordinate 129,143 of NZ_JBVIHM010000009.1, forward strand.
CCGTACGCCTCGTCGACGCGGCGCAGCGCCTGCGGGAAGGTGATCTTCTCGCGCAGCGAGAGCGCGTCGATCATCGCCTCGGCGCGGTCGCCGATGCCGCGCTTGGGGACGTTGAGGACCCGGCGCAGCGGGACCACGTCCTCCGGGTTGGCGAGGACGCGCAGATAGGCGAGGACGTCGCGGACCTCCTTGCGCTCGTAGAAGCGCACGCCGCCGACGACCTTGTACGGCAGGCCGACCCGGATGAAGATCTCTTCGAAGACACGGGACTGGGCGTTGGTCCGGTAGAAGATCGCGACGTCGCCCGCCTTGGCGTCGCCCGCGTCGGTGAGCCGGTCGATCTCGTCGGCGACGAACTGCGCCTCGTCGTGCTCGGTGTCGGCCACATAGCCGGTGATCTGCGCGCCAGCGCCCGCGTCCGTCCACAGGTTCTTGGGGCGGCGGCTCTCGTTGCGCTCGATGACCGCGTTGGCGGCGGAGAGGATCGTCTGCGTCGAGCGGTAGTTCTGCTCCAGCATGATCGTCGTCGCGTCCGGATAGTCCTCCTCGAACTGGAGGATGTTGCGGATCGTGGCGCCCCGGAAGGCGTAGATCGACTGGTCGGCGTCACCGACCACGCACAGCTCGCCCGGCGCCTCGTCCTGCCCGGCGGGGCCGACGAGCTCGCGCACCAGCGTGTACTGGGCGTGGTTGGTGTCCTGGTACTCGTCGACCATCACGTGGCGGAAGCGGCGGCGGTAGTGCTCGGCGACGTCCGGGAACGCCTGGAGCAGGTGGACCGTCGTCATGATGATGTCGTCGAAGTCCAGCGCGTTGGCCTCGCGCAGCCGCGCCTGGTACATCGCGTACGCCTGCGCCAGGGTCTTCTCGAAGCCGTCGGCGGCCTGGCCGGCGAAGGTCTCCTCGTCGATCAGCTCGTTCTTCAGGTTCGAGATCTTGGCGCTGAAGGACTTCGGCGGGTACCGCTTGGGGTCCAGGTCGAGGTCGCGACAGACCAGCGCCATCAGGCGCTTGGAGTCGGCCGCGTCGTAGATCGAGAACGACGAGGTGAAGCCGAGCTTCTTGGACTCGCGGCGCAGGATCCGCACACAGGCGCTGTGGAAGGTCATCACCCACATCGCGTGCGCGCGCGGGCCGACCAGTTGCTCGACGCGCTCCTTCATCTCGCCCGCGGCCTTGTTGGTGAAGGTGATCGCGAGGATCTGGCCGGGGTGGACGCCCCGGGTGGCCAGCAGATGGGCGATGCGGTGCGTGAGCACCCGGGTCTTGCCGGAGCCCGCGCCGGCCACGATGAGCAGCGGGGAGCCGGCGTGGACGACGGCCGCCCGCTGGTTCCCGTTCAGCCCCTCCAGAAGGGTCGCCGGGTCGACCACCGGGCGCGGGGCGCCGTCCCGGTAGTACGCGTCGTGGCTCGGGGGTGCGTCGAAACGGCCCTGGAACAGGTCGTCCGGCACCTCCTCCCGGACCGGGCCGTCCTCGGGCGGCGGCGGATGCTCCTCCTCGGAGGGCTGGAGGTCCGCCAGGAAGCTGTCGTCAAAGAGGCTGCTCATCGTCTCCCGAGTCTAGGACCCCGCTCTGACAGCCCGCTCCCGCCTTCGCAGAGACGAACCAACGACTACGGAGCGTAAAGGTCACGGGAACGTATCGGGCCTGTCGGACATCAACCTTCCCAGCGGCCACGCGAGTTGGCTAGCGTGCCGCCTCAACGGGGGAACGCCCCCGTCCGGGGACCGCCCCCGTCCGGAACGATCCGGAAGGAGGTGTCGGCCTTGCCCTCCCACCGCAAGCCGCGCACCCTCATTCGTACGGCCGCTCCCGCCGTCGGCATCACCACGGCCGCGCTCGCCTCGGTGAGCCTGCTGGCCCAGAGCGCGGGCGCGGCCCCGGGCAGGCCGAAGCCCACGGTCGAGGAGGTCCAGCGCAAGGTCGACGACCTCTACCGGCAGGCGGGCACGGCAACCGAGTCGTACAACCGGGCCAAGGAGGCCACCGACGACCAGCGCGAGAAGGCCGACGGCCTGCTCGACGAGGTCGCCCGGGGCACCGCCCGGCTGAACGACACCCGCCGGGTCCTCGGCAACTACGCCGCCGAGCAGTACCGCACCGGCGGCATGGCCTCGACCGTGACCCTGATGCTCGCGGACGACCCGCAGGCCTTCTTCGACCGCAACCACCTGATGAAGCAGCTGACCGGCCGCGAGGAGCAGGCGCTGCGGGACTTCGAGACCGAGCGGGCGGGCGTCGCGAAGAAGCGCACGGCCGCGGCCCGGGGCCTGGAGCGGCTGACCGCCTCGCAGGAGTCGCTGCGGGCCGGCAAGAAGGACGTACAGACGAAGCTGGCGGCGGCGCGGACGCTGCTGAGCACGCTCACCGCGCAGGAGAAGGCGCGGCTGGCGGCGCTGGAGGAGAAGAAGCAGGAGGAGGCGCGGAGGAAGGCGGCGGAGCTGGCCGCACGTCAGGCGGCGGCCCGCAAGGCGGCCGAAGCCGCCGAAGCCGCTGAGGCGGCCGAAACCGCGAAGAAAGCGCCGGGCACCGGTACGGGCACGGGCACGGGTACCGGCACCAGCACCCCGTCCGCCTCCACCAAGGCCGCCAAGGCCCTCGCGTTCGCCCGCGACCAGATCGGCAAGCCATACGTGTGGGGCGCGACCGGGCCGTCCTCGTACGACTGCTCCGGGCTCACCCAGGCCGCCTGGAGGGCCGCCGGGGTCGATCTGCCGCGCACCACCTGGGACCAGGTCAAGACCGGCACCCGGGTCGCCACGGCCGAGCTGCGCCCCGGTGACCTGGTCTTCTTCTACGACGACATCAGCCACGTCGGCATGTACATCGGCAACGGGATGATGATCCACGCGCCGAAGCCGGGTGCGTACGTCCGCGAGGAGTCGATCTACTACATGCCGATCTACGGGTCGATCAGGCCCGCCTAGGCGTGGGCGCGGATCGCGGGCGCGCTCACGTCCACAGCGTCGCGATGAAGATGTTCGCCACGGTGAGCCCGCCCACCGCGCCGAACAGCGCCTTCTCCACCTTCTCGTCGTCCCGCTTCACATAGACGAGGCCGAGGATCACCACCAGGACCGCCAGCTTCAGGCCGATCTTCGCGGTGTTCACGGAGTTGTCGTCGGCCTGGTTGAGGCCGACCAGGGCCACGCCGGTGACCAGCATCGTCAGCGCGCCGTGCAGCATCGCGGGCACGAAGCGCGCGGTCCCGACACCCATCGCCTTCATCTGGGTCAGAAAGCCTCCGAGCAGCGAGGCGATGCCGATGATGTGCAGGGCGACGAAGACATTGATGAGTACGTCCATGGTTGGGGAGCCTAACCAGGCTGTATCAGGGGGTGGCGGGCAGGTGGGTCTCGTCCGGCTCCTCGGTCACAGCGGCATCGGGAAGCGGGCCCAATCGACGGCAGACCGGTCACATACGGTCGCGCGACCGCCGGAACAGAACACTTCGCGCATTGCGTCACTCCCCCGTGTCACCGAGGTTTAGCGTCCTCCCCCAGGTGACCGACTCCCCATCGCCGCCCCCTCAAGGGCGGTCATCGGTCGCCAAGCCGAGAGATCCGGCGGCGGGCCGTCCCCCCTGTGCGGCCCGTCGCCGGATGTGCACGGAAGGACGTGAAGGCCCTAGTGGCTGCGCACCGAAAGCCCAGGCAGCACCCGCTCACCGGCCCCGCCGCCCGCACGGCGGCGACCCTCGCACTGGCCGGAGCCGCCACCGCCACCGCCTTCGAGGGCTCCGGCCACGCCGAGCCCCGCCTGACCCCGGCCCAGGTCAAGGCCAAGGTGGACAGGCTGTACCAGGACGCGGAGATCGCCACCGAGGCGTACAACGGCACCAAGGAGAAGGCGGACGACACCCAGAAGTCCGTCGCCGCGCTGCAGGACGCGGCCGCGCGCAAGACCGGCCGGCTCAACAGCGCGCGCAACGCGCTGGGCTCGATCGCCACCGCCCAGTACCGCACCGGCGGGATCGCCCCCGCGCTCCAGCTGATGCTGTCGTCCGACCCTCAGCGGTATCTGGACGACGCGGCCTTCCAGGAGCGGGCCGGGGAGCGGACGGCGAACGCGGTGGCCGGGGTCCGCAAGCAGCTCGCCGAGCTGAAGCGGCTGCACACCGCCGCCGACGACCGGCTCGCCGAGCTGCGCGACCGGCAGGCCGAGCTCAAGCGCCAGAAGGAGACCATCAAGTCGAAGCTCGACTCGGCGCAGGCGCTGCTCAGGCAGCTGAGCGCCGAGCAGCGGGCTGCGTACGAGGGCCAGGACGGCGCCCGTACCGACGCGGGCACCACCGGCCGCGCCGGCCGCTCCTCGGCCCCCGGGGCGCCCGCCGCGCCCGCCGGGCTGCTCCCGGCCCCCAGCGGCCGGGCGGCGGCCGCCGTGGCCTACGCCTACACCGCGCTCGGCAAGCCGTACGTGTGGGGCGCGACCGGGCCGTTCGCGTTCGACTGCTCGGGGCTGACCCAGGCGGCCTGGGGCGCGGCGGGCGTCGCGCTGCCCCGGACCACGTACACGCAGATCAACTCCGGTGCCCGGGTGTCCCGTTCCGCCCTGGCCCCCGGCGATCTGGTCTTCTTCTACTCGGGCATCAGCCACGTCGGGCTCTACATCGGCGGCGGCCAGATGATCCACGCGCCGCATCCGGGGGCGCCGGTGCGGCTCGCGCCGATCGATCAGATGCCGTTCGCGGGCGCGACCCGGCCCGCCTGACCGAGCTCCTTGGTGAGCCAGCGGAAGACGTCGGGCACCTGGTGCTCCCAGACGCTGCTGCGGTGGCCGCCGCCGTTCAGCCGGACGACGTGGACGGTGGTCGGGGCCTTGGCGGCCTTCTTCAGGGCCAGGCCGTCGTTGTAGCCGTCGCCCCTGTCGCCGGAGACGAACAGCGAGGTGCGCGGCGGCGTCTTGGCGTTCTTGAGGATCCACAGCGGGTTGGACTCGCGGCGCAGCTTCGGGTCGTGCGCGGTGATCGAGGCGCCCTCGGCGGCCGGGTCGTTGTAGCCGGAGAGGTCGACGCCGGCGCGGTAGCGGTCGGGGTGCGCGACGGCGAGCTTGGCGGCGCAGTGGGCGCCCGCCGAGTACCCGGCGATGGCCCAGCCCTCGGGCCCGGTCGCGGCCCGGAAGTTGTCGGTGATCATCTTGCGTACGTCCACGCTGATCCAGGTGTCGGCGTTGACGGTGCCCGGCACATTGGCGCAGCCGGTGTCACGGCCGTCCAGGAGCGTGGTGCGCGGCGAGACGAGGATGAACGGCGCGACCTCGCCGCGCTGCATCATCGGCGTGAGCTGCCGCTGGGTGTGCAGCGAGCCGAACCAGGCGCCTATGGAGCCCGGGTACCCGGGCAGCAGCTCGACCACGGGGAACGTCTTGTCCTTGTACGCGGGGTCGTTGTACTGCGGCGGCAGCCAGACCGCCACATCGCCCTCGACGCCGGAGATCGCGCCCTTGAGCGTGGTCTTCATGACGCCGTCGCCGACCTTGCCCTTGTACTCCCTGAAGTTCTGCTTGACCTTGGGCGCCGAGGCGGCCTTCTTGCCGCCGGTGCCGTCGGGGCCGAGGTCGGGGGCGGCGTTGACGTGGTTGCCGGTGCCCAGCAGATCGTCCCAGTTGTCGTAGAGCCCGTTGGCGTTGTTGACCATCACGAAGACCACGAGGACTGCGGTGAACTGGGCGAACAGCAGCATGAACAGCCGCGAGGCCCCCCGTACCACGGCCGGCCCGCCGATCCTGCTCCACAGGAACAGGGGGAGCAGCAGGGCCGCCGCCGCCACGAGGACGGCGGTCAGCAGGAAGGGGGTACCGGTCAGGCTCATCACGGACGGGAAGAGCCGGTTGCGTTAACTGGAGTTGCTCCACTTTGCGAGGGCTTTACTCTTCCGGCGCTTGATTCCGTGCGTGGCTCCGCGCCCACCGGCCCCCCGACGACCCCGCTGAGCCAGCGGAAGGCCTGCGGCACCATCGGCTTCCAGACGGTCACCCGGTGCCCGCCGGCAGAGGGGACGACGGTGACGCGGGTGGGTGGCTTCGCCGCCCGCTGGACCGCCAGACCGTCGTCGTACCCGTCCTGGGGCTCGCCCGAGAGGTAGAGCGAGGTCAGGGGCGGGCGGCGGGCGTGCGTGAGTATCCACAGGGGGTCGGTGGTGCGGCGCAGCCGTGCGTCGTGGGCGGCGATGGAGTCGGGCTCGGCGGCGGGGTCGTTGTAGCCGGAGAGCCCGACGGCCGCGCGGTAGCGGTCGGGGTGCTCGATCGCGAGCTTGGCCGCGCAGTGGGCTCCCGCGGAGAACCCGGCGACCGCCCACCCGTCGGCGTCCTTCCGCGTACGGAAGTTGTCGGTGACCATCTTCCGTACGTCCACGCTGAGCCAGGTGTCGGCGTTGACCACGCCCGGCACATTGGCGCAGCCGGTGTCCTTGCCGGGCAGCAGGGTGGTGCGCGGCGAGACGAGCACGAACGGCGCGACCTCGCCGCGCTCCATCATCGGCTTCAGCTGCGTCTGTACGTCGAGGTTGCCCCACCAGTCGCGGGCGGAGCCGGGGTACCCGGCGAGCAGCTCGACGACGGGGAAGCGCTTGTCGCGGTAGGCCGGGGCGTCGTACTGCGGCGGCAGCCACACGTACACCTCCCCATCGGCGCCCGACACCCGCCCCATGAGGTGGGTGAGCCGCAGCCCCGGTCCGATGTCGGGGTCGTCGGTGACGGCCGTGAAGGCCTGCCGGGCACGGGGAGCGGCGGAGATGTCCCGCCCCCCGGTCCCGTCCGCCCCCAGGTCGGGCGCGGCCGCGACATGGCTCTCGGTGCCGAGCAGATCACCCCAGCTGTCATAGAGCCCGTACTGGTCATTGACGGCGACGAACACGACGACGACGGCACTGACCTGCGCCACGACCACCATCCCGAGCCGCACCCCGACCCGCAGAACCCTCGGCCCCGGACCCGTCCCCATACGGCCAGGGGGACGAGGACGGCGAGGACCGTGGTGATGAGGGCGGCGGCCAGGACGGGGGTGCCGGTCAGGTCGGTCAGGAGGGCCGGGTTGGTCTGGGGGGTCACATGGGGGGAGAGGGAGGGCGGGGGTGTCCGGGTTGACTGGTTTGCCGGGTTTTTACATGGGGTGCGGCCGGACGATCCAAGGGGTGCGCCCGGAAGATCAGAACTCCTTCAGCTTGCTGTCGGCCCAGTCCCGTGCGACCCGGGCGTTGGTGCCGGTCTTGCCCAGCGGTTCCGCGACGGACTCGGCGGTGCGGCCGGTCGCCTTCACCAGAACAGCCACCATGCCCTCGGTCTGCCGCCCCAGACTCGCGAACCCCTTGGTGGCGGCATCACGCTCCCAGGTGCTGACGATGTGTCCGGCCGGGTCGGCCGAGAAGGCGGGGACGGGCGCGTCCGCACGCGCGACGTCACGCATCACCACCTCCTTCCAGACCTCTTGGTCCTTTCCGGAACGTGCAGAGAGAACGTCGGCCGCGAGGGCGTCGAGGGATCCCAGGGCGAAGGAGCTGCGATAGATCGGCGCCGCCACCATGTCGCCGTCCGTGGCCTTGGAGATGGCGGCCAGCCCCTCCGCCGAACGCCGGGTGTCGGCGTTGCGGACCGCGGCATAGGCGGCCGGATCGTCCGACACCGCCCGCAGGACACGCACGAGGGAGGCGTCGTACACACTCATGTGGACACCCTCCCGGTCCTGCCAGGCCCCACTGCCCGGAGCGGCGTGGGTGTTGTAGTCCCTGGAGGCGGAGACCAGGTCGATCATCGTGTGCACGTCGGCGGAGTAGTCCGCGAGCATGTCCGCCACCGGTCGCCGCAGCGGTTCCGCCATGTCCGCCCTGCCGCGGTTCCTGATGTCGCCGTCGAGCGCATAGAGGATGTTCTGCATCGCCGACGCCTGGTCCATGCTGTGCCGCCCCGGGCTGTCACCCAGGACCGCCTTCTTCATGGCGCCTGCCAGCTCCTGGCAGGCCATGTCCTTCTCATAAGCTGGTCCCAACGCCTTCTGCAGGGTGGCTTCCTTCAGGACACCTCCACAGGAAGGCGTCTGGTCGTCGTCGGTCCGCAGGAAGAGCCAGGCCGACACCGCGCCGGCCAGGACGGCGGCCCCCACGATCGCGGCGAGAACCCGCCCCGGGATCCGGCGAGGACCCTCGCGCCCGTCCTGGCTTTCCGATGTCGTCACTGTCACAGCTTCTCCGGCGTCCTGGGTCAGTTGGCGGTGTCTGTCAGATAGCCCCTGGCCTGGTTTCTGCCACTGTCCTGAGCGTCGTTCATCAACCCGGTGACCGTGGTCAGCGTGGCCTGGCCCTGGGGCGCACTCAAGTCGTAACGCCCCTGCGCCCATCCCTCGGCCATGTACCTCAGGTGCTTGTTCGCATCCAGGTACTGATCCGAGATGGCAGCATTGGCTTCGTTGTCCGCCTTCGCCTTCGCGCTGTTGGCCATATCCCACGTCCAGGTGTCGACTCCTCGCTGAAGGGAGTCGCCCACGGCGATGGTCACGCCGCCCGTCGTCACATAGAGCGGGGTGACGGCGCCACCGATCAGGTGGTACATGACCTTGGCCTTCCAGTCCGCCTTCGCATAGGCGCTCATACGGTCGTCGTTGACGATGTCCTCGTGGATCGCGCCGTACGCGCCCATCACCGTGCCCGCCTTGTTGAACGGGGCGTTGCGCTCGTCACCGGTGGCGCCCCCGGGAACCTTCGCGAGCACCTGGTCGATGTACCGGGACTCCGTCTTGTCGAGATCCGCGAACGCGGCGGGGTCGTCGGACAGCCCTCGCATCACCTGCACCAGCTTGTCCGGCGAGGTCGACAGATGCGCCTTGCCGTCCGCGTCGACGAAGGACCCCTCGGTCATGTTGTGGAGATAGCCACCTCCACCGTTGCCGAGGATCTCGTGCGTGTCCGGGGCGTACTCGGCGATCGCCTTGGCCACCGGGAGGCGCAGGTCGGCCGGGATCGAAGTGCTGGTTCCCTGGTCGAGGTTCTGGATGAGCGCGTTCATCACCCGCGCCTCGGCCGGGCTGTGCGTCGGAATCGGCCAGGGGTCGTCGTGCTCACCCAGCGGCGGATGCCCCGTCGCCGCCGCCTCAAGGGCCGCTCCGAGACCGGCCCGGGCGTTGGGCAAGTCGTACGTCGCTGTAGCCACACCGCCGGACACCATGTGCTGCGGCCACTCGCGCGTGCCGCCCCCGTGCCCCGCGAGGTAGTGGAGGTGGTCCGCGCCCGTCTTGTCTGCCGGGTCGAAGAAGAACGTCGCCGCGTCCGGGTTCTTGCTCATCACGCCGAGCAGCGCGTCGACCGGGTCCGGGGTGACGCCCTTGTAGTCGGCGCCCCAGGTGTCGAAGATGCCGGACTTCTTGGCTCGCTCCGCCGCGATCATCTGATCGCCCAGCGCGTTCAGATACTGGTCGTCGTACGTGCCGTCGGCCTTCTGCATCAGCGTGGTGAGGAGCTGGTAGCCGCGCAACGGCCGCAGGTTGTCCCCATAGTTGTGGACCCCCGCCTTCTCCATCCCCTCCATCCACCCCTTGTAGAACTTCCCGTCCGGGCTGTTCAGCCACTCGTTGTACTTGGCCGAGCCCGGCGGCATGTCCGTGACCTTGCCCGGGACCGTCGTCGCGGTGGCCAGGGACGTGGCGAAGCCGCGTTCCAGGGCCGCGTAGTCGTCCTTGTGGGACTTGTCGGAGAGCGACCAGTCGTTCACGTGCTGGGTGAACTTGATCGCGCCGTCCGGGCCCAGGCTCTGCAGCACGGTCTGGGTGAAGACCGTGTCGTGCGAGTTGTCCCGGAAGAGCGACTCGGCCTCGGCCAGTTCCTCGGGGGTCAGCTTCTTGCCGTCGTTGACCTTGTCGGCCAGCTGGATCATGGCCTGGGCCTCGTAGTGCTCAACGTCGCCGCTGGCCTTGGCGTTGAAGCCGTTGTTCGCGTCGTCCAGGAGGTCGGTGTCGGCGCCGACCGCCTCCAACGCGATCTTCACACCCTGGTCGGCGTCGTTCATGGCGGTCACGGCCTGGGCGATGTGCTGCGACCAGGAACTCTCGGTGGTGCGCAGATCCGGGTCGTGGCGGACCGCGTTGGCCTCCGCCGCGCCGACCTTGCTGTAGTCGAAGGTCGCGCCGCCCGTCTCGGAGACCTTCATCCCTGCCTTGATGGCGTCGTCCCGCGCGGACTCCACCCTCTTCTTCAGGTCCACGAACTGGGCGTGGGCGTCGCGCAGCAGCGAGGCGACGGCCTTGGCCTCGGTCTGGGCTGCGACGTACTGCGCGTGCGTCGTCGCGAAGTTCGGCCGGGAATAGAGCGAGGCCTGGCCGGTCCAGGTGCCGTCCAGGCTCACGTTCTGGACCTGGGTCTTGTAGCGCTCTTCTAGCTTCTTCAGCTCGCCCGCCATGTCGTCCCACTTGGTGGCGGCCGTGGTGAGCTGCGAGAAGTCGGTCTTCATGATCAGTTCGTAGGTCAGCATTGCGGGACTCCTACGAGTGCGGCGGCGGCGAGAACTGGCTGATCGAGGACGGTTTGACGAGCGGTCCGAAGTCGTTGCCGACGCCTATGTCGTTGTTCAGGAACAGGCTTGTCGTGCCGCGCAGCGCGGACTTCTCCCCGGCCAGCCGGCCGAGCAGCGCAGTGACGGACTTGCCCCAGGTCTCCTGGGCCTTGGTCAGCCCGGCCGCGGTCGCCCAGCCGGTGAAGGCCTTGACCGTCGTCCCGTTGGTCTCGTCCGCCCAGGCGCCGGCCTTCTTCGTGTTCGGCTCGAAGTCGGTCTCGATGTCGTTGGCGGCGGTCTTCTTCCGCGAGGCGCTGGAGTTCAGGTCCTTGTCGCTGCCCGGCCCCGACGGCGGAAACGGCCCGTCGTAGGCCCCGTTGAGCCGCGTGGTCACCGGCTGCTGAGCCGCTGCCGCCTTGCTCGACGCCCACTCTTCGTCAAAGCCCATGGACGACCCCTCCCCCGTGTCCGACGATCACTTCGCATCGTAACTACCGTGACTACCGTGCAGAGAACGCTCGTTGAGTTTTGACGCCGTCCTGACAATCCCGGTTCCGCCCGGCCCCCGGAGTCCCCGCAGACCTTCCGTCCGACCAGCCGTCAGACCAGCCGTCAGACCAGCCGTCGAGCCGTCGCCCAGCGCGTCAGCTCATGGCGGTTGGACAGCTGGAGCTTGCGCAGCACCGCCGAGACGTGCGACTCGACCGTCTTGACGGAGATGAACAGCTGCTTGGCGATCTCCTTGTACGCATAGCCGCGCGCGATCAGCCGCAGCACCTCCCGCTCGCGCTGGGTGAGGCGGTCCAGGTCCTCGTCGACCGGCGGCGCGTCCGTCGACGCGAAGGCGTCCAGGACGAAGCCCGCGAGCCGCGGCGAGAACACCGCGTCGCCCTCCTGGACCCGGAAGATCGAGTCGACCAGGTCCGTTCCCGTGATCGTCTTGGTGACGTAGCCGCGGGCGCCGCCCCGGATCACCCCGATCACGTCCTCCGCCGCGTCCGAGACGGACAGCGCGAGGAAGCGCACCGGATTCTCCGCGGCCGCCATCAACGGGGCCGAACGGCGCAGGACTTCCACCCCGCCGCCACCCGGCAGATGGACGTCGAGGAGGACGACCTCCGGCCGGGTCGCCGTGATGACCGTGATCGCCTGGTCCACGTCGGCCGCCTCCCCGACGACCTCCACGCCCGTCTCCTCGGTACGGCCGATCTCCGCCTGGACGCCCGTGCGGAACATGCGGTGGTCGTCGACCAGGACGACCCGCACCCGCCGCTCGGCACCGCCCTGAGCTCCCTGGGTCTGCTCCGTCGTCATCCGTCCACCCTCTCCATCTCCAGCTCGACCTCGGTGCCCCCGCCGGGCACCGAACGCAGTCGCGCCGTTCCACCGTTGCGCTGCATCCGGCCGATGATCGATTCTCGTACGCCCATGCGGTCGTCCGGCACCGCGTCCAGATCGAAGCCGGGGCCCCGGTCCCGTACGGACACGAAGACCGTACGGCCCTCGACCTCCGCGAAGACCTGGACTGCGCCGCCCTCGCCACCGTACTTGGCGGCGTTCACCATCGCCTCGCGCGCGGCCTGCATCTGTGCGGACAGCCCCTCGTCGAGCGGGCAGTCGCCGACGACCACGACCTCCAGCGGCACACCGTGCTTGTCCTCGACCTCGGCCGCGGCCTTCTTCACCGCCTCGGCCAGCGTCTCCGGCTCCTCCGACTCGTCCTTGCCCGTGCCCCCCGGCTTGTAGAGCCAGGCCCTCAACTCGCGCTCCTGGGCGCGGGCGAGGCGCCGCACCTCGCCCACGTTCTCCGCGTTGCGCTGGATCAGCGTGAGGGTGTGGAGCACCGAGTCGTGCACATGGGCGGCGACTTCCGCGCGTTCCTGGGCGCGGATGCGCATCAGGCGCTCCTCGGAGAGGTCCTGGGTCATCCGGACGAGATAGGGGCCCGCCAGCAGGGCTATGCCCGCGATGACCGCGAGCGCCGCCGTCAGTACGTTGCCGAGCTGGGCGGCCGAGCCGCGCACCACCACGAACCCGGTGAAGCCCGCACCGACCAGCGCCACTCCGGCCAGCCCCCGGGCCAGCGGCAGCAGCCGGCTGCGCCGGGCGCCCTCGGTCCAGCGGGCCCGCCGGGCGTTGTCCGCCTGGCGCCACACCAGGACCACTCCGGCGCCTACCAGCAGCGTCGGCCAGATGTACGGACTGGCCCAGCCGCCCACGTTCACATTGCCCGCGAAGATCGCCGCGCCGATGCAGAGCGCGATCAGGGCGACGACCTGGCCCTTGTCGGGCTTGCGCAGCCGTCGGCGGCCGTCGGGGCTGACCTCGAACGCCGAGCGCGGCTCGGCGGCCGTACCGCCCAGGCCCAGCGGCACCACGAACCAGAACACCGCGTACAGCAGCGCCCCCAGCCCGTCGATCATGAACAGGCCGAGGAAGACGATCCGCACCCAGACGACCGGCAGCCCGAGGTGTCCGGCGAGGCCGCGCGCCACGCCACCGAGCATCCGCCCCTCGGCCGAGCGGTAGAGCTTGCGCACGGGGGGTTCGTCGGCCTCGGGGGGCGCGGTTCGGGAAGCGGCGACTGGCATGGACCGATCGTCACACGTCCGTGCGGGTGCGGGCATCAGGGTAAGCCCCCAGGACGCCCCTGATCCGCGATCCCCGCGCGGGGGAGCCGGGATCCCCCGCGCGGGGGAAGCCCCACCCCCGCATCAGGGGCAATCTCAGGGAGAGGCCAGGGTCGGGGCGGGTGCCGGACCCGCGGACCGCCCGTCACCATGGAGTCATGACTCAGCCGACCGAGACCCCCGTCGCGCCGCCGGACCCGGATCCGGACCCGGCGCCCGCCGCGCAGCCGCGCCGCAGCGGTCACAACAAGGTGATCGGCGGCGTCTGCGGCGGGCTCGGGCGGTACTGCGACATCGACCCGGTGATCTTCCGGATCGCGTTCGGCGTGCTCACCGTCGTCAGCGGCCTCGGCCTGGTCTTCTACGGGTTCGGCTGGCTGCTGCTCCCGCTGGACGACGAGGACGAGAACGAGGCCCGGCGGCTGCTGTCCGGGCGGGTCGAGGGCCCGGCGCTGGCCGCCGTGCTGATGGCGCTGGCGGGCTGCGGGATCTTCCTGTCCATGCTGAGCAACGGCTCGGTGATGAGCTTCGCCTGGCTGCTGACGCTGGCCGTCGCGGGCATCGGCGTCTGGTCCCAGCGCCGCTCGGCCACGCCGCCGGACGCCCCGCCGGTCACGGCGGCCGCCCAGACGGCGGCCGGGGGCTCCTCCCCGGCCTTCGGCCCCGGGACGGCCCCGCCCGAGACCAAGGCGCCGCCCACGCCCGTCTCGCCCTCCTGGTGGCGCGACCCGATCGTCAAGGACGGCACCACGGGCCCGGTCGGCACCGGCTATCTGTGGGGAGCCGAAGGCGCCGACGCGGCGCCCGCGTTCGGGGCCGGGGCGCGCGCCAAGAAGGCGGACCAGGCCAAGAAGGCGGCCGACCGGGCCACCCGGGGCCCGCGTTCCATCGGCGGGTTCGTCTTCCTGCTCGCGCTGCTCGCGGGCGGCGTCGGCACCGCGGGCGCCTGGCGGCACCAACCGCTGGGCACCGCGCTCCAGATCGGCCTCACCGCGGCCCTCGTGGTGTTCGGCCTCGGCCTGCTGATCAGCGCGTTCGTGGGGCGCACCGGGTTCGGCACGCTGTTCATGGCGGTGCTCACGGCCGCCCTGCTCGCCGGGGCCTCGGCGATGCCCAAGACCATCACGACCCAGTGGACCAGGACCGACTGGACCCCGGCCGCCGCAGCGGACGTACAGCCGTCGTACGCCCTGGGCTCGGGCGAGGGCACCCTCGATCTGAGCAAGGTCGTGGTGCCCGTGGGGCAGAGCGTGAAGACGCGCGCCGAGGTCGGCGCGGGGCGGCTCAAGGTCGTCGTGCCCCTGGGCGCGACCGTGAAGGCGCACATCGTGGTGGGCGTCGGCGACGTACAGCTGCCGACCGAGAAGCCGGAGGACGTCGACATCGAGCCCAACCAGAAGAAGAGCGTGACCCTGCCGCCGCCCGCCGGGGCGAAACCGGCCGGGACACTGGAGCTCGATCTGCACGTCTCCATCGGCCAGGCGGAGGTGGACCGTGCCGCGTCATGAGTTCCGTCCAGGACGGCTGATCGCGGGGGCGGTGATGGTGGCCACCGCCGTCCTGTTCGCGGGCGACGCGGCCGACGCGTGGCAGACGCCCTGGTACGCGGTGATCCCGCTGGTCTGCGGCGGGCTCGGCCTCGCCGGGCTCGCCAGCTGGGTCGCCTACAGGGTGCGCAAGCGGCGCCGCGACGCCAGCCAGGCGTCGGCGGACAGCAGCGGCGTCCCGGCGAGCACCAGCGGCAGCCAAGCCATCAAGTAGGCCAGGTCGTTGCCGTAGTAGTACGGCGTGGTCGCCCAGCTCACGGTCAGCCACAGGCTCAGCGAGATCAGCGCGCCGCCGGTCGCCGCGAGCCGTCCGAACAGGCCGACCAGGATGCCGATTCCGACGGCGATCTCGCCGATGGCGATGGCGTACCCGAAGCCGACCGGGCTCTTCAGGGCGAGGTCGACGAGGGCCGGGATCGCGGAGCTGTCTCGCACCGAGTGCATCAGCTCCCCGATCGAGCCGCTGCCGCTCGCCTTGAGGGTGGTGGTGCCGCCGGTGAGCTTGTCGAACCCGGCGTAGACGAAGGTGACGCCGAGGAAGACGCGCAGCGGCAGCAACGCGTACCTGCCGGCCGTCTCCTTCAGACCGCGCAGGCCACCGCCGGTGGCCGCCCCGCCTCGCGTCCGGGTGAGATTTCCGTGTGCCATCGCCGTTCCCGCCTTCCGTAACCCCTGTCACCTGACCATACGTACGGGAGCGACGCGCGGCTCAAACCGGTTCACCCCTCAACTGGTTTCCCTGGGTGGCGGCGCCAGTTCGGTCGGTGATGTCGGTTCAGCCGGTGACGTCGGCTCAGTCGCCGGTGACGTCGATCACGACCCGGTTCGTCTCGACGCCCGCGGCCGTGACCACCCGCACCTCCACCCGGCCCGGCTCGACGTCCACCGGGACCGGCACGGTCAGCACGGTGTCGCTGGGGTTGGCGAAGCCGCCGGTGACCGGGATCAGCGGCACATGGACGTGGACCGCGCCGATCCGCACGACCATCCGGGCGAGGCGGTCGGGGGTGCCCGCTCCGGGCGGCACGAATCCGGCGCCGCGGATCTCGATGTCGTCACCGGTACGGATCGGCGCGTCCAGATCGCCCGCCTCGCGCGCCCGGACCACCGAGAGCACGACGGGACGACCGCCTTCGGCGTACTTCCCGGCGAAGTACGTCAGCGCGGACACGGCCACCAGGAAGGCCAGCGCCCACGGCAGATCGGGCAGCCGGTCGGGCCGCCGGGCCAGCCGTACGGCGGCGAACAACACGGCGACCGTGGAGACCAGGACGTACTGGACGTCCGCGAAGCTGCCGCGCCCGGCGTCGTCGGTGAGCAGGTCGGCGGCGCGCGGGCGCTCCGCGCGCACCTTCTGCAGCCGCTGCCCCGCGATGCGTACGGACACCACCCGGCGCACCACCACGGTCACCGCGCTGACCAGCGCGACCACCGCCAGCAGGCCCGCGCCGCGGGAGAGTCCGAGGCCCTCGATCAGCGCGTCGCGCTCCTTCGCCCCGGACGCCCCGGCCAGCCGCACCGCGAGGAGGAGCACCGCGAAGGCCACGAGCAGCACCCAGGCGGCGGCGACCGCGCGCGAGGTGGAGAGCCGGTTGTCCTCGCCGACGACGGGCGCGAGCAGTCCGCCGCGCGCCCGGTGCAGCCACGCCGCGCCGGTCAGCGCGACCGCCACGGCCAGGGCGGCGAGCAGCCCGGCGGTCCTGGCGTGGCTCCAGCCGGTGCCGATCGCGGTGAAGGCCTCCACCAGCGCCAGCACGGCGACGCTCCCCCACACGGTCACGAGGGTGGCCAGCAGCACCGCGGCCGGCCAGGCCCGCCCCGCCTCCCGGCCGCGTTCGGCGAGCGCCCGGGCGGACTGGGTGAGCTCGTCCGACACCCACTGGCGGGACGCCCCGGCGGAGTGCGCGACGGCGGCGGGCAGCCCTTCTCCGGCGGCCAGCCCGTCGCGCTTGGCCAGGAACGCCGCCACCGCGCGCCGGTGGCCGTTCCGCGTCCCGGGACCGCAGTCACCACCGCATTGCCGAGCCTCCTGCACCGCCACGGAAATCTCGCCCTTCCCTCAAGTCATGTCGACTGTCAGGGAATTGTGCCGTACGAAAACCGTCCCACGGTCGACGGAGGCATGCGGCGCGAGTGATTGACGCACCATCAAATTGACGTACTACGACAGCAGTTCGGGCTCCGACTCACTGATCTGGTGCCACAGGGGCTGGTAGTTGATCCACGCGACCAGGTCGCTGCCCAGCTGGTCGCGGGTGGCGACCGCGTCCCGGCGGTCGATGAGCACCGGCTTCCCGGCCGCCCGCGCGGCCAGCTGCACCTCGCTGCACCGCTCCATCGAAAGGAACCACCAGGCCGCCGCGTCCACCGAGTCCCCCACGGTCAGCAGCCCGTGGTTGCGCAGGATCACCGCCTTGTACGGGCCGAGCGCGGCCGCGATCCGGCGCCCCTCCTCGGCGTCGACGACGACTCCCGTATAGGCGTCGAACAGGGCGTGGTCCTCGAAGAAGGCGCAGGCCTCCTGGGTGTACGGCTCGATCAGATCGCCGAGCGCCGCCAGCGCCCGCCCGTGCACCGAGTGGGTGTGCGCCACCGCGACCACCTCGGGGCGGGCCCGGTGCACCTGGGCGTGGACCGCGAAGGCCGCCTGGTTGACGTGGTAGCGGCCCTCGACGACCTGGCCCTCCCCGTTGACCATGACCAGCTCGCCCGCGGTGACCCGCGCGAACGGCACCCCGAACGGGTTCACCCAGTAGCAGTCCTCGAACTCCGGGTCGCGCGCCGAGATGTGCCCGGAGACCCCCTCCTCGCAGCCGGACCGAGCGAACAGCCGCAGGGCTCCCGCCAGCCGCTCCTTGCGGTGCTGCCGCTCATCGGCCGGGGTGGCGTGGACGGGCGGCAGGGCGAAGTGGAGGCGGTCGACGGGTATCGGCGCGGGGGCGGGCCGTTGCCCGGACGGCTGCGGGATCTCGGTCATGGCCGGAAGTTACCGCGCGTTCTCGCAGGTGAACAGAGCCGTGCGGGAGCGGATACGACGGCGCCGCCGCCCGGGGGACCCGGTGCGGCGGCGCTGATCGGCTGCGGGGAGCCCTACTCCCGCGCGAGGGTGCCCGGCGGCGGTTCACCTCCGCGTCGGCGGAGACGGGCACCGGCCGGAGTCACTCCCACTCGATGGTGCCCGGGGGCTTGCTCGTCACATCGAGGACGACGCGGTTGACGTCGGCGACCTCGTTGGTGATGCGCGTCGAGATCTTCGCCAGCACGTCGTACGGCATACGCGTCCAGTCCGCCGTCATGGCGTCCTCGGACGAGACCGGGCGCAGCACGATCGGGTGGCCGTAGGTGCGGCCGTCGCCCTGGACGCCGACGCTGCGGACGTCCGCGAGCAGCACGACCGGGCACTGCCAGATCTCGCGGTCCAGACCGGCCGCCGTCAGCTCCTCACGGGCGATGGCGTCGGCCTCGCGCAGCAGGTCGAGGCGGTCCTTGGTGACCTCGCCGACGATTCGGATGCCGAGGCCGGGGCCGGGGAACGGCTGGCGCTGGACGATCTCCTCCGGCAGGCCGAGTTCCTGGCCGACCATGCGGACCTCGTCCTTGAACAGCTTGCGCAGCGGCTCGACGAGTTCGAACTCCAGGTCCTCCGGGAGCCCGCCCACGTTGTGGTGCGACTTGATGTTCGCGGTGCCGGTGCCGCCGCCGGACTCGACGACGTCCGGGTACAGGGTTCCCTGCACAAGGAAGGCGACCTCTTCGCCGTGGCCCGCGCCCTCGGCCACGATCTCGGCCTGGGCCTGCTCGAAGACGCGGATGAACTCGCGGCCGATGATCTTCCGCTTGGTCTCCGGGTCGGAGACGCCGGCGAGCGCGGTGAGGAATCGCTCCTGCGCGTCGACGACCTTCAGCTGGACGCCGGTGGCGGCCACGAAGTCCTTCTCGACCTGCTCGGTCTCGCCCTTGCGCATCAGGCCGTGGTCGACGTAGACGCAGGTCAGCTGGGAGCCGATGGCCTTCTGGACGAGGGCCGCGGCGACCGCGGAGTCCACGCCGCCGGACAGGCCGCAGATGGCGCGCTTGGCGCCGACCTGCTCGCGGATGAGGGCGATCTGCTCCTCCACGACGTTGTGCGTCGTCCAGGTCGGCTCGATGCCCGCGCCCCGGTAGAGGAAGTGCTCAAGGATCTGCTGGCCGTGCGTGGAGTGCAGCACCTCGGGGTGGTACTGCACGCCGTACAGCTTCTTCTCGTCGTTCTCGAAGGCGGCGACCGGTACGACGTCCGTGGACGCGGTGACGGTGAAGCCCTCGGGCGCGGCCGAGCAGGCGTCGCCGTGCGACATCCACACCGACTGCTCGGCGGGCGTGCCCTCGAAGAGCGTGGAGCCGACCTTGGTGACGTGCAGCGGCGTGCGGCCGTACTCGCGCGCGCCGTTGTCGTCGACCGTGCCGCCGAGGGTCGTCGCCATCAGCTGGAAGCCGTAGCACATGCCGAAGACGGGGACGCCGGCCTCGAAGAGCGCGCGGTCCAGGCGCGGGGCGCCCTCCGCGTACACGGACGAGGGGCCGCCCGAGAGGATGATCGCCTTCGGGTTCTTGGCCAGCATCTCGGCCACGGGCATCGTGCTCGGCACGATCTCGCTGTAGACCCGGGCCTCACGGACGCGGCGGGCGATGAGCTGGGCGTACTGGGCGCCGAAGTCGACGACGAGTACGACGTCGGGCGCGGCAGCGGGGGACGCTGAGGACACTGGCGGCCTTCCGGCGGTGGGAGGGGTCGGTATTTGTCGATTCTACCGGGGCGCGAGCCGGGCGCCTTCGTCTCACCATCCGAACCGGGATTGGCCCCGCCCTGCGGCACGGGTCCATACTGTCGCCATGCTCAAGCACCAGACCTTCGTCTTTACCTATGGCACCGGCCCGTCCGGCTGCCATGGTCGTGCTGCTTGAGCATCTGACAAGCGACTTCCCAGGCGCCCCGGGCCGACAAGGCCCGGGGCGTTCTGTCATTTCCGGGCCTTGCCGCTCCGGGGCACCCGACACCCGAGGAGCCCCACACATGTCTGTCACCCAGATCGAAAAGACCGGCGCCCGCACCGACGAGGCCGCCTCCGTGATCACCGGCGCCCGGGAGCGCATCGACGCGATCGACGACCGCATCATCGGCCTGATCCAGGAACGGATGGCCGTCTCGGCCGTCATCCAGGAGTCCCGGATCGCCTCCGGCGGGCGCCGGGTGAACCTGAACCGCGAGATGGAGGTCCTCGCCCACTACCGCGACGCCCTCGGCAAGCCCGGCACCGCGCTCGCGATGACGATGCTGGAGCTCTGCCGGGGCCGGATCTGAGTTCGGCACAGCCTCACCCGTCCGGCGCCGTGACCGGCCGGTGCCCCGCTTCGTTGGGCAGGGTGTCCGTGTCAGCCAGGGGCGGGCCCGAAAAAACCACGCGTGGCTCCGCTGGAGCGTGTGACGTGCTGACTGGCACGTCGTGGGACCTCGCCCCAGCGCGCGTGACCGGTCGGCAGGGGACAGCAGCCCGGTCACCCCTTAAAAGCGGTCGGCTCCGGGGACGCCCGGGGCCGGCCGCATCCGGCCCAGACGGTTGTGCGCTCCGCAGCCCACCCTTCACGATGCAGCGACACGTCACCCCATCACTGCACAGAGCGACCGTCAGTGGTCGATACCACCCGCGCGCCCCGGCGCGCCGGGACCGGCCACCCGGCGCTCGTCCACCAGCGGCGCTACCCCCGGCGCCACCTCCCGCAGCACAGACGCCGCCCTGACGTCGGTGCTCACGGCCAAGGCCCCCCGCGAGCCATCCCCAGGACGGATGACCCGATGCGGGGCCCTTCGTGCTGTCCGGACGCGGCCGCTGCCGACCGGTTGCCCTGTCCTCCGCTTTTGGCGTGATTCGAACGCTCCCGCGCCACCGGTGTGACAGGGAGCACATAAGAATTCTGTGAGTCCTGGGACAACCATTGACAGGATTGGCAGGTCATCCCTGTGGAACCAACGGCCCCGCCTTGTTCGGCGCGCGGCCCACGGACGAGCGAGGAGCGCTGCACTCGGAGGGGGGTGCAGCGCTCCTCGTTTCCGTTTGGCCGAAGTTGACCTACTCGGCGCTCTTCGGCGGCACCGCCGGCATCCCCAGGAACGGCAGCCGCAGCGCGCCGAACGCGTCCGCCGGGACCGCCGGAGCC
Source organism: Streptomyces sp. NPDC031265 (assembly GCF_055570295.1). Lineage (NCBI taxonomy): Bacteria > Bacillati > Actinomycetota > Actinomycetes > Kitasatosporales > Streptomycetaceae > Streptomyces > Streptomyces sp. NPDC031265. Next base: position 149,991 of record NZ_JBVIHM010000009.1, read on the forward strand.
TTCGGCGCCACGGCCTCGACCCGTACGTACGGCTGGCCCTGGGCCGGGCGCGGGTCGGCCTCGCCCTTGTTCGGCCACAGCGACATCGCCCGCTCGGCCTGCGCCGTGATCGTCAGCGACGGGTTGACGCCCAGGTTCGCCGAGACGGCGGCGCCGTCGACCACCGAGATGCCCGGGTGCCCGTAGAGGCGGTGGTACGGGTCGATCACGCCCTCCTCCGCCGACGCGCCGATCGGGCAGCCGCCCAGGAAGTGCGCGGTCAGCGGGGTGCCCATCAGCTCGCCGACGTTCGAGCCGGCGAAGCCGTTGATCTCGGCGGCGAGCTCGGTCGCCGCCCGGGAGGCCGCCCGGATCTGCTTCGGGTTGGGCGCGCCGTGGCCCTGACGGGCGGTGAGCAGGCCCTTGCCGACGCCGTCCGGCTTCAGATACGTCGTCAGCGAGTTGTCCAGGGACTGCATGACGAGGCCGATGATGGTCCGCTCCGACCAGCGGTGGTTGCTGAGCGAGCGGGCAAGCAGCCCCGGGTGCTTCACCGCGTTCGCCAGCCAGCCCAGCGCCGCCGAGGAGCCCTCCGCGTACGGCACCTGGAGGATCGACATGCCGCCCATCGCGTTCGAGCCCCGGCCGTAGCGGACCGGCTCGATGTGGGTGTTCTCGTCGGGGTGGACCGAGGACGTGATGGCGACGCCACGGGTGAAGTCCGCCTTGGCCGCGCCGTGCGCCTTGCGGTAGCGGCGGTTGTTGGTCTGCGCCCCCACCAGCGCCTCGGAGTTGGTGCGGGTCAGCTCACCGAGCCGCTTGGACACGTACGGCAGCTGGCCGCCCGAGCGCATCCGGTGCAGCAGGGTCTGGGTGCCGTACGTCCCGGCCGCGATCACGACGCGCCGCGCCTTGAAGAGGCGGCCCGCGCCCTTCTTGCGGTTGTCCGTGGGCAGCGTGGCGACCGCGTACCCGCCCTGCGAGTCGTCGGTGACCGAGACGGCCGTCGTCATCGGGTGCACCACCGCGCCCGCCTTCTCGGCGAGGTAGAGGTAGTTCTCGTTGAGGGTGTTCTTCGCGCCGTGGCGGCAGCCCGTCATGCACTCGCCGCACTCGGTGCACGCCTTGCGAGCCGGGCCCGCGCCGCCGAAGTACGGGTCGGCGACCGACTCCCCCGGCCTCGCCTTCACCGTGCCCTCCGCGTCCTCCCCGTCCCCGAAGAAGACGCCCACTGGCGCCATGTGGAAGGTGTCACCCACGCCCATCCGCTGCGCGGCGGCCTTGAGGTGGACGTCGGAGGGGGTCATGGTCGGGTTGAGCCGGACCCCGAGCATGCGCTTGGCCTGCTCGTAGTACGGGGTCAGCTCCTCCTGCCAGTCGGTGATGTCCTTCCACTGCGGGTCGTCGAAGAACTGCTTCGGCGGTACGTAGAGGGTGTTGGCGTAGTTCAGCGACCCGCCGCCGACGCCCGCGCCCGCGAGCACCATCACGTTGCCGAGCAGATGGATGCGCTGGATCCCGTACATCCCCAGCTTCGGCGCCCAGAGATAGTTCTTGATGTCCCAGGAGTTCTTGGGCAGCGTGGCGGGCGTGAAGCGCCGGCCCGCCTCCAGGACCCCCACCCGGTAGCCCTTCTCGGTCAGGCGCAGGGCCGTCACCGAGCCTCCGAAGCCGGAGCCGACGACCAGCACGTCGTAGTCGTACGCCTCGTCGTCTTCCGGGAGTCCCTGGTTCCGGGCGCGCGTCTCCTGGGGCATCGGCTCTCCTCGTACGAAACAGAAAGGGCGGGGCGGAACGGGAAGCGGAGGGGGTCAGCGCAGGCGCAGGGCCTTCATCGCCTTGAGGCTGCGGCTCATGAACGCGGCGTACTTCTCGTCGTCCATCCCGAACGACGGCGCGAGCGGCAGGATCCGCTGCTGGGCGACGGTCTGGGCCTCGGTGTACTTGAGGATGCCCTCGGAGCCGTGGCGGCGGCCGAGGCCGGAGTCCTTCATGCCGCCCATCGGGGACTGGACGCTGCCGTACGCCGGGGCGTACCCCTCGTTGATGTTGACCGTGCCGGTGCGCAGCCGCGCGGCGACCTCGTGGCCGCGCCGCGAATCCTTCGTCCAGACCGAGGAGTTGAGGCCGTACGGGGTCGCGTTGGCGGCCTCGATCACCTCGTCCTCGTCGGTGAACCGGTAGATGGAGACGACCGGGCCGAAGGTCTCCTCGGTGCAGACGGCCATCGGGGCCTCGACCCCGTCGAGGATCGTCGGCTCGTAGAAGAGCGGGCCGATGTCGGGGCGGGCGACGCCGCCCGCGACCAGCCGGGCGCCCTTGGCGACGGCCTCCTCGACGTGCCGGGTCACGGTCTCCAGCTGGCGCTCGCCGACCAGCGAGCCCATGTCGGCGCCGTACGCGAGGGAGTTGCCGAGCCGCATCGCCTTGGTGCGGGCGGCGAACCGCTCGACGAAGGCGTCCGCGACCGACTCGTGGACGTACAGCCGCTCGATGGAGATGCAGAGCTGGCCCGCCGAGGAGAAGCAGGCGCGGACCGCTCCGGCCGCCGCCTTCTCCACATCGGCGTCGCGCAGCACCAGCATCGCGTTCTTGCCGCCCAACTCCAGCGAGACGCCGACCAGTCGGGCCGCCGCGCCCTGGGCGACCTCGCGGCCGGTGCGGGTCGAGCCGGTGAAGGAGACGTAGTCGGCGTGCTTGACGACCTCGGGACCGACGACCGGGCCCTCACCGAGCACCACCTGGAACACCTCGGCGGGCAGCCCGGCCTCTATCAGGAGGTCACGGGCCCACAGCGCGGTGAGCGCGGTCTCGGTGTCGGGCTTCATCACCACGGCGTTGCCGGAGACGAAGGCGGGCAGCGCGTCGCCGACGGACAGCTCGAACGGGTAGTTCCAGGGCGCGATCTGCCCCACCACCCCGCGCGGCTGGCGCAGTTCGGTGACCTTGGTGAGGGTCGGCACCACGCCGGTGTGCCGCTTGGGCCGCAGATACGCGGGCGCCTTGCGGCCGTAGTGGCGCGCGGCCACGGCGACGGCCTGGACCTCCTCGTGCGCGTGGAGGCGGGCCTTGCCGGTCTCCAGCTGGATGAGGTCGAGGACCTCGGCCTGGCGGTCGAGGACCAGGTCGTGGAAGCGCAGCAGGACGGCGGCGCGCTGCCGGGCCGGGGTCGCGGCCCAGGCGGGCTGGGCCGCGCGGGCGCGGGCGAAGGCCCCGGCGACATCGTCGGGCGTGGACTCGGGCAGGTCCGCCAGCTTCTCGCCGGTGAACGGCGTGTGGTTGGCCGTACGACCGGAGCCGGCCACTCCCCGGGTGAGCTTGGCGACCACCTCCGGGGTGACCACATCGGCGGCGGTGCGGGCGCCCGCCGGGGCGGCGGCGACCGGGTTCGTACGGGTGCTGGTGGGCGTGGCCTGCGAGTCCGTCATGGGAGCGAGCGTATGCCGGGCACGGCGGTTTGGGTACCCGCCGGTAACACTTTTCGGAACCCTCACCACCGCGCCAGCGACCACTGGCGACATAAGCGCTGATCAGCGCGTTGTGCCCGGAGAACCGCCTCAGAGGTTGTGTATTTTCAGCCCGTCACGCACCTGTGCGAACAGCTTTTCGCCGTCCTGCGCGGCCTGTCCTTCGGCGGGTGCCTTCACCCGCATCTTCCAGTAGGTCGAGCCCTCGCCGGGGACGAGCAGCTCGAAGTACTTGAAGTGGTACGGGTCGGTGTCACTCGACGAAGTGCTGTACGGAACGTAGTCGGTGACCAGCTCGGCGGCCTCGTTGCCCTGGAACCTGGTCTTCTTGGAGGTCACGTCGGCGTCCTTCATCTCCGTCTTCGCGTGACCGCCTTCGGCGTAGTACGCCTCCCAGTCGGTGGCCGAGCGCCCGACCGCGTCCTTCTCGCTCTCGGGGTCGGTGCGCCAGAAGTCGATCTCGAAGATGCCGCTGGGGTCGTAGTACGCGAGCGCGTCTCCGATCTTCTCGGGCTGCGCCCGCCTGTAGTCGCCGGGCACCGCCACGTCCGCGCCGAGCACTTCGGTCTCCGGCCGCACCTGCCAGCCGGACGGCAGCCCTTCGCCGCTGAACGGCTGGACGAGGGCGAGCACCAGCGCGGCCGCCACCGCGAGCACCCCGCCGCCCAGGCCGTACCGGGCGCGCCGGCTGCGGGCCAGGACCGGCGGGACCCAGGCGCGCAGGCCCCCGGCCGGGCCCGCACCCGCGTCGGCGAGCAGCCGGGTCGCCGCGGCCGAGGCGGGCGCCGGGTGGGCGAACGACTCCAGGGTCTGGCGGATCTCGGCGGGCGCCGGGCGGGCCGCCGGGTCCTTGCGCAGCAGCTGCATCACCAGCGTGCCGAAGGCGCCCGAGCCCCTCGCCGGCATCTGCGGCTCGGCGGACAGGACCGCCTGGAGGGTGGCGGGGGTGTTGCTGCGCCGGTACGGGGACACGCCCTCGACCGCCGCGTACAGCACCACACCGAGCGACCAGAGGTCGGACTCCGGGCCCGGCCGCTGGCCGAGCACCCGCTCCGGGGCGATGTACTCGGGCGAGCCGACGAACCCCCCGGTCTCGGTGAGGCCCTGCTCGCCCTCGACCTGGGCGATGCCGAAGTCGGTCAGCACGACCCGGTCGCCGCGCCCCAGCAGGACGTTGGCGGGCTTCACATCGCGGTGCAGGACGCCCGCCTCGTGCGCGGCGGAGAGCGCGCCGAGCACCGCGAGCCCGATCCGGGCGGCCTCGCGGAGGTCGAGGGTGCCCTCCTGGAGCCGGTCGGCCATCGAGTGGCCGCGCACCAGCTCCATGACGATCCACGGCTTGCCGTCCTCGACGACCACATCGTGCACGGTGACCACGGAGGGGTGGTCGATCCGGGCGGCGGCCCGCGCCTCACGCTGCATCCGCAGATGGACCGTGGTCCGCTCGCGCTCGCCCAAGTGGTCCGGCACGAGCGGCTCCTTGACCGCCACGTCGCGGTCCACCACCTCGTCGTGGGCCCGCCAGACCGTGCCCATCCCGCCGTGGCCGAGGCGGTCGACGAGCCGGTAGCGGCCACCGAGGATCCGGCCCGCGCCGGACCCCGGCTTCCCGTCTCCGCCGACGACCTCCTGCGTCGCCTCGTACTGCCGCGGTACGGCCGGCCGCCCGGGCACCGGCTGCTCCTGCGGTACGGACTGCGGCGGCCGGAGGTCGTAGCTGGTGGGCTCGTGTGCCCGTCCCCCATCGTTCGTCATGCGCACATCCTGTCGAACGGCCCGTGCCGGCACCAACCGAGGGGCGTGAGGGATGCGGACCCGTGACACGGCCACGGGCGGAGGCGGACGGATCAGGCCGACGGCGTGAAGGAGTCGAGCGCGGTGTCGAAGTGCCGCTTGGCCTCGTCGAGCCGCGCGACCGGCGCAGAGACCCACACGTCGTACATCTTCCCGTTCTCGTCCCAGCACTCGTCGTAGGTGTGCCGGGGCCCCTCGGTGGTGCTGAAGCCGTTCCAGCTGAACTCCCACAGTGCCGCGTCATGGCCCTGGTGGGTGGTGGCGACGACCTTGCCGCCCCGGTACCCGGGGTTGGTGGAGGGCCCGTTGGCGTCGGCGTCCCGCATGATGCCGAGCGGGCCGCCGGAGACGGAGTTCTGCAGCCGGATGCCCAGCCGGAAGGCCCCGTCCGGCGACACGTAGAAGACGCGCCTGTCGTCGGTGGTACGGACGTAGCCCGCCGGGACCGTGAGGCGGAAGCCGTCCGGGTCGCGGACGTGGCGGTACCCGGCGGGGGCGGTGCCGGCCGGGGCCGGCTCGTCGGCGCGCGTGACCGTCACCGTGGGGCCGGGCGGCCCCGGCTTCACCGAGGAGGACGCGGTGACCGTCGCCGTCGTCCCGCCGCCGCCCGCCGTGACCCGGGCCCGTCCGCCGTCGTCGTCGCTCAGCAGCACCGCGGCGGTCGCGCCCGCGCCGCCGAGGACGACGACCAGGGCCGCCGCGATCAGCGCGGTCCTGGTCCGGGACCCGCTCCCCGGCTGCGCCACGGCGACCCGCTCGGTCGGTGTGTAGTGCCTCGGCGCGACGGGGGTGGAGCCGGTCGCCACGTACGCGCGCAGCAGCTCCCGCGCCTCGTCGGCGGCGAGCCTGCGCCCGGGGTCGCGCTCAAGCAGTCCGCGCACGACCGGCAGCAGCGGTTCGGCGGCCTGCGGCGGGCGGATCTCGTCGGTGACCACCGCGTGCAGCACGCCGCCCAACGAGTCGCGGCGGAAAGGGGATTCGCCGCTCAGGGCGGCGCACAGCAGCACGCCGAGGGACCACAGATCGGACTCGGGCCCGGCGGCGCCGCCCTGCATCCGCTCAGGCGAGGTGTACTCGGGCGAGCCGACGAAGGCCCCGTCCTCGCTGATCGTGGTGGACCCCGGCAGCTGCGCGATGCCGAAGTCGGTGAGCACGACCCGGCCGGTGCCCTCCTCCAGGAGGACGTTGGCGGGCTTGAGGTCGCGGTGGAGCACGCCCTGGCGGTGTGCGGTGCTCAGCGCGCCCAGCAGCGCGATGCCGATCCGGGCCGCCTCGCGGGCGTCGACCGGGCCGCTGCCGCGCAGCCGGTCGGCGAGCGAGCCGCCCTCGACCAGCTCCATCACGATGTACGAGCGCCCGTCCTGCTCGACGACGTCGTGGACGACGATGACGTGCGGATGCTTGAACTGCGCCACGGCACGCGCCTCGCGCAGCGCCGCGGTGGCGGGGGCGCCGCCGTCGAGGTGCAGCTCCTTGACGGCGACCTGGCGGCCCAGGAGCTGGTCGGTGGCGCGCCAGACGGTGCCCATGCCACCACGGCCGAGCCGGGCCGTCGGCCGGTAACGCCCGGCGATGAGACGGTCCTCGGCCGCGCCACCACGCGGATCACTGGCTGGTGCGGGCACCGCTTCCCCTCGCTCATTGGTCCTGTGGCCATCATGCCGCACGGGGCCGCGCCGGAGCGGGGTGCGAGGTCACGAGACGGAATCGACCGGGCGGGCGCGGGAAGAGGGGGCGGGCGCGAGGGGCGGGGGCGCGCGACGGGGGCGCGCGTCCGCTCAGTTCAGCGGCGGCGGCCGCCAGCCGCGCAGCACCGTGTCGAACTGCTCGCGGGTGGTCGCCCAGTCGGACTCCGGCCCGGACATGTAGATCGCGTACTCGACAGCGCCGTTGTCGGCGAAGTACATCTGGTCAATCGCGTGCCGCTTGCCCGGGAAGCGCGTCTTCTCCACAAAGGTGAACTCCCAGAGCGAGGAGTTCACCTGATCCCGGAAAGTGTTCGGCTTCAGCATCACCCGCTGGTACGTGGGCACCCGCTTCTTCAGCGTCTTCTCCAGGTCCAGCTGGTGCGTGTACGGGTTCTCGAAGTCGGGCTTGCCGATGCTGACGCGTATGTAGTGACGGCCGTTGTCCGGCGTGTAGTCGGTCTCCTTCCCGAACATCTGGCGCCGCCAGCCCTCCGGCACGAAGAGGCTGAACCCGGCCGGGTCCTTCACCCGCTTCCAGCCGTCGGGCACGGACGCGTCGCCCTTGGCCGTCTTGTCCGGCTTGGCGACCGGCGAACGGGTCGTGGTGGTGGTCGCCGAGCCGCCGCCGCTGTCGCGGTACTTCAGGGCGGCGAGACCGGCCGCACCGCCGAGGACGGCAGCGAGCGCGACCACCAGGGCGATGGTCCGCCCGCGCCTTCTGGGGGCGGGGCGGGCGGGAGCGGGGGCGGGAGCGACCGCCTCGGGAGCGGGGGTGCGAACCGTCCCGGAGGTCCCCGCCGGGGCCGTGGCGGCCCGCAGTTCGGACTCGGAGACCTGACGGGTCGGCACGTACTCGTGCGCCGCCTTCGGCTCGCGTCCCTCCATCGCCTCCAGGAACATCCGCTCGGCCTCTTCGACCGAGGGGCGGTCCTCGGGCTCCTTGCGAAGCAGTGCCGTGATCACCGGCGCCAGCGCGCCCGCGTGCGTGGCGGGCGGCGGCTCCTCGTTCACCACCGCCTGCATGGTGGAGATGGGCGAGGAGCGGCGGAAGGGCGACTCGCCCTGGACGGCCGCGTACAGCGTGGCGCCGAGGGACCACAGGTCGGAGGCGGGACCGGGCTGTCCTCCTCGTACCCGCTCGGGCGCCAGATAGTCGATGGAGCCGACGAGTTCACCGGTCCGGGTGATCGTGGCGTCGCCCTCGATGGCGGCGATCCCGAAGTCCGTGAGCAGCACGCGCGCGTCCCGGGCGAGCAGCACGTTGCCGGGCTTGACGTCGCGGTGCAGCACGCCCGCGGCATGCGCGGCGCGCAGGGCGCCCAGGACGTGCAGTCCGATGCGGGCGGCCTCGCGGGCCTCGATCCGCCCGGTCTCGGAGGCCTTCACGGCGTCGGCGAGCGAGGGCCCGTCGACGTACTGCATCACGATCCAGGGGCGGTTGTCGTGGTCGAGCACGTCATGGACGGTGACCACCCCGGGGTGGGTGATGCGGGCCGCGGCCCGCGCCTCCTTCTGCGTACGCGCGTGCAGCACGACGCGGTCGGCCTCCGCCACGTACAGCGCGGCGGTCAGCTCCTTGACTGCCACCGTGCGGTGCAGGACCTCGTCGTGGGCGCGCCAGACCTTGCCCATGCCGCCGCGGCCGATGGTGTCGCCGAGCCGGTAGCGCCCGGCCAGCAGCAGCCCTGTCGCCACCGCTTCCGCGCCCTTGCCGCTGTTGCTCTGGTTCTGTTCCACGTCCCCCGCCCGGCCGGTCCTTAAGGGGCAAGGTTACGGAGCGGATTCCGGCCAGGGAACCTCGGGGGCACCTTGTGCCGCACCTACCAAGAGGTATGTGTCTGAGGCAACCTGTGAAGCGTCAACGAGTGGCGCTGTAAGCGGCCGTGGCCTGGGTGTAGATCTCCGTCACCTTGTCCCGCTGCGGCTCCGGACCGATGACCACGACGAGGTGATATCGGCCATTGATAACCATGACTTGATTGCGTACGTAAACTGTCCGGCCAGTGCTGTCCCGCCAGGTGAACTGCCCCTCGGCAGTCACTTTCCGGCCAATGTCGACCCGCCGCAGCCCCGTCGCGGTGGCCCAGGCCGAGTCCCGGAACGGCTGGAGCTCGCGCTCCTTGTCCCGCTGGTACGCGAGCGGGTCGTCGCCGACGTCCTTGACCGCGTCCCGGCCGGGCACCAGGAGCAGAGTGAAGTCGCCACCGACATAACGGACTTGTCCGGCGTCGTTGATGGGCCGCCGCTGGAAGGAGGGATCGACCGCGGTCCGGAACCCCTCAGGGTCGGTGCGCAGCACATACCCCTTGGCGGGCGGCTGTCCGCCGGGCGCGGTGGTCTGCGTCCGCGGCGTCGAGGGCGTACCACTGCGAGGAGAGGTGCTGGGCGTCGGCGCGCTCGTACTCGTACGGGCCGACGGGGCGCCCCCGTTGTCGGCCCTGCCCTTGTCCTTCGTCCCGGACTTGGGCATGAAGAACACGGCGTACGCGAGCGCGGCGGCCAGGAGTAACAGGACGAGCAGGACGAGGGTGCGGCCGAGCGAGCGGGGCGCGCGCGTACGCGCACGCGTGGCGGACTGGCGGGACTTGGGCGTGCGGGACTCCGCCGAGCGCAGCCTGGCCTGACGCGGCCCCTCGGACACCTCGGGCGCGGGCCGCCGCTCGGGCCTGCGGGGCTGCGTACGCCGCTGCTGGCGGTGGCGGCCGTGCTCACCGGAGGCCCCGCGACGGCGCCGGACGAGCTCGCCCCGGCGGCGCACGATCGGCAGCCGGGTCGCGTCGGGCGCGGGCAGCGGGACGACCTCGGTGCCCGCGTCCGGCTCGGGCGCGGACCGCACGATCGAGCGCAGCCAGCCGCGCAGCTCCTCGAAGTCCGGGCGCTCGGTGGGGTCCTGGCGCAGCAGCGACTCGACGACCGGCCTCAGCGGGCCGCACTCCTCGGCGAACGCGGGCGGCTCGCCGCACACCATCTGCACCAGCTCGACGGCGCTCTCCTCCGGGTACGGCGCGTGCCCCTGCACGGCCCGGAAGAGCAGCGCGCCCAGCGCCCACAGATCGGTGGCGGGCCCGATCGGTGGCGCCAGGCGCCAGTTCTCGTGCACGGGCCCGGCCTGCTCGGGCGCCCACCGCTCGGTGACGGCCCCGACGACGGCGATCCGCGTCTGCCGCGCCCGCTCGGCGGCGAGCCGCGTGGCGGGGCCCCGGTACCCGCCCCCGTGCCGCTGGGGCACGGCCGCCTCCCAGCCGCCCTCCCGGGCGGGCACGGGCGCGCTGACATGCGTCTGCCGCTGGGCATCGGCCCGCAACGCCTCGGCCCCGGCCCCGGTCGCGTGCGGGAGCGCGGGCCGCGGCTCGGCGGAGGGCCGCGGCCCGGTGGTGGCGGGAGGCCGGGGGTGCCCGCCGGTCCGGGACGCGTCGGAGTGCGCGGGCTGCGTGGGCTGCGCGTGCGGGACTTCGAGACGCGGGAGTTGGGGGTGCGGGGTCGGGGCATGGGGGCGTTGGGCGTGCGGGGTCTCGGGGTGCGTGTCCGTCGGGTGGGCGGAGGTCTCGGGGTGGGCGCCGGTCGGGCTGGGCTGCGCGGGGCGCGCGACCCAGCGCCCGGTGACCGGGTCGTACGCACGCCGCGTACGCCCCGAGTCCGGGCCCTCCTCCACGGCGTACGGACTGGCCGCCGAGGACGTCCCCGCTGCCCCCGCAGGCGTACGCGGCACCCGGGTACCGCTCACCGGGTCGTACATGCCCCGGTCGGCGGCGTCGCGCCAGACGCCCTCCAGCTCGGCCTGGGTGAGCTCGGGCCGCGGCACCGGCAGCGCGGCCCCGTCGTCGCCCACGCGCGCGGCGGCCCGCGCCCCGGCCCGGTACGCCGCGATGGCCCCGGCCCGCGCGACCTCCGAGGACGCCCCGGAACGGGACGCGGGCGCCCCGCCCTGCTCAGCCCCCGGCTGCCCGCCCCGGCCACCACCCTGCTCCTCGCCGCTCGGCCCCGCCGGAGACCACCCCGCGGGCAGAGCCGGCGCTCTGGTCGAGGGCAGGGGGGCGGGGTGCGGCGCGGGGGCCGCCTGGGCGGCCGGGCCGAGGTGCGTGTCGGGGTGAGTCCCGGCGGGGCGGCCGGGGTCGGCGGCGGGCCGGTCAGGGCCGCCGTAGGGGGCTCCGTACGGGTCGCCGGGCAGCCGGTCCGGAGTGCCGGAGGACCGGTCCCGGTCGTCGTAGAGGTCGCCGGGCGCGTCCGGGCCGCCGAAGTCCGGGGAGCCTGCGGAGCCCGGGGAGCCTGCGGAGCCCGGGCCCGAGTCCGGGGCACCCGACCACGCGGCCTCGGCGTCGTCAGCCGCCCCCGTCGCCCCCGGCACGCCGAAGTCGTCGCTCTCCTCACCGAGCGGCGGCGGCATCACCACGTAGCCGCAGAGCGCCTCCTCCGCCGCGCCGGCCGCCAGGCCGGTCAGCATCACGCGGCCGTCGTCGCATATCAACACCGTGCGCTCGGTGATGTTGCGGTGCGTCCAGCCGTGCGCGTGCAGCACGCGCAGCGCGGTCAGTACGTCGGAGGCGACCTCCGCCGCCCGGTACGGCGCCATCGGCTGCTGGGCGAGGAGCGCGGCCAGCGGCCGGGCCATGACGAGCTCGCTGACGATCCACAGCGAGCCGTCCTCCGCGAAGACGTCGAAGACCTGGTCGAGCCGGGGGTGGTCGGGGATCTGCGCGGCCGCCTGGGCCGCCTCGATCGCACGCCGCAGGGCGGGGTCCGCGGGCCGCCGCGCCGCTCCGTCGCCGTACCCGTCCCCGTACCGCCCGTCCGCGCCCTGCACCTCCGCGTCCACGACCTCCGGCAACGGCACCTGCCGCACCAGGACTTCCTGGCCGCTGTAGGTGTCGAAAGCCCGGGTCTCGAACGGCTCGTACTCGTCGGAGGAAGGCAGCGGCAGCCGGTAGCGGTCAGCGAGCACCCGACCCGCGTAGTCGTCCACGACGCCTCCCCACAGCGCGCTGTTCCCCCGAACCCGTCAATTCCGGTCGATTACCGGCCCATTGTGGCTGCGTACGGTCCGCGAGCTCTCACGATACGTGGCCTGCTCAGTCCTTGGGGCTGAACGTGTCGAACGCCGTCTTGCGCAGCGTCGCGCACGCGTCGGCGTCCCACTCGGCCGTCTTGCAGGTGACCATGATGGCGTAGCCGTGCGACCCGTCGACCTTGAAGCCGCGGTTGAGTATCCGTACCCGCTCGCCGCTCTGGTCCCGCTCGAACTGCCAGTCGGCGACCGTCGGGTACCCCTTGTAGTCGACCTTCTGGATGCCCAGCAGGTGGTAGTTACTGCTGCTCCCGGCGACCGCGCCGGCGAGCTCCAGCCAGGCCCGCCGGGCGTCGTCGGTCGGCTTGGCGTTGAAGTCGACCTGGATGCGCGGGAAGCCGCCGTTGGCGCTGTATATGCCGCCGGAGTTGGACCCGGCTATGCCGGTGCGGTGGAACCCGGCGGGCATGGCCATGGAGAAGTGGAAGTCGGCGTCGGTGACCGTGGAATACCCGCTGGGCAGCCCGGCGCCCGCCCCGTTGCCCCCGGAACCGGAACCGGACCCGGAACCGGACCCGGGCCCGGGGGTCTGGGGGGATGTGGAGGTCCTGCCGCCGCTCTGGCCCTGGGTCTGGGTCTGCCCCTGTCCCTGCTGCTGGCCGTTGCCCTGACCGGTGCCCTGGGCGCCGCCTGTCTTGCCCTTGCCGCTGCCGTCGCCGCCCGCGGTGGCGCCGCTCGACGCCTTGTTGTCGCTCTTGCCGCCCTTGCCCTTGTCGTCATCGCCGCCGCTGAACGCGACCGCGAGCACGGTCCCGAGCACGGCCAGCGCCGCCACGACCGCGATGATCACCAGCGTCCGGCGCGGGACGACATCGGTGAGCGGGGCCCGCACCGGCGCGGGCGGCCCGGACGGCGCCGACGGCGCGACGGACGCCGACCCGGCGGAGTCGAGCGGCTTGGCGGCCGTCCTGGCCGCCGCCTTGTCCTTCGCCTTCTCCTTGGCCGTGGTCTGCGCGGCCGCCGCCGCGTTCCGCACGGACTTGAACGCGCCGCGCATCCGGTCGGCGGCCGCGTCGGCCACCTCCTTGGCCTTGGCACCCGCGTCGCCCTTGGGCTCGCCGGGCACGGGGGGCAGCGCGACGACGCGGGTCACCTCGGACGACACCGGCTGCGCCCGCACGGTCTGCTCCGGGGCGTGGAGCACCTCGGTGAGCAGCGCACGCGCCGCCTCGTTGTCGAGCCGCTGCTCGGGGTCCTTGGCGAGCAGCCCGTAGATGACCTTCTCCAGGAGCGGTCCCGCGTTCGTCGGCGGGTCCACCGGCTCGGTCATCACCGCGGTGAGCGTCGCGATCGCGGAGCCCTTGTCGTACGGCGGGACGCCCTCCACGCACGCGTAGAGCAAGCCGCCCAGCGACCACAGGTCGGCGGCCGGGCCGGGCTTGTGGCCGCGGGCGCGCTCCGGCGAGATGTACGAGGGCGCGCCGACGAGCATGCCCGTCGAGGTGATGGACGGGTCGCCCTCGACCTGGGCGATGCCGAAGTCGGTGAGCACGACCCGGCCGTCCTCGGCGATCAGCACGTTGGACGGCTTCACATCGCGGTGCAGGATGCCCTCGCGGTGGGCGGAGCGCAGCACGTCGAGGATGGCGAGCCCGACCTCCGCGGCCCGGCGCGGCGTCAGCACCCCGTCCTCGCGCACAGCTTCGGCGAGCGACTTGCCCTCGACGAGCTCCATGACGATCCACGGCCGGTCGTCCTCGTCCACGACGTCGTAGACCGTCACCGCGCTGGTGTTGCGGATCCGGGCGATCGCCTTGGCCTCGCGCAGGGTGCGCGTGATCAGCCGGCGCTTCTCCTCGTCGTCGATGCTGCTGGGAAAGCGCAGCTCCTTGACGGCGACGGTACGGCCCAGCGTCTCGTCGACGGCACGCCAGACCGTACCCATGCCTCCACGGCCGAGCACATCCCCGAGCCGGTACCGATCGGCCAGGAGCCGGCCCTCGGCTTTACCGCCGGACTCCTTCCGCTCGTCCCGCTGGGGCTCCCGCGACTGCTCCGCCTCCGACATGCGTCCCCTCTGCGATCCCTGATCCGCGCCCGCACCGACCGCGTCCCGGCCGACGGTTCCCCGCAACTTGCCTCGTGAGGCGGCCCGGTTCACCGCTCCGACCTGCTTCTCCTGCCGGGGGTCCGGGGGTTGGCCCCCGGGGGAGCGGCACCCGCCCTGGCAGAGCGTCCATTGTCTCTCACGTCGGGACCAATGATTGTCCCGGGTCCGCCGTCCGCCAAGATGGCTCCGGAAGGGGGACCACCACCATGCCGACACTCCGGGCACTGCTCGCCGTGCCCCTGACCGTGGCGCTCTGCGGTCTGGGCACGCCGATGCTGCCGGGCGAGCCGGGCCGCCCGGACCACGCCGGCCTGAAAGACCCGCAGGCCACAGCGCTGGCACGGCTGATCGACGGTACGGGCGCCCCGGCCGCCGCGCTGCTCACCGACGACGGCCACCGCTCCCGCTTCGGCACGGCCGGATCCGGGCTCGGCCGCGACGACCGCTTCCGGGCGGGCAGCGTCACCAAGTCCTTCGTCGCGACGGTGGTGCTCCAGCTCGCCGCCGAGGGCAGGCTGCGCCTCGACGACCCGGTGGAACAGCATCTGCCGGGCCTGATACGCGGCCATGGAAACGACGGCCGCCACCTCACCCTGCGCTCCTTGCTCTCCCACACCAGCGGTCTGTTCCCCTACACGGCCGACAGCACCGTCCCGGTTCCACTCACCCCCTCACAAGCCGTCCGCACCGCGCTCGCCCACTCCCCCAGGCCGCTCGGTACCTACGCCTACTCCAACACCAACTACGTCGTCCTCGGCATGGTCGTTCAGCAGGTCACCGGCCATACGTATGCCACCGAGGCCGAACGCCGCATCATCACCCCCCTCCGTCTCACCGGCACCTCCTTCCCGGGTGCCCGCACCACGCTCCCCACCCCGCACAGCCGCGCGTACTCCCCCGACGGCCGCGACGTCACCGACCTCGACCCGCGCCGGGCCGGCGCCGCCGGTGAACTCATATCGACCCTCGCCGATCTGAGCCGCTTCTACGCGGCCCTGCTCGGCGGTGCCCTGCTGCCCGCGCCCCAGCAGCGCGAACTGCTCGACACCGCCGCCACCCACGGCGTCTACGGCCTCGGTGTCTACCCGCAGCGGCTCTCCTGCGGCCTCACCGTCTGGGGCCACAACGGGCATATATCCGGCAGCCTGGTCCGCGCGGCGGCCACCGCCGACGGCCGCCACACCGCCGTTTTCCGCATCAACACGGACATCGCCATCAGCCCCTCCCTCGAACTCTCGCTACTCGACGCCGAGTTCTGCCCGACTGTCCGCCAGGGCTTGTCCGTCGCCCCGGTTTCTCCCTAGATCGGCACGATGTCCGGCGCCCCCAGCCGCGCCGCGTCCGCCGTCAGGTCGTCCGGCTGGCGCTGCGACTCGCGCTCCGCCTCCACCCTCTTCTCGTAGTGCTCCACCTCCTTCTCGATCTGCTTCTTGTCCCAACCGAGGACCGGCGCCATCAGCTCCGCGCACTCCCGGGCCGACCGCGTGCCCCGGTCGAAGGTCTCGATGGAGATCCGGGTGCGCCGGGTCAGGACGTCATCGAGGTGGCGGGCGCCCTCATGCGAGGCGGCGTAGACGATCTCGGCCCGCAGATAGTCCTCCGCCGCGCCGAGCGGCTCCCCCAGCGACGGGTCGGCCACGATCAGCTCGATGAGGTCCTCGGTCAGCGATCCGTACCGGTTCAACAGGTGCTCCACGCGGACCACATGGATCCCGGTGCGCGCGGCGATCCTCGCGCGCGCGTTCCACAGCGCCCGGTAGCCCTCCGCGCCGAGCAGGGGCACGTCCTCGGTGACGCAGTCCGCGACCCGCTGGTCCAGGCCGTGCACCGCCTCGTCCACCGCGTCCTTCGCCATCACCCGGTACGTCGTGTACTTGCCACCGGCGATGACCACGAGGCCCGGCACCGGGTGCGCCACCGTGTGCTCGCGGGAGAGCTTGCTGGTGGCGTCCGACTCCCCGGCGAGCAGCGGACGCAGGCCCGCGTAGACCCCCTGGACGTCGTCCCGGGTCAGAGGCACCGCGAGTACCGAGTTGACGTGTTCGAGGAGGTAGTCGATGTCCGCGCTGGAGGCGGCGGGGTGGGCCTTGTCCAGGTCCCAGTCCGTGTCGGTCGTGCCCACGATCCAGTGGCGCCCCCAGGGGATCACGAAGAGCACCGACTTCTCGGTGCGCAGGATGAGCCCGGTCGTGGAGTGGATCCGGTCCTTGGGCACCACCAGATGGATGCCCTTGGAGGCCCGGACGTGGAACTGGCCGCGCTCGCCGACCATCGCCTGGGTGTCGTCCGTCCACACCCCCGTCGCGTTGACGATCTGTTTGGCGCGGATCTCGTACTCCCCGCCGCCCTCCACGTCGCGCACCCGCGCCCCGACCACCCGCTCACCCTCGCGCAGGAACCCGGTCACCCGGGCCCGGTTGGCGGCCTGCGCCCCGTAACTCGCGGCCGTCCGCACCAGTGTGGCCACGAAGCGGGCGTCGTCCATCTGCGCGTCGTAGTACTGCAGCGCCCCGACCAGCGCTTCCCTCTTCAGGCAGGGCGCGACCCGCAGCGCGCTGCGGCGGGATAGGTGGCGGTGGACCGGCAGGCCCCGGCCGTGGCCGGACGAGACCGACATCGCGTCGTACAACGCCACGCCCGATCCCGCGTACCACCGCTCCCATCCCTTGCGCTGGAGCGGGTAGAGGAACGGCACCGGTTTCACCAGGTGCGGGGCGAGGCGCCCCAGGAGCAGTCCGCGCTCCTTCAGCGCCTCACGGACCAGCGCGAAGTCCAGCATCTCCAAATAGCGCAGCCCGCCGTGGATCAGCTTGCTCGACCGGCTGGACGTGCCCGAGGCCCAGTCCCGCGCCTCGACGATGCCGGTCGAGAGCCCTCGGGTCACGGCGTCCAGCGCGGTGCCCGCGCCGACCACCCCGCCGCCGACGACCAGCACGTCGAGCTCGCGCTCTGCCATCGCGGCGAGCGCCTCGGCGCGCTGCACCGGTCCCAGTGTCGCTGTCCTCACGGATGCCTCCCGTTGATCGGGGTGGTCTGGCTCACACACTCGATTCTGGACGCGACCACCGACATCGGCCACCGCCTGTGGACAACACTCGGGCAACCCCGGGCCCGCAATACGGCATAACGGTCATATTTACTCTTAGTCTGACATTGCGTCCGCCTGTTCTGTCCACAGGGCTTGCGCGCCATGTCCCCTCCGGTTATGGGAAGGACGGTCACCCGGATGCCCGCAGACCTCGCTGTCATCGGACTCGGCCACCTCGGCCTGCCCCTCGCCCAGGCCGCTGCCGCCGCCGGCATCGAGACCGTCGGCCATGACACCGACCCCCGCGTCCTCGCCGAACTCCGCGCGGGCCGCCCCCCGGTCGACGGCGCCCTGACCGCCGCCGAGCTGCGCCGGATGCTCTCGGGGGGCTTCAAGACCGCCACCGACCCGGCCGAGCTCGGCCGGGTCCGTACCGCCGTGATCTGCGCCCCCACCCCGCTCGGCGCGGACCGGACCCTGGACCTCGGCGCCGTCGCCGACGCGGCCCGCACGCTCGCGGCCCGGCTGCGCCCGCACACCACGGTGATCCTGGAGTCCGCCGCCTACCCCGGCACCACCGAGGACTTCCTGCGCCCGCTGCTCGAAGAAGGCTCGGGGCTGCGGGCCGGGCGCGACTTCCACCTCGCATACTCCCCCGGCCGCCTCGAACCCGGCAGCCGCACCCACGGCTTCGCCACCACCCCCAAGGTCATCGGCGGTCTCACCCCCGCCTGCACCGAGTCCGCCGCCGCGTTCTACGGCCGGATCACCGACAAGGTCGTCCGCGCGCGCGGCACCCGCGAGGCCGAGATGGCCAAGCTCCTGGAGACCAACTACCGCCAGGTCAACATCGCGCTGGTCAACGAGATGGCGGTGCTCTGCCACGACATGGGCGTGGACCTGTGGGACGTGATCCGGTGCGCCGAGACCAAGCCGTTCGGCTTCCAGCCGTTCCGCCCGGGTCCGGGCGTCGGCGGCCACGGCGTGCCGCTCGACCCGACCCCGCTGCCATACACGGGCCTGCGGATGGTGGGGCTGGCCCGGGAGATCAACGCGCACATGCCGCAGTACGTCATCCAGCGCTCCACCACGCTCCTGAACGAGCACGGCAAGTCCGCCCGGGGCGCGCGCGTACTGCTGCTCGGCGTCACCTACAAGCCCGACCTCGCCGATCTGGAGGGCTCCCCGGCCGCCGAGATCGCGGGGCGGCTCATCGACCTCGGCGCGGCGGTGAGCTACCACGACCCGTACGTCCCGGACTGGCGCGTGCGCGACCAGCCCGTACCGCGCGCGGACTCGCTCTACGAGGCCGCCGCCCACGCCGACCTCACGGTGCTGCTCCAGCAGCACCGCACGTACGACCTCCAGGGGCTGTCGGTCAAGGCCCAACTACTGCTCGACACCCGCGGCGTCACGCCCGGGGGCGCCGCGCACCGACTCTGAAATCCGGCCTCCGCCGCACTCGGCCGGTTGCTACTCTTCGGGTCGCCCGATCGCACAGCCGTGCGCATTCACGGGCTCGTGCGTTCACTTACCTCGGGGGGATCCGAAGATGAGCCAGTCCTTTCCGCCACCGCAGCAGCAGCCCCAGCCGGAGTTCCCGGGCTTCGCGCCTGTCCCGCCGCCGGCCCCGGTCCGCGACAACTTCGCCGGCGGGCTGATCACCGCGATCGCCGCCGCCATCGTCTGCGCGGGCGTCTACGGCGCGATCGTCGGCGCCACCAAGCACGAGATCGGCTACGCGGCCGTCGGTGTCGGCTTCCTGATCGGCTGGGCCTCGGGCAAGGTCGGCGGGCGCAACCCCGCCCTGCCGGTGCTCGGCGCGGTCCTCGCCCTCGGCTCCGTCTACGCGGGCCAGCTGGTCGGTGAGGCCATCCTCATCTCCAAGCACTTCCCCGTCAGCCTCTCGGAACTGCTGTTCCAGCACCTCGACGTCGTGAACGAGGCCTGGAAGTCCGACGCCGACCCGATGACGTTCCTGTTCTTCGCGATCGCCGCGGCCGCCGCGTTCTCCGGCGCCAAGAAGGCCGCCGCGTAACCGCCGTACACGCGAGAGGGCCCGGACCGTCGAACGGTCCGGGCCCTTTCACTTACGTACTACGTACGTGGGAGACGTACGCGCACGGCGGGCGTCAGCGCTTGTGCTGCGCGTCCGCCACCGTCACCTCGACGCGCTGGAACTCCTTGAGCTCGCTGTAGCCGGTGGTGGCCATCGAGCGGCGCAGGGCGCCGAAGAAGTTCATCGAGCCGTCCGGGATGTGCGACGGGCCGGTGAGGATCTCCTCGGTGGTGCCCACGATGCCCAGGTCGACCAGCTTGCCGCGCGGCACGTCCTCGTGGACGGCCTCCATGCCCCAGTGGTGGCCCTTGCCGGGCGCGTCCGTGGCGCGGGCCAGCGGGGAGCCGATCATCACGGCGTCGGCGCCGCAGGCGATCGCCTTGGGCAGGTCGCCGGACCAGCCGACACCGCCGTCCGCGATCACGTGCACGTACCGGCCGCCGGACTCGTCCATGTAGTCACGGCGGGCCGCGGCCACGTCGGCGACGGCGGTGGCCATCGGGACCTGGATGCCGAGCACGTTGCGCGTGGTGTGCGCGGCGCCGCCGCCGAAGCCCACCAGGACGCCGGCCGCGCCGGTGCGCATCAGGTGCAGGGCCGCGGTGTACGTGGCGCAGCCGCCGACGATCACCGGGACGTCCAGCTCGTAGATGAACTGCTTGAGGTTGAGCGGCTCGGCCGCGCCCGAGACGTGCTCCGCCGAGACGGTCGTGCCGCGGATGACGAAGATGTCGACGCCCGCGTCCACGACGGCCTTGGAGAACTGCGCCGTGCGCTGCGGCGAGAGGGCGGCCGCGGTGACCACACCGGAGTCGCGCACCTCCTTGATGCGCTGCCCGATCAGCTCTTCCTTGATCGGGGCCGCGTAGATCTCCTGGAGGCGGCGGGTGGCGGCGTCCTCGTCCAGCTGGTCGATCTCGTCGAGCAGCGGCTGCGGGTCCTCGTACCGGGTCCACAGGCCTTCGAGGTTGAGCACGCCCAGACCGCCGAGCTCACCGATGCGGATCGCGGTCTGCGGCGACACGACCGAGTCCATCGGGGCGGCCAGGAACGGCAGCTCGAACCGGTAGGCGTCGATCTGCCAGGCGATCGAGACCTCCTTCGGGTCCCGGGTGCGCCGGCTCGGGACGATGGCGATGTCGTCGAACGCGTACGCCCTGCGGCCGCGCTTGCCGCGCCCGATCTCGATCTCAGTCACGTTGTGTGGGCCTTTCCCTCTACGTCTGCGGTCCCAGTATCCCCGACATGTGTGTCCCCGACATACGGGCGAGGGGCGGCCCCGGAAATCCGGGGCCGCCCCTCACTCGGTTCACGCGCGCGTGGGCGTGGTCAGCGCCTGGTGTAGTTCGGCGCCTCGACCGTCATCTGGATGTCGTGCGGGTGGCTCTCCTTGAGGCCCGCCGAGGTGATCCGGACGAACCGGCCGTTCGTCTGAAGCTCCGGTACGGTCCGGCCGCCGACGTAGAACATCGACTGGCGCAGACCGCCGACCAGCTGGTGGACGACCGCGGAGAGCGGGCCGCGGTAGGGCACCTGGCCCTCGATGCCCTCGGGGACCAGCTTCTCGTCGGAGGCGACGCCCTCCTGGAAGTAGCGGTCCTTGGAGAAGGACTTGCGGTCGCCGCGGGACTGCATCGCGCCGAGCGAGCCCATGCCCCGGTAGGACTTGAACTGCTTGCCGTTGATGAAGAGCAGCTCGCCCGGGGACTCCTCGCAGCCCGCCAGGAGCGAGCCGAGCATCACCGTGTCGGCGCCCGCGACCAGGGCCTTGGCGATGTCGCCCGAGTACTGCAGGCCGCCGTCGCCGATGACCGGGACGCCTGCGGCCTTGGCGGCGACCGAGGCCTCGTAGATGGCGGTGACCTGCGGGACGCCGATGCCGGCGACGACACGGGTCGTACAGATGGAGCCGGGGCCGACGCCTACCTTGATGCCGTCGACGCCCGCGTCGATCAGCGCCTGGGCGCCGTCGCGGGTGGCGATGTTGCCGCCGATGACGTCGACGCCCGCCGCGTTCGACTTGATCTTGGCGACCATGTCGCCGACCAGCCGGGAGTGGCCGTGGGCGGTGTCGACGACGATGAAGTCGACGCCCACCTCGATCAGCGCCTGGGCGCGCTCGTAGGCGTCGCCCGCGACACCGACGGCGGCGCCGACTACGAGCCGGCCGCCCTTGTCCTTGGCCGCGTTCGGGTACTGCTCGGCCTTGACGAAGTCCTTGACCGTGATGAGGCCCTTGAGGATGCCCGCGTCGTCGACGAGCGGCAGCTTCTCGATCTTGTGGCGGCGCAGCAGCTCCATCGCGTCCACACCGGAGATGCCGACCTTGCCGGTGACCAGCGGCATCGGGGTCATGACCTCGCGCACCTGGCGCGAGCGGTCGGACTCGAAGGCCATGTCGCGGTTGGTGACGATGCCGAGCAGCTTGCCCGCCGGGTCGGTGACCGGCACGCCGCTGATGCGGAACTTGGCGCACAGCTCGTCGGCCTCGCGCAGCGTCGCGTCCGGGTGGACCGTGATCGGGTCGGTCACCATCCCGGACTCGGAGCGCTTCACCAGGTCGACCTGGTTGGCCTGGTCCTCGATCGAGAGGTTGCGGTGGAGGACACCGGCGCCGCCCTGGCGGGCCATCGCGATGGCCATGCGCGCCTCGGTGACCTTGTCCATCGCCGCGGACAGCAGCGGGACGTTCACCTTCACGTTCTTCGAGAGGTACGAGGAAGTGTCGATCTGGTCGGGCGCCATGTCGGACGCGCCCGGCAGCAGCAGCACGTCGTCGTACGTCAGCCCGAGCATCGCGAATTTGTCGGGCACTCCGTCGACGTTTGCAGTCATGACACCTTCCCCATGGCCTTGATCGGTGCGGATGTCCATGCTAACGGGCTGGCGCGGTGTCTCATTCCATGAACAAGATCAACCGAATTCTTTGGACGTTCACACGTACGTGAGGTGAGGTGAGGCTGAGCGCGCGAAAGCGCGGCTGCGCGCGCGTGACGGCGCGAAGTTGCGCGTCCGGCGGCCCCCGCGCACCGGATGCATCAGCGCGCAACCCCGGTGGCATCACGGCCCACCGGGTGACGTCACTGCTCGGCGAGCGCCCTCAGACGGCTGAGCGCCCGGTGCTGGGCGACCCGGACCGCGCCCGGCGACATCCCGAGCATCTGGCCGGTCTCCTCGGCGGTGAGGCCGACGGCGACCCGCAGCACCAGCAGTTCGCGCTGGTTCTCCGGCAGGTTGGCGAGCAGCTTCTTGGCCCACGCGGCGTCGCTGCTGAGCAGTGCGCGCTCCTCGGGGCCCAGCGAGTCGTCGGGCCGCTCGGGCATCTCGTCCGAGGGCACCGCCGTGGAACCCGGGTGGCGCATCGCGGCCCGCTGAAGGTCGGCGACCTTGTGCGAGGCGATGGCGAACACGAAGGCCTCGAAAGGCCTGCCGGTGTCCCGATAGCGCGGCAGTGCCATGAGCACGGCGACGCAGACCTCCTGCGCGAGATCCTCCACGAAGTGGCGAGCATCACCCGGCAGACGGTTCAGCCGGGTGCGGCAGTAGCGCAGTGCGAGCGGATGAACATGGGCCAGAAGATCATGCGTGGCCTGTTCGTCGCCGTCGACGGCACGGTGAACGAGTGCACCGATCACCGTTGGCTCGTCGTCGCGCATCGATCCATGGTGCCCCGGCGTCGCAGAATCCGTGGCACCGCGTCCATAGTTGTGCACCGAAGCGTTATGAGCAGGTGCGCCGGAAGTCATCTCCTGCGCCCTCCCCTCCCGCTCGACCGACTCGTCCCCGAGGAACTCCACACCTTCAAGGATGCGGCATCGCGCGCGAAGCGTCACACGCCGCTCCACGGAGCAGGGGGTCGGACCCGTCCGCCGACGACGGACGGGGATCCGGCCGACCACTCCGCGGGCAGGTCAGCGCACCAGCCCCCAGCGGAAACCGAGCGCCACGGCGTGCGCCCGGTCCGAGGCGCCGAGTTTCTTGAACAGCCGCCTCGCGTGCGTCTTCACGGTGTCCTCCGAGAGGAAGAGCTCGCGCCCGATCTCGGCGTTGGACCGGCCGTGGCTCATGCCCTCAAGCACCTGGATCTCGCGCGCGGTGAGCGTGGGCGCCGCGCCCATCTCGGCCGAGCGCAGTCTGCGCGGAGCCAGCCGCCAGGTCGGATCGGCGAGCGCCTGCGTGACGGTCGCGCGCAGCTCCGCGCGCGAGGCGTCCTTGTGCAGATAGCCCCGGGCCCCGGCGGCGACGGCGAGCGCCACCCCGTCGAGGTCCTCGGCGACCGTCAGCATGATGATGCGGGCGCCGGGGTCGGCGGACAGCAGCCGCCGGACGGTCTCCACGCCGCCCAGACCGGGCATGCGTACGTCCATCAGAATGAGGTCCGAGCGGTCGGCACCCCAGCGGCGGAGGACTTCCTCGCCGTTGGCCGCCGTCGTCACACGCTCGACGCCCGGCACGGTCGCTACCGCACGTCGGAGCGCCTCTCGGGCAAGCGGGGAGTCGTCGCAGACGAGGACGGATGTCATGGCCGCCCTCCGCAGCTGATGCGCGTCACCTTGAGCCTCCAGGCTGGTTACGTATCGTCACCTGTGCGATTGACGCTCTCGGACACCTGCCCGAGCGCTTGTTCTTTCAACCGCTCCGCACTCTCAACGACGGTCACTCGAAAGAGTTACGGGTCAGACGGGGGCCTTCGGCACTCTACGTGAGGAAGCGTGTGCGCCGGGCGCACATCAGGGGTTGCCCGTCCTACGCCCGGAGGTATGCCCCATTTAGCGGCTTTTCTTCCCTTTTTCTGGTGTCTGTGGCTAGATTCGCAATGAGTCATATTTACATCTACTTACACCGTAGATGTACGTTCGTCGGTACACCCCAGTGATCCGGGGTACCCGGCCCATCCGCTTCAGGCACGGCTTCAAGGGGACATGAGCAATGGCAGATTTCTCCCGCCTTCCCGGACCCAACGCCGATCTGTGGGACTGGCAGCTCCTCGCCGCATGCCGCGGGGTCGACAGCTCCCTCTTCTTCCACCCGGAGGGCGAACGCGGCGCGGCCAGGAGTGCGCGCGAGAACTCGGCGAAAGAGGTGTGCATGCGCTGCCCGGTGCGCGCCCAGTGCGCGGCGCACGCCCTGGCGGTCCGCGAGCCCTACGGAGTGTGGGGCGGACTCACGGAGGACGAGCGCGAAGAGCTGATGGGCAGGGCGCGCCACCGGCTGGTGACGGCGGCGAGCGCGGGAGCGCCGGGCGAGCGGGGCCACGGCTGACGCAGGCCGTGCCGGAATTCGCAGAAACGTTCCTGCGCCGTATGGCGCAGCACCGGACATCAGCGCCGGACAACAGCACCCAAGACAACATCGCCGAGCATCAGCGGCGGGGCAGCAGCGCGGAGGCATCCTTGAGGAGGCCGCAGGAGGGCCACGGGAGGCCGCTTCCCGCGGCGGTGACGCGCACCCGGACGCCCGCCACCGCTCAGTTGCGGGCGGCGGCTCCAGCCAGCTGGTCCAGGGTGGCCGCGACGGCCGGGACCCTGGCCAGATCGGGCAGCGTGAGCGCGACGATCTCGCGCTCCACAGCGGGCTCCACCGTGACCGTACGGGCTCCCTTGGGGCGCACCGAGGCGATCGCCAGCTCCGGCAGCACCGCGACCCCGAGCCCCGCCCCGACCAGGCCGATCACCGCCGGGTAGTCGTCCGTGGCGAAGTCGATGCGCGGGGTGAAGCCGGACTCCTCGCAGACGTCGACCAGTTGACGCCGGCAGCGCGGGCAGCCCGCGATCCACGGCTCGTCGGCGAGGTCGCGGATGTCGACCGTGCCGCTCTCGGCCAGCCGGTGGCCGTCGGGGACGAGCCCGACCAGGCGGTCGATCAGCAGCGGCCGTACGACGAGGTCGTCCCACTCCTCCGCGGTGGCCGCCCCGTACCGGAAGGCGAGCGCGATGTCGCAGTCGCCCTCGCGCAGCATCTCCACCGAGCGCGGCGGCTCGGCCTCGACCAGGGAGACCCGGGTGCCGGGGTGGGCGGCGCGCAGCGCGGCCAGCGCGCTGGGCACCAGGGTGGAGGAGCCGCTGGGGAAGGAGACGAGCCGGACCCGGCCCGCGCGCAGGCCCGCGATGGCCGCGACCTCCTCCTCGGCGGCGGTGAGGCCCGCGAGGATGCCGGAGGCGTGGCGCACCAGGACCTCGCCGGCCTGGGTGAGCCGGGTCTCGCGGCCGGTGCGGATGAGCAGCGGGGTGCCCGCGGACGCTTCGAGGGCCTTCATCTGCTGGCTGACGGCGGGCTGGGTACAGCCGAGCTCGCGCGCGGCAGCCGAGAAGGAGCCGGTGGCGGCGACGGCGCGCAGGACGCGGAGATGACGGGCCTCGATCACCCTCCGAGCATAAGGGGTGCTTGGGTATCTCGCGCGATGTTGCGTAGCTGCTTTGAGACAGTTGGGGTTAGCGTTGCGCCTCATGAAACTTCTGTCTGTGAACACGGGGCGCGCCACGGTCGTCGGGTACACCGACGCCGAGGGCGGTCTCACCGGCATCGGCAAGCGCCCGGTGGAGGGCTCCGTACGGATCTTCCGGCCCGGCCCCAAGGGCGTGGGCGCCAGCGGTGTCGCGGGCGACGACGTGTGCGACAGCCGCCATCACGGCGGCGACCACCAGGCCGTCTACGCCTACGCGCGCGAGGATCTCGACGCCTGGGAGAAGGAGCTGGGCCGCGAGCTGCCGGGCGGGATCTTCGGAGAGAACCTCACCACGTACGGCATCGACGTCAGCGACGCCCGGATCGGCGAGCGCTGGCGGATAGGCCCGGACGTGGTCCTGGAGGTCTCCTGCGCGCGCATTCCCTGCCGTACGTTCGCGGGCGCCCTGGACGAGCAGGGGTGGGTCAAGCGGTTCACCCAGGCCGCGGCCCCCGGCGCCTACCTCCGGGTGATCGAGGAGGGCGAGATCCGCGGGGGCGACGCGATCGAGGTCGTCCACCGGCCCGCGCACGAGGTGTCGGTGGCGTTCTGGTTCCGCGCGTTCACCACCGAACGGGAGCTGATGCCGCACACCCTTGCGGCGGGCGAGGCGATGGCGCCGGAGTCCCACGACAAGGTACGTAAGTACCTGGAGCAGCAGGCCGGCCGGCGGGCTTCCTGACCGGACAGGGCGTCACACCGCTGTCACGTCTGGGCATTAACGTGCGCGTATGACGACTGCACTGATTACGGGAGCGACGGCGGGCATCGGGGCCGCGTTCGCGCGGCAGCTGGCCAGGGACGGGCACGATCTGGTGCTTGTCGCCCGCGACGACAAGCGGCTGCGGGAGCAGGCCACCGAGTTGCACGACCGGCACGGCGTGGAGGTCGAGGTGCTGTCCGCCGACCTGTCCACGGAGGACGGCATCGCGGCGGTCGAGGCGCGGCTCGCGGAGCGCCGCAAGCCGGTCGACCTGCTGGTCAACAACGCGGGGTTCGGCAACAAGGGCCGCTATCTGGACGTGTCCATGGCCGACGAGCTCAAGATGCTGAAGGTGCACATCGAAGCGGTGCTGCGGCTGACGTCGGCCGCGACCGAGGGCATGCGCGAGCGCGGGCGCGGCGGGGTCGTCAACGTCGCCTCGGTCGCCGCGTTCGTGCCGCGCGGGACCTACGGCGCGTCCAAGGCGTGGGTCGTGCAGTTCACCCAGGGCGCGGCGCGCGACCTGGCGGGGTCGGGGGTGCGGCTGATGGCGCTGTGCCCGGGCTTCGTCCGGACGGAGTTCCACCAGCGGGCCGGGATGGGCACCGACAACATCCCCGGCTGGCTGTGGCTGGACGCCGACAAGCTGGTGTCGGCGGCGCTCTCCGACCTCGCGCGCGGGAAGACGCTGTCGATCCCGGACCCGCGCTACAAGGCGCTGATGGGTGTGGTGAAGCTGGCCCCGCGTGGTCTCCTGGGCGGGGTCACGTCCCGGACGGGCCGCAAGTACGGCCCGCAGTGAGGCGACTGCCGTCACCGGGCGCGGGCTCGGCGGCGTTGCCGTCGACTGCGAGCTCGGCCGTGGCGCCGTCGGGCCAGGTCACCCGGACCGTGTGACCTTCGACCCGGATACGCGTGACCAGGTCGGACAGCGGGACCGGGTGCTCCTCTCCCGTGAGCGAGGCGAGCGCGACGAAGAGGGACGGGCCGTCCCCGGTCGCCCCGTCGAGCACGGCCACGTGTGAGCGCGGGCCGAACAGCGTGGACCCGGCGGCCACTACGCGCGCGTGGGACTCGTACCCCTCGACGGCATGCGACTGCCCGGTCTCGTCCGGGCGGGTGACGACCCACCCCGTCTGGCGCACCCGGGTGCCGGGCGGGGCGCCGTCGACCAGGTGGGCGCGGACCTCGGCGCGGCCGTGGACGAGTTATCTGCGCTGGTACCTCAACTCCCTGCTGTACGCGGGCGGGGGCGCTCTCGTCTGCGCGCTGATCAGCGTCGCCGCCGGGTGCGCCTTCGACAAGTACCGCTTCCGCAAGGAGAAGCTGTTCGGGGTGGTCCTGCTCGGCGCGCTCGTGCCGTCGACCGCGCTCGCGCTGCCGATGTATCTGCTCGCC
Source organism: Streptomyces sp. NPDC031265 (assembly GCF_055570295.1). Taxonomy (NCBI): domain Bacteria; kingdom Bacillati; phylum Actinomycetota; class Actinomycetes; order Kitasatosporales; family Streptomycetaceae; genus Streptomyces; species Streptomyces sp. NPDC031265. The sequence goes on from NZ_JBVIHM010000009.1 coordinate 177,664, forward strand.
AGCAAGGCGGGGCTGGTCAACACCTACTGGTCGGTGCTGGTCCCCGTCCTGGTGAACCCCTTCGGGGTCTACCTCTCCCGGGTGTTCAGCGCGAGCCATATCCCCGACGAGGCGCTGGAGGCGGCGCGGATCGACGGGGCCGGCGAGCTGCGCGCCTTCTGGTCGATCGGGCTCCGGATGGTCATGCCCGGGTTCGTCACCGTGTTCCTCTTCCAGTTCACCGCGATCTGGAACAACTTCTTCCTCCCCCTGGTGATGCTCTCGGACCAGAAGCTCTTCCCGCTGAGCCTCGGTCTGTACGCGTGGAACTCCAACACCCACGCCGAGCCCGCCTTCTACCCCCTCGTCGTCACCGGCTCCCTCGTCGCCGTCCTCCCCCTCGTCGTCGCCTTCGTCGCCCTCCAGCGGCACTGGAAGGCAGGCCTCACGGCGGGCAGCGTCAAGTGACCGGACGGACGCACAGCCGGTTACCCATGGACAACGCCCCCGTGAGGAGCCCGAGTTCCACCATGCACCACGCCACTGACAACCGCCCCGCCGTCCTCCTCGCCATGGGCCCCGGGATCGCCGAGCGCCTGCTCGCCGAGCGGCACCGCGCCCGCCTCGCCGCGCTCGCCCGTACCGACCCGTACCTCGTCGCCCATGAGCTCGTCGCGCCCGCACGGGCCGTGGCGGCGGCGCTGGCCGAGGCCGAAGTGCTGCTGACCTGCTGGGGCGCGCCGCCGCTCACCGCCGAGGTGCTGGCCTCGGCGCCCCGGCTGCGGGCCGTCGTGCACGCCGCCGGGTCGGTGAAGCACCACATCACCGAGGCGTGCTGGGAGCGGGGCCTCGCGGTGACCTCGGCGGCGGCGGCCAACGCGCTGCCGGTCGCCGAGTACACGCTGGCCGCGATCCTCTTCGCGGGCAAGCGCGTCCTGGCCTCGGCCCAGCGGTACGCGGAGCTGCGCGCCCCGCACGACTGGCTGCGCGAGGGTGACGGCATCGGGAACTACCACCGGACGGTCGGCCTGGTCGGCGCCTCCCGGATCGGCCGCCGGGTGATCGAGCTGCTGCGCCCCTTCGACTTCCGGGTCCTGCTCCACGACCCGTACGTAGCTGCGGCCGAGGCGGCCCGGCTGGGCGTCGAGCTCGTCGCCCTGGACGAGCTGTGCGCCCGCAGCAGCGTCGTCTCCGTCCACGCGCCGCAGCTCCCGGCCACCGAGCGCATGATCGGCGCCCGTCAGCTGGCCGCGATGCCGGACGGGGCGACGCTGGTCAACACCGCGCGCGGCTCCCTGGTGGACGGGGCGGCTCTGCTCGGCGAGCTCCTCTCCGGCCGCCTCCATGCCGTACTGGACGTCACCGAGCCCGAACTCCCGTCCCGCGAGAGCCCGTTGTACGACCTGCCCAACGTCCTGCTGACCCCGCACATCGCCGGGTCGCTCGGCAACGAGCTGCACCGGATGGCGGACCTGGCGCTGGACGAGGTGGAGCGGTTCGCGGCCGGGACTCCGTTCGCGGACCCCGTCCACGCGGCGGCCCTGCGCCACTCGGCCTGAGCGGGCCCGGCTCGGCCGCCCCACACCAGATCGGTCAAATCACACTAAAATGGACGCATCTCACCTGGCCCGCAGCACAGGGAACCGCAGCACCGGGAGACGCCATGAAATTCGCACAGATAATCGACTTCAAGACCGAGCACTTCGACGACCTGGACCAGCTCATGGACCGGTGGGTCGAACAGACCAAGGGCAAGCGGACCGCCACCCGCGGCCTCATCGGCAAGGACCGCGCCGACGGGTCGCACTTCGTCGAGGTCGTCGAATTCCCCTCGTACGACGAGGCCATGGCGAACTCCAAGCTCCCGGAGACGAACCGTATCTTCGAGGAGATGGTGGCTCTCTGCGACGGCATGCCCACCTTCACCGACCTCGATGTGGTCCGCGACGAGCAGTTGAACGCCGCAACCGTCCGCCGGTTCTTCCACGAGATCGCCGTCGGGGGCAACCTCGACGCCGTCAACGAGGTGTTCGCGGCCGACTACGCCGACCACGACATCATCAAGGACGAGGAGACCGTCGTCGGGGCCGACGTCATCCGCAGCGACGTCAGCGGGTGGCGGGAGGCGTTCGACTTCACCTTCTCGCTCGACCGGCAGATCTGCGAGGGCGACGACGTGGTGACACTGTGGACCTGGACCGGCACCCACAAGGGCGATTTCATGGGCATCGCGCCCACCGGCAAGGTGTGCACCATGACCGGCACCACGGTCTTCCGCTGCAAGGACGGCAAGATCCAGGAGGGCTGGTGGCACGAGGACGCGCTGGGCCTGATGAAGCAGCTCGGAGCGGTCTGAACCTCGGAACGGCCTGAACCTCGAAACGGTCTGAACCTCGCAGCGACCTGAGCCTCGGAGCGCTCCGACCGACGCCGAAGGCCCCCGTCCCCGGGAATCCCCGGGGACGGGGGCCTTCACGCGTCGTACGACGTCAGCGCGTCACAGCAGGTCAGTGGCTGTGGCCGTGACCGTGGCCGTGACCGGCGTCGCCCTCGTCCTCGGCCGGCTTCTCGACGACCAGGGTCTCGGTCGTGAGCAGCAGGGAGGCGATGGAGGCGGCGTTCTCCAGGGCGGAGCGCGTCACCTTGACCGGGTCGATGACGCCGGCCTTGACCAGGTCGCCGTACTCGCCGGTGGCGGCGTTGAAGCCGTTGCCCTTCTCCAGCTCCGCCACCTTCGAGGTGATGACGTAGCCCTCAAGCCCGGCGTTCTCGGCGATCCAGCGCAGCGGCTCGACCGCGGCGCGGCGGACGACCGCGACACCCGTGGCCTCGTCGCCGGTCAGGCCGAGGTTGCCCTCCAGGACCTTGACGGCGTGGACGAGCGCGGAGCCACCACCGGAGACGATGCCCTCCTCGACCGCGGCGCGGGTCGCGGAGATGGCGTCCTCCAGACGGTGCTTCTTCTCCTTCAGCTCCACCTCGGTGGCGGCGCCGACCTTGATCACGCACACGCCGCCGGCGAGCTTCGCGAGGCGCTCCTGGAGCTTCTCGCGGTCCCAGTCGGAGTCCGTGGACTCGATCTCGGCCTTGATCTGGTTGACGCGGCCGACGACGTCCTCGTGGCTGCCGCCACCGTCGACGACGGTCGTGTCGTCCTTGGTGATCGTGACGCGGCGGGCCGAGCCCAGCACGTCCAGACCGGCCTGGTCGAGCTTGAGGCCGACCTCCTCGGCGATGACGGTGGCACCGGTGAGGGTGGCCATGTCCTGCAGCATCGCCTTGCGGCGGTCGCCGAAGCCCGGGGCCTTGACGGCCACGGCGTTGAACGTGCCGCGGATCTTGTTGACGACCAGGGTCGACAGGGCCTCGCCCTCGACGTCCTCGGCGATGATCAGGAGCGGCTTGGAGGCGCCGGCCTGGATGACCTTCTCCAGGAGCGGCAGCAGGTCCTGGATCGAGGAGATCTTGCCCTGGTTGATCAGGATGTACGGGTCGTCGAGGACGGCCTCCATACGCTCCTGGTCGGAGACCATGTACGGCGAGAGGTAGCCCTTGTCGAAGGCCATGCCCTCGGTGAACTCCAGCTCCAGGCCGAAGGTGTTGGACTCCTCGACGGTGATGACACCGTCCTTGCCGACCTTGTCCATCGCCTCGGCGATGAGCTCGCCGACCTGGGTGTCCTGCGCGGAGAGCGCGGCCACGGCGGCGATGTCGGACTTGTCCTCGATCGGACGCGCGGTGGCGAGCAGCTCCTCCGAGACGGCCTTGACGGCCGCGTCGATGCCCTTCTTCAGGGCGGCCGGGGAGGCGCCGGCGGCGACGTTGCGCAGGCCCTCGCGGACCAGCGCCTGGGCCAGCACGGTGGCGGTGGTGGTGCCGTCACCCGCGATGTCGTTGGTCTTGGTCGCCACCTCCTTCACGAGCTGGGCGCCCAGGTTCTCGTACGGGTCGTCGAGCTCGACCTCGCGGGCGATCGTGACACCGTCGTTGGTGATGGTGGGGGCGCCGAACTTCTTGTCGATGACGACGTTGCGGCCCTTGGGACCGATCGTCACCTTCACAGTGTCGGCAAGCTTGTTGACGCCGCGCTCAAGGGCGCGACGGGCGTCCTCGTCGAACTTCAGGATCTTCGCCATGGGAGCGGTTCAGCCCTCTCGGAAACTCGGTGATACGAAAACTGCGCCCCTCGCCGCCCGGCTGTCAGCGGGGCGGCCAGGGGCGCAGCTCAGAAGCATTCGCTTCGAGATGAATTACTTCTCGATGATCGCGAGCACGTCGCGGGCCGAGAGGACGAGGTACTCCTCGCCGTTGTACTTCACCTCGGTGCCGCCGTACTTGCTGTAGAGCACGACGTCGCCGACGGAGACGTCGAGCTCGACGCGCTTGCCGTCCTCGATCCGGCCCGGACCCACGGCCAGGACGACGCCCTCCTGGGGCTTCTCCTTGGCGGTGTCCGGAATGACCAGGCCGGAGGCCGTGGTCTGCTCGGCGTCGAGCGGCTGGACCACAATGCGGTCCTCGAGCGGCTTGATGGCAACCTTGGAGCTGGCGGTCGTCACGATCCGGTCTCCCCCTTCGGAGATCTCACGGGGTTAACTGTTTGGGTGGCGACCAGGTGGATCCGTCGTCGCGGGTGCCGGACCTGCCCGTCGCTGTGTTGGCACTCTCCAGTGGGGAGTGCCAGACCTGAGACTAGGACGGCGATTAGCACTCGGTCAAGCGGAGTGCCAAGCCGACGGCTGTGGCGACCGGATTTCGCAGGTGCGGCGCGGCCTCTTCGCCGGGGCGCCCGACTCCCCCTTCGAGCCCCCTCCGAGCCCCCCGGCCCGGGCCGACGGCGAATTCACCCATCTGGTTCGCCCCTGCCCCTGTGGACTTCGCGACACGGCTCGTTTCGGAAAAACCGTCGCCATCCAGACGAAAGGGTCCCTAGGGTCGGGCCGATGAGGACGATGCGTACGGGTACGGGAACAGGGCCCCGCACGGACGGCGACTTCGACGACGGCCACGGTGAGGCCGGGCCGGGACGGGCGCTCGCGTCCGCCCGCCGCCGCACCGAGGCGCTGCTGCTGGCGCTGGTCGTGGTCGTCACGGTCGGCGGCCACGCCTGCGTGTCGGCGGCGATGACGGGCGGGCTGCCGCGCGCCACGGCCGAGTTCGCGGTCAGCATGACGCTGATGTCACTGGCCGGGCATCTGACCGTACGCAGGTTCGCGGCGTACGCGGACCCGCTGATCCTGCCCCTCGCGGTGCTCCTGTCCGGACTGGGCCTGGTGCTGCTCTACCGGCTCGACCCGGCGTACGCGAAGGCGTTCAAGTCGGCGCCCACCGCGTCGGGGCAGCTGGTGTGGACGGTCATCGGGCTCGCGGGCTGCCTGCTGACCGTGGTGCTGCTGCGCGACCACCGGCGCCTTCAGCGCTACATATATGTCTCGATGGCGGTGGCGCTGATCCTCCTGATGGCACCGTCGTTCTTCGGGGCGGACACGTACGGCGCCAAGCGGTGGGTCTATCTCGGCCCGTTCTCGCTCCAGCCCGGCGAGTTCGTGAAGATCATGATCACGGTGTTCTTCGCGGGCTATCTGGTGGTCCACCGCGACTCGCTGGCGCTCACCGGCCGCAAGGTCCTGGGCGTCCGGCTGCCGCCGGGCCGCCAGATGGCGCCGCTGGTGGCGATCTGGGTGCTGAGCCTGCTGGTGCTCGTCTTCGAACGCGACCTGGGCACGTCGCTGATCTTCTTCGGGCTCTTCGTGGTCATGCTGTACGTGGCGACCGAGCGCACCAGTTGGGTCGTGTGCGGGGTGCTGCTGGCGGCCGCCGGGGCGTACGTCGTCGGCTCGACCGAGCCGCACGTCAAGGGCCGGATCGTGGCCTGGCTGCACCCCTTCGACGTCTTCCTGCCGCTGGATCAGCGCCCGCCCGGCCTGGTCTCAGACCAACTGGCGCAGGGGCTCTTCAGCTTCGGCAGCGGCGGGATGACCGGCACGGGCCTCGGCGAGGGCCACCCCGAACTGGTCGGCTTCGCGGGGCGCAGCGACTTCATCCTGACCACGGTCGGGGAGGAGCTGGGCATGGCCGGGGTGATGGCGGTGCTCCTGCTGTACGGACTACTGGTCCAGCGGGGCCTGCGGACGGCCCTGGCGGCCCACGACGCGTTCGGCAAACTCCTGGCGACGGGTTTGGCGGCGGCGCTGGCGCTCCAGGTGTTCGTGGTGGTCGGCGGGGTGACCGGCCTGATCCCCCTCACGGGCAAGGCACTTCCGTTCCTGGCCAAGGGGGGATCGTCGCTGGTGGCGAACTGGGTGATGATCGCGTTGCTGATCCGGGTGAGCGATGGGGCGGGGAGGCGGCGGGCGTCTGGGGGTGCGGGGTGAGGCGTCTGCGGGATGTCTGTGGCTGGTCGCGCAGTCCCTCCGGGGGGTGCGGGGTGAGGCGTCTGCGGGATGTCTGTGGCTGGTCGCGCAGTTCCCCGCGCCCCTGAGGGGGATGCGGAGCTCGGGCCGGGCGGGCTCCCGGGGAGCGTGTTCTTTCTCTGCGGGCGGGTGGGGGCTGGTCGCGCAGTTCCCCGCGCCCCTTAAGGCAGAAGGGGGCTCGGGGCATCCAGCCCCTCCGGGGTGCGAGGAGCTGGGCCCGGCCAGATTCAGCCCGTCCCGGCGTGCGAAGGAGCTGGGCCCGGGCAGAACTCAGCCCCTCCGGCGTTTGAGGAGCGGGGTCCGGGGCGGAGCCCCGAGAGCGGGGGCCGGGGGCCGCGCCCCCGGGCCAGGTAGCCCACCCACCCCCGTGCCGGGGGCCGGGGCGGAGCCCCGAAGCGGGGAGCAGGGTGCCGCAGGCCCCGCCAGAGGTGCAGGCCCCGCCAGAGGTGCAGGCCCGCCAGGGGTGCAGGGGGGGGCGCCCCCCGCCAAAACCGGGTCCGGGGGGACGCCCCCCGGGTACCGGGGGCGCAGCCCCCGGGAGGCCCACCTCAGCCCCCACCCACCCCCGGAGGCCACGCGGCGGAGCCGCACATGTCACAGCGGGAACGGGCGGGGTGGGGGAAACCGCCCCCGCCCCCACGGGCATCAGACGTAATCCTCCAGCCTGGCCACCGCATACCCCTTGTCCGTGATGACCTTCATGACCTGCCTGATCATGTCCGGCATCGTCCCCTTCCAGTCCTCCCGCCCCCGGAAGTGCGTGAGCACAATGTCCCCGGGATGCAGATCCCGGTCCCACTCGCGCCACTCCATGTGGTCGGGGAACGCCTCCGCCGCCCACAACGGCACGGCCTTGACGCCGCACGACTGGGCCGCGCGCAGGGTGTCCTCGTTGTAGTTGCCGTACGGCGGCCGGAAGAGCCGGGGCCGCTTGCCCGCCCATTTCCCGATCTTGTCCTGCTGGTCGCAGATCTCGTGCCGCTGCTCCTCGTACGAGAGCGCGGGCATATAGCGGTGGTTGAGCGTGTGGTTGTTGAGCGTGACGCCCAGGCCCTGCATCCGCTTGAAGTACGGGTAGTCGGTGCGTACGAGATAGTCGCTGAGGAACGCGCTGTACGGGATGCGCAGTTCCCGCATCATCTTCAGCAGCGCGGGGTCCTTCTCGGCCCCGTCGTCGATGGTGAGGAAAACGATCCGGTCCTTGGTCGGCACGGTCGTGAACACGGGCGGCAGGGAGTCACCGCCGTCCGTCTCGAAGCCGGGCCGGTTGGTGATCTTCGGTTTGACGGCGGGCGGGGCGGGCGCGGCCAGCGGCACCTTGGCCAGTTTCCACTTCTTGGCGGCGACGACGCGGGCGGCCTGGGCCTCCTTGAGGTGGGCGGAGTAGCCGGCGAGGGCGCGGGCGGCGTCGTTCTCGTAGGCCTGCGGCCCGGCGGCGGCCTTGTCGCCGTGCCCGGGCCGGCCGGTGGGGGTGTCCTCGGCGGCGCACCCGGAGGCGAGCGCGGTGGCGACGAGCCCGGCCACCAGAACGAGCGGCGCTTTCGGCACACCACCGCGCCTGAAGTCTTCCTTTTGTCGTACGAGCTGCATGGCGCCGCATCCTGTCAGCGCGGGGCGGTATACCGGAGGCGACACCCGTCACCGGACGCGCACCGTCCCCCGCCTGGCCCACAATGGGGCGGGTGAACGACCTCGACACCTTCCGCACCCTGCTCACCCCCGAGGGCACGGGCCTGCTGGACTCGCTCCGCGACTACGACCCGTCCCAGGAGCTGGCGGTGGCGACCCGGCTGCGCCGGACGTACGCCCCCGAGCTGGTCTCGGCGGCCCTGGCCCAGGCGCGGCTGCGGCAGCGCGCGGTCGCGAAGTTCGGCGCGGACGACGCGTACCGGATGTTCTTCACGCCCAACGGCGTCGAGCAGTCGACGCGCGCGTCGGTGGCCGCCTACCGCGCCCGGGTCTTCGCCGCCCAGGGCGTACGGGGCGTGGCCGATCTGTGCTGCGGCATCGGCGGCGACGCGCTGGCCCTCGCCCGGGCGGGCATCTCCGTCCTCGCGGTGGACCGCGACGAGCTCACGGCGGAGGTCGCCCGCGCGAACGCTACGGCGCTGGGCCTCGCGGAGCTGATCGAGGTGCGGTGCGCGGACGTGACGGACGTGGACACGTCGGGGTGGGACGCGGTGTTCGTCGACCCGGCACGGCGGGGCGGGCGCGGCCGGATCTTCGACCCCGAGGCGTACTCGCCCCCGCTCTCCTGGGCGGTCGGCGCGGCCCGGAAGGCCCCCTTCGCCGCCCTGAAGATCGCCCCCGGCATCCCCCACGAGTCGGTCCCGCCGGAGGCCGAGGCGGAGTGGATCTCGGACGGGGGCGATGTGAAGGAGGCGGTGCTGTGGTTCGGGGGCGCGCACGCCCCCGCGCACGCCCGTACGCCCGGCACGGTCCGCGCCACCCTGCTCCCGGCCGAGGCCACCCTGCGGGCGCCCGCGCCGCTGCCCGCGCCGCCGGTCGGGCCGGTCGGGCGCTACCTGTACGAGCCGGACGGCGCGGTCATCCGCGCGCACCTCGTCGCCGACATCGTCAGGGCGTGCGACGGCCGCCTCATCGACGAGACCATCGCGTACGTGACGAGCGACGAGCCGTACGATTCGCCGTTCACCACCGCGTACGAGATCACCGACGAACTCCCCTTCAACATGAAGAAGCTGAAGGCGCTGCTGCGGGAGCGCGGGGTCGGCGTCCTGACGGTCAAGAAGCGCGGCTCGGCGGTCGAACCGGAGGAACTGCGCCGCAAGATGAAGCTCCAGGGGCGCGGCTCGGCCACGGTGTTCCTGACACGGGTGGCGGGGGCCCCGACGATGCTGATCGGCCGGCCCGTACGGCAGGGGTGACCCCGTGCAGTCGTACGCGGCGGCCCTGCTCACCGGCGGCCCGGTGGCGCACCTCCTCGATCTGGCCATCAGGGCGCAAGTGCCGCAGGGAACGCTGTCCCTGGACGACGAGATCCGCCGATACGGCCGACTGATCGCCACCTCGCAGACAGCGAGCCACAACTGCCCCGTCCGCACCCCGGCGGCCCTGCTGGACGTCCTCGGGGACCTCCTGGAGCACAACGCCGTCGACGGCGCTCCCCAGGAATTCCGGGAAAGCTGTCGTCGGCCGCCGAAGACACCGACCCGGCGGGGACACCCTGCGGAAGCACGCGTGCCCCGTACCGACAGCGCGGTGACCGACCGGCGTGGGCCCGAGCCCGGCGACGAGACGGCGGGGCCGTCGGCACCCTGGAAGGGGTGGTCCTGGCCTACGCCAAGTCCGTGAGCTCCTCCGCGAACACCTGGGACAGCGGCTGCGGCCCCACGTACTGCTGGCAGTTGCACTGGCCCGACTCGTAGCGGACCGGGTGCTTGGACTCGTCCCACGCGACCGGGACCTCGACGCGCTCGTGGCACTTGCCCTGCTTGTCGTGCTTGGCGAGGTGGTGGGTGCAGCCGCAGACCGGCTCCGGGGGGCGGTGGGCCGCCTCAAGGGCGAGGCGTTCCCGCTTGGCCGCTTCCAGGCGTTCGAGCTTGCGCTCGTGGCGGGTGCGCAGGGCCGTGCGGCCCGTGTCGGCCGCCCAGCCGAAGCCTCCCATCCAGAAGACTATGAGGACCCACCAGTACCATTCCATCTTTGCCGCCTTTCCCCCGGAGACCGTGCGGCGTACGCACGTGTGTTCAGGATAGGTGCGCGGGCGGCAGGAGACGTAGGGCCCAACGGCGGTGGGCGAGCGCCTTGGTGACGGCGATCAGGCCCGTCAGCCAGCACACCAGGCCCAGGCCCATCGTCAGGACCACCATGCCGTACGTGTCGTGGCCCGGCCGCGCCGCCGCCGGGACCGTCACGCACACGAACAGGCCGAGCGCGCACATCAGCCCGCCAGGCAGCAGCCACGCCAGGCTCAGCCCCGGCGCGCGCAGCCCGGCGTCGGTCGCCGGGTGGCGGTCCAACTCGGCCCACTGAGCGAGCAGTCGGCGGATCCTGGCGTCCTTGCGCAGGCCCGCCACGATCGCCACTGCCGTCGGCACCACCGCGCCCAGCCCGATCACCAGGCAGATCACACCGAACAGCATCGACAGCACGTCCAGCGCCTCGGTGAAGGCGATGACCGCCGTCCCCACGAACGCCCAGCCGGTGGCGAGCAGCACCGCCCAGCCCCAGTGCGCCGCGATCCGACCCGGCCCCAACTGCCGTGCCACCAGGTCGTTCAGGACACCCGCGCGGTCCACGAGCAGGGCGTCCCGGTCGGGCCAGGCACGGATCTCGACCGGGGGCGGGGGTGGCGGCAGGGGCGTGCGGGGTGACATGAGCATGAGATTACCGGCGCCCCCGGGAGCTCACCCCCGCACTCAGCCATACGCGTGGTGGTCTTCTGCGTCCTCGGGTACGCCGATGTGCACACCCTCGTCGACGCCGCCCAGGACGCCCTGCGCGGGCGCGTCGTCGTGAACCTCACCAACGGGTCGCCGGACGGGGCCCGCGAACTGGCCGAAAAGGTACCGGCGTTGGACTCCGACTACCTCGACGGCTGCATCATGGCCGTCCCCGCGATGATCGGCCGCCCGGAAGCCCTCGCGCTCTACAGCGGCTCCACCCCCGCCTTCGAGGCGCACCGCGAGGTGCTGAAGGTGTCCGGCCGCGCGGTCTGTCCGGGCGACGACGCGGGCCGGGCCCCGCTGTGCGACCTGGCGCTGCTCACCGGCATATACGGGATGTTCGCCGGGTTCCTCCAGTCGGCGGCGCTGGTGCGGTCGGCGGGCGCGGACGTGGAGGAGTTCACGACCGCGCTGCTCGTCCCGTGGCCGCACGCCATGACCGGCGCCCTGCCGAAGATGGCGGCCCAGGCCGCCGAGGGCGCGTACCCGGCGGCCGGATCCGACCTCGCCATGCAGGTCGCCCACGACGCGCTCGGCGAGCTCGGCCGCGCCCAGGGCGTGAGCACCGAACCGCTCGCCCCGCTCTTCGAGCTGATGCGCCGCCGTGTCGCGGACGGGCACGGCGACGAGGGCCTGGCCGGTGTGGTGGAGCTGCTGCACCGGCCGTGAGCGGCCCTCAACTCCGGGCCCCTCAACCCTGCGCAACCCCCGCGCCCCTACTTCGCCTCGTACGCCGCCCGCAGCGCCGCCACGTCCAGCTTCCCCATCTTCATCATCACGCCCACCGTGCGGTCCACCGCCGCCCGGTCGTCCGAGGCGAGCATCTCGCGCATGGCGCGCGGGACGATCTGCCAGGACAGGCCGTACTTGTCCTTCAGCCAGCCGCACGGCCCCGCCTCGCCGCCGTCGGCGGTCAGCTTGGCCCAGAGGTCGTCGACCTCCTCCTGGGACTCACAGTCGACGGACAGCGAGATCGACTCGTTGAACGACCAGTCCTGCTTGCCGCCGTTGAGCGCCGTGTACTCCTGGCCGGCCAGCACGAAGACGACCGTCATCACCGAGCCCGCCTGGTCCCCGAACGACTCCGTGTACCGCGTGGTCTCGACGATCCGCGCGTCCCCGCCGAAGACGGAGACGTAGAACTTCGCGGCCTCCTCGGCCTGGTCGTCGAACCACAGGAACGTCGTGATCTTCTGAGCGGACATGGAGGTGCCTCCCTCTCGACCGGCCCCTCCGGCGCGGGTGCCGGCGGGTCTGGAGGGTAGACCGGGGCCGCCCCCGAAACTCATCGCCGCGCCCCGCCTCCGCCGCCCGGATCTCAGCCCGCCGCGCGTGCCCGCAGCAGCTCCCGCTCGCGTTCGTTGCGCGTCAGCTCCGCCGCGCGGGTGAACTCCGCGCGGGCCTCCTCCGTACGCCCGAGGCGTTCGAGCAGGTCGCCCCGGACGCTGGGCAGCAGGTGGTAGCCGCGCAGGGCCGGGTCGGCGGCGAGGGCGTCCACGATCGCGAGGCCCGCCCCGGGGCCTTCGGCCATCGACACGGCGACCGCCCGGTTCAGCTCCACCACCGGGGAGGGGGCGATCGCCGCGAGCCGCCGGTAGAGCGTGGCGATCGCCGCCCAGTCGGTCTCCTCGTAGGAGGCGGCCTGTGCGTGGCAGGCGGCGATGGCGGCCTGGAGCGCGTACGGGCCGGGGGCGCCGCCGAGTTCGCCCGCGCGGGTCAGCGCCGCGAAGCCGCGCCGGATCAGGAGCCGGTTCCAGCGGGAGCGGTTCTGGTCGGCGAGCAGCACGGGGGCGCCCGTCGCGTCCGTGCGCGTGTGCGTCCGCGACGCCTGGATCTCCAGGAGCGCGGCCAGCGCGTGGACCTCGGGCTCCTCGGGCACGAGCCCGGCCAGCACCCGTGCGAGCCGCAGCGCGTCCTCGCACAGCGCCGGGCGCACGAGGTCGTCACCGGCCGTCGCCGAGTAGCCCTCGTTGAAGACGAGGTAGATGACCTCCAGGACGGACGCGAGCCGCGCGGCGCGCTCCGGGCCGTACGGCACCTCGAACGGCACCCCCGCCCCGGCCAGCGACCGCTTGGCGCGGGAGATCCGCTGGGCGACGGCCGACTCCTGGGCGAGGAACGCGCGGGCGATCTCGTCGGTGGTCAGCCCGCCGAGCAGCCGCAGCGTCAGGGCGATGCGCGCCTCGGTGGAGAGCACCGGGTGGCAGGCGGTGAAGATCAGCCGGAGCAGGTCGTCGTCGATCGCGTCCGGGTCCTCGGCGGCCGCGAACTCCGGCTCCGCCACCGCCTCGTCGAGGTCGCGGCCGATCTCGGCGAGCTTGCGCGCGTACGCCTCGCGGCGGCGCACCAGGTCGACGGCCCGGTGCCTGGCGGTGGCCGTGAGCCAGGCACCCGGGTTGTCCGGTACCCCTGTCTCCGGCCACCGCTCCAGGGCGGCGACCATCGCGTCCTGCGCCAGCTCCTCGGCGATGCCGACGTCCCGGACGATCCGGGCGACGGCCGCGATGACGCGCGGGGACTCGATCCGGAAGACGGCTTCGACCGCGTCCTTTTCTGTGCTCACGGGCAGTCATCAGAGCATCCGAGCGGCGCGTCGGCAATCGGCGGCCGTGAGCACAGCGGCCCGAAGGGCGCTCGGCCGTGCTCAGCCCTCGAAGATCTCGCGGATCTCGGAGGTGACCGTCCAGTGCTCCTCGTGGATCGTCAGGAACCGCTTGGCCCATTCGATCGCCTCGGCCTTGTCCTTGCACTGCATGAGCGCGTAGCCGCCGACGACCTCCTTGGCCTCGGTGAACGGCCCATCGGTCGTCGAGAGCTTCCCGCCCGACCAGGTGACCCTGGTGCCCTGGGCGGTGGGGGTGAGCCCGGCGGTGTCGAGCAGGACCCCGGCCTTGGTCATCTCCTCGATCAGACTGCCCATCCGCTCCATCAGCTCGGCGCTCGGGCCCTCGGCGGGGGCGTCGGCCTCGTTGATGCGGACCATCGACAGGTAGCGCGGCATGGTGTTCTCCTCAAAACGTCCGGAAGTCCGGAAGGGTCGTTGCGGGGCTGTTCCCCGCCTCTCACTCATACGTCGAACGGCCGGACGCGGATTCGACACGACCCGCGGATTTCTTCCGAAGATTTTTTTCCGCCCGGCCGCCCGGCCGCACGACGGGCCGGCCGCACGACGGGCCGCTCAGCAGGTCGCAGGCCTATGGCCTGTTCGGCGGATCTTGTCTGGGACGCGGGGTCACCAGGACCGAAAGACGCAGGCACCTCGCGGGCGACCAGATCCGCCGGACAGGCCCTAGACGTAGTCCTCCAGGCGCGCCACCGCGAAGCCCTGTTCCTGGATGTGGCGGAGCATGTTCGCCGTCATCTCGGTCATCGTGTGGCCCTTGAGCTCACTCCTGCCGCGGAAGTGGGCCAGGATGATGTCGCCGGGGTGGAGCTTCTTGTCGCCGCGCTGGTACTGCATGTTCTGGATCTGCATCGACTCGCGCCACAGCACGATCGACTGGATCCCGCAGGCCTTGGCCGCCGCGCGCGTCCCCTCGTTCCAGTTGCCGTACGGGGGCCGGAAGAGCCGGGGGGCCTTGCCGTACTCCTTGGTCAGCTTCTCCTGCTGGCCGCATATCTGGTGCTGCTGCTGGGAGCCGGTCTCGGTCCGCATGTTGGGGTGCGTCAAGGTGTGGTTCTGGACGGCGTTGCCGAGCTGCTGGAGCGGCTTGAAGTAGCCCTTGTCACTGCTGATCGCCGCGTCGGTGAGGAACATCGTGAAGGGAATCCTCAAGTCCCGCATCATCTCCACGAACTTGGGGTCCTTCTCGGCCCCGTCGTCGAACGTCACGAAGACGATCTTCTGCTTCGTGGGGATGTCACTGATCACCGGGACCTCCCCGGGCTTCGCCTTCACCGGCTTCTGCGCGGGCGGCGCCGGAGCCGCGGGCAGCGGCTTGAGGCCCCATTTGCGGTACGCGGCCGCGCTCGCGACGCCGTCCTCCGCGCCCTGGGCGGGGCCGGAGGCGGGTGCGGAGGGGGTGGGCGCCGTACCGCTGCCGCCGGTCCTGGCCGGGCCGCTCCCGGAACTGTCCGACGACGAGCAGCCCGTGGCCAGCAGCACCCCGGACAGAACCAGTCCCGCCGCTGCCGCGCTCTTCTTACCCACTGTGTGAACCAACCCCGAACCGCCGACCGATACGCCCTCTGCGTACAGATCGATGCAGAATTCAGGCCCGAGGTTCCACTCCGAGTGACTCGAAGCGCCAGCGGTGGACCGCCCGGGTCACCAACTCCCCATCCGGCTCCGGAAGTTCCGGCAGCTCCGCGTCGTACGACGCCTCCCACCAGGTGATCACAAGGACCCGGTCCTGGGGCGCCGCGAAGACCTCCCGGCGCACCGGCTCGTACGGCAGCGGCTGGGCCCGGGCCCAGGCGAGGAGTTCCCCGCCGCGGCCCTGGACCGCCCGCGCCTCCCACATCAGCGCGACCGTCACGGGTACAGGTTCTCCTTGCTGACCTCGTGCACGTGGTCGTGGTCGTGCGCGTGGCCCTGCGTGCCCGGCACGTGAGGGTCCGTCACCGGCAGCGAGGAGTCCGCCGACAGGTCCAGGTCCGAGGCGGGCCGGTTGCGCGCCACCATCTCCGCGCCGAGCGCCGCCACCATCGCCCCGTTGTCCGTGCACAGACCGGGCCGCGGCACCCGCAGCCGGATGCCCGCCTTCTCGCACCGCTCCTGGGCGAGCGCCCGCAGCCGCGAGTTGGCCGCGACGCCGCCGCCGATCATCAGGTGGTCCACGCCCTCGTCCTTGCAGGCCCGTACGGCCTTGCGGGTCAGGACGTCGACCACGGCCTCCTGGAAGGAGGCGGCCACGTCCCGCACCGGCACCTCCTCGCCCGCGTTCCGCTTCGCCTCGATCCAGCGGGCCACGGCCGTCTTCAGCCCCGAGAAGGAGAAGTCGTACGCCGGGTCGCGCGAGCCGCTCAGACCGCGCGGGAACGCGATCGCCGCCGGGTCGCCCTCCTTGGCGAGCCGGTCGATCACCGGGCCGCCGGGGAAGCCCAGGTCGAGCACGCGCGCGATCTTGTCGAACGCCTCGCCCGCCGCATCGTCGATCGTCGCGCCCATCGGGCGGACGTCCGCGGTGATGTCGGGCGCGAGCAGCAGCGAGGAGTGGCCGCCGCTGACCAGCAGCGCCATCGTGGGTTCGGGCAGCGGCCCGTGCTCCAGCTGGTCGACGCAGATGTGCGAGGCCAGGTGGTTCACGCCGTACAGCGGCTTGTTCAGGGCGTACGCGTACGCCTTGGCGGCCGAGACGCCGACGAGCAGCGCGCCCGCCAGGCCCGGCCCGGCCGTCACCGCGATGCCGTCGAGGTCCCGGGCGGAGATCCCGGCCGTCTTCAGGGCGCGCTCGATGGTGGGGACCATCGCCTCCAGGTGCGCGCGCGAGGCGATCTCGGGCACCACGCCGCCGAACCGGGCGTGGGTGTCCACGCTGGACGCGACGGCGTCGGCGAGCAGCGTCGTGCCGCGCACGATGCCGACGCCGGTCTCGTCGCAGGAGGTCTCGATGCCGAGTACCAGCGGTTCGTCAGCCATCAGTCAGTCTCTTCTGTTTCTCGGTCGTGTTCCTGGACGATCAGGCGCATCACGAGCGCGTCGATGTTGCCCGGCTGGTAGTAGCCCCGCCGGAATCCGATGGGCTCGAAGCCGAAGCGCTCGTAGAGCTTCTGGGCCCGTTTGTTGTCCACCCGTACTTCGAGCAGGACCTCGTCGCACTCGAAGGCGGTGGCGTGCTTGAGCAGGTCGGTCAGGAGCCGGGCGCCGAGGCCCGTGCCCCACTGGTCGCGGGCCGCGGCGATGGTCTGGACGTCACCGAGGCCGCCCGCGGCCGCGAGGCCCGCGTAGCCGACCAGCCGGCCCGAGCCGTCCTCCGCCACCACATAGCGCCGGGTCGCGCCGGGCCCCCTGGCGTGCGCGAGCTCCGACCAGAACATCCCCGCCGACCAGGCGTCCTCGGGGAACAGGTCGTGTTCGAGCGCGAGCACCGGTTCTATGTCCCACCAGCGCATCTCACGGAGCACGACGCTCACTGGGGAGTGACCACCTTGTAGTTCTTGGGGACCTGCGCGTCCGGGCGGCGCAGATACAGCGGCACCGGCGCCAGGAACTCCGCGCCCGCCGCCAGCCTCTCCGCCGCCAGCGAGGCGAGCGCCGCCGCCGACTGGTGCTCGGGCCCGCGGGCGTCCGGGAACGCCTCCGGGTAGAGGACCGCGCCCGCGCCGACCACCGGGACTCCGGCGACCTGCTCGGCGATGTCGGCGGGGCGGTCGACGGACGGCTCGCTCACGCGGGTGCGGAAGTCGTCGTAGCGGGCCCAGTAGACCTCTTTGCGGCGCGCGTCGGTGGCGACGACGAACGGCTCCTCGATGCCGGAGGCGTAGGCGAGGCCGTCGAGCGTGCACAGGCCGTGGACGGGCACCCCGAGCACCGAGCCGAAGGTCACGGCCGTCACCAGGCCGACGCGCAGTCCCGTGTACGGGCCGGGGCCGACCCCGACGACCAGGTCCGTGACGGCGTCGAGCGTGAGCCCGGCGTCCGCGAGCACCTGGTGGACGGCGGGCAGCAGCAGCTCCCCGTGGCGGCGGGCGTCCACCCGGCTGGTCTCGGCGAC
The DNA here is from genome assembly GCF_055570295.1 of Streptomyces sp. NPDC031265. Lineage (NCBI taxonomy): Bacteria > Bacillati > Actinomycetota > Actinomycetes > Kitasatosporales > Streptomycetaceae > Streptomyces > Streptomyces sp. NPDC031265. The sequence continues at coordinate 195,121 of NZ_JBVIHM010000009.1, forward strand.
GACGTCCGTGCCGTCGTGCAGGGCGACGGTCACGGCGGGGGTGGCGGTATCAACGGCGAGCAAGAGCACGCGAACAGCCTACGGCCACGGCGCCGGGGGCACGGCGTCCCGCCCCGGCCGCCCCCGGCTGCTACCGTCAGCCGCAGATATGACCGCAGGCTTGTAGATCCGCAAGCCTGTACGTACGAAAGGGGCGAGTCAGGTGGCAAGGAGCAGCTCGGGATTTGTGGCCGGGCTCACCGCGGCGGCACTCGCGGCGGTCGGCTTCCTCGCCTACCAGGCGTCGGCGAACGCCCCCTCCGCGGCCGATCTGGCCGCGCCCGGCGTCACCGTCTCGCCCGCCCCGAGCTCCTCGGCGGCGGCATCGCCCAAGGGCAAGGTGCCCGCGAAGAACGTGACGGCGCTGCCGGAGAACTCCGGCGTCGGCCCGCGCGTCGTGTACTCGCTGGGCGGCAAGCGCGTCTGGCTGGTCGGCACCAAGACGCTCAAGGGCCTGGCGCCCAAGACCTTCGAGGTCACGCCGTCGACGGTCAGCCCCAAGCCCGGTAACTACGCGGTGACCTCACGGGCCGCGTCCGTCCCCGGCTCGGACGGGGTGCAGATCGAGCACGTCGTACGGTTCGCCACCGTCGACTCCGTGACGATCGGTTTCAGCGCGGCCGTCAACGGCAAGGTGGCCAGCCCGGACCCGAGCAAGCGCACCGGCGGCATCCGGATGAAGCGCGAGGACGGCAACGCGCTGTGGACGTTCGCCACGATCGGCTCGAAGATCGTCGTGGTGCCGTAGCCCGCACGGCAGCGGCCCCCGTGCCCACGCCTTGACGTCCATACCGTCAGAAACACCCGAAAGAGCGATACGGGTCAGGCGGCGTCGCGGCGTGCGCCGCTCTCCTCGGCCGCCTCGGGCGACTCGGTCGCATCCGGCTCCGCCCGCTTCGGCGGGGTCGAGACGGCGCTCGCTGCCGCGCAGGAGGCCAGCAGATCGCTCATGGACACACCCTGCGTACGCCGCGGCTGCGCTTCGCGCTCCGATACGGTCATGGCGGCCTCCCGGCTCCTGGAGAAGGCGTGGTTAGGTAGACCTAACCAGGTCTCTCCTACCATGTGACCACGCCCGGCGGGACCCGCGCAACATTTTACCGACGGCTTGTCGGAACGTACGTCTCCCACGCGCCCCGCCCGGCCACGGCGGCTACAAGCCCTCGATCCCGGCTCCCCACCACCGCGTACCCAGACCGGCCACGGTCACCACCCGGCGGTCGTCGTCCGTCTCGCCGACCACCCGGTCGATGACCACGTGCAGCCGGTCGTCGGAGAGCTCCTCCACCTTGCCGTCGCCCCACTCCACGACCACCACGGAGTCCGGCAGCGAGACGTCGAGGTCCAGGTCCTCCATCTCGTCCAGACCGCCGCCCAGCCGGTACGCGTCCACGTGCACCAGAGCCGGGCCGCCGGTCAGGGACGGGTGGACCCGGGCGATCACGAAGGTGGGGGAGGTCACCGCGCCGCGCACCCCGAGGCCCTCGCCGAGGCCGCGCGCCAGCGTCGTCTTTCCCGCGCCGAGCTCGCCGGTGAGCAGGACGAGGTCGCCCGGGCGGAGCAGTTTGGCGATCTTGCGGCCCAACTCCTGCATCTCGGCGGGGGAGTCGAGGGTGAGCCGGGTCGTGGCGTCAGTGGCCTGGCTGTGCGGTGCTTCCATACGTGCCAACGTTAGTCGCCTCCGGCACCGCCCCGACCCGCACCAGCAGGTCCGCCAGCCGGTCGGTGACCGTCTCGGGGTGCTCCAGCATCACCAGGTGCCCGCCGTCCGGGACGATGACCAGCTCGGCGTCGGGCAGCAGGTCCGCGATGGACTCGCTGTGCGAGCTGGGCGTGACCAGGTCGCGGTCGCCGGCCAGGACGAGCGCGGGCACCTCGGCGAAGACCTGGAGCGCCGCCTCCTTGTCGTGGTCGTCGAAGGCCGGGTAGAACTCCGCCACCACGTCGATCGGCGTCCCCTCGATCATCCGCTCCGCGAACCGGGCCACCGCCGGGTCCACGTCCTTGGAGGAGAACGAGTACCGCTTGATCATCCCGGCGAAGAGGTCGGCCGTGGCCCGCCGCCCCCGCTCCACCAGCTCCGCCTGCGAGCCGAGCGCCTTCAGCACGCCGGGCAGGATGCGGCGCACCGCGTTCACCCCCGCCACCGGCAGCCCGTAGCTGACCTCGCCCAGCCTGCCCGAGGACGTGCCGACGAAGGCGACGCCGACGACCCGGTCGCGGATCAGCTCCGGGTACTGGTCGGCGAGCGCCATCACCGTCATGCCGCCCATCGAGTGCCCCACGAGCACCAGCGGCCCCTCGGGGGCGGCCGCGTCGAGCACCGCCTTGAGGTCGCGGCCCAGCTGGTCGATGGTGACGGGCCTGCCCTGCGCCTGCGCCTCACCGCGCGCCGAGCGGCCGTGGCTGCGCTGGTCCCAGTGGACGGTCCGGACGACCCCGCGCAGCGCGGCCCGCTGGAAGTGCCAGGCGTCCTGGCTCAGACAGAAGCCGTGCGAGAAGACGACGGTGACGGGCGCGGGCGCCTTGCGGCCGAACAGCCGCCGCTTGCGCGCCCCGTTGACCTTGGCGGACGGCTCGGCCTCGTCGGTCTCGTAGTAGAGCTCGGTGCCGTCGTCGGAGTACGCGCACCCCGGCATGCCGCGCAGCGCGCCGTACGGCCCCGCCGCGTCCAGCGCCAGGCGCGCCTTCTTGCGCATGCCGCGCCCGACGGTGAGCCGCTCGACCGCGACCCCGGCGGCGGCCCCCGCCGCGACCACGCCTATCGCGGCCCCGGCCAGACCCGCCAGGCGCCAGCTGCCCACGGCCGCCTGCGCCACGTCCCCCGTGCTGGTCTCGCTCACCGTGCCGCTCCTTGTGGTCCGCGGGTTCAGCTGTCGGAATTCTCGTTCAGATGGACGCGCGGCACTCGCGAACCGATCCGGGTGACGATCTCGTACGCGATGGTGTCCGCGGCCCGCGCCCAGTCCTCGGCGCTCGGCTCGCCCCGGTCGCCCGGCCCGAACAGGACCGCCTCCGCGCCCGGCTCGACGGTGTCCCCTTCGAGGTCGACCACGAACTGGTCCATGGCCACCCGGCCCGCCACCGTCCGCACCCGACCCCCGAGGAGCACGGGCCCGCGCCCGGAGGCGTGCCGCGGGATGCCGTCCGCGTAGCCGAGCGGAACCAGCGCGAGGGTCGTCTCGCGCTCGGTGACGTAGTGGTGCCCGTAGCTGACGCCGTGGCCCGCCGGGACCTGCTTGGCCAGCGCCACGGACGCGGCGAGCGTCATCACCGGCCGCAGCCCGAAGTCGCCCGGGGTGCCGAGCTCGGGCGCGGGGGAGATCCCGTACATGGCGATCCCGGTCCGTACGAGGTCGAAGTGCGCCTCGGGGAGGGTGAGGGTGGCCGGGGAGTTGGCGATGTGCCGCACCTCGGGCTCGATCCCCTCCTTCTCGGCGTACGCCACCAGCTCACGGAAGAGGGTGAGCTGGGCGGCGATGGAGGGGTGACCGGGCTCGTCGGCACAGGCGAAGTGCGACCAGAGGCCGGTGACACGGACCTCGGGGGCCGCGAGGGCCGCCTGGACGAGCTCGGGCCAGTCGGCGGGCTGGCACCCGTTGCGCCCGAGCCCGGTGTCGGCCTTGAGCTGGACCCGGGCGACGCACCCGGCGGCGCGAGCGGCTTCGGTGACTTCCCGCAGGGCCCACAACCCACTCACCGATACATCGATGTCGGCCTCGATGGCCTCGCGCCAGGGCCCGCCGGGCGTCCACAGCCAGCAGAGCATCCGCCCGCCGATCCCGGCCGCGCGCAGCGCCAGGGCCTCGTGCGGGGTGGCCGTGCCGACCCAGGCGGCGCCCGCCTCGATCGCGGCCCGGGCGCACGGCACGGCGCCGTGCCCGTACGCGTCCGCCTTCACGACAGCCATGAGCTGCGCGCCGGGGGTACGGGCGCGCAGCGCACGGACGTTGGCGCGCAGGGCGGCCAGATCGATCTCGGCGCGGGCTCGCGTGTGCACTGTCTGAGTCATCGCGGTCATCGCGCCCAGTCTCTCAGAGCTGAGCCCCCGGCTCAGGCGCCGGGCCTGTGCCCCCAGATGTGCACCGGGTCACCCTTGGCGAGCGCGCCCCACAGCCGCTTGGCGTCCGAGTAGGTCAGATTGACGCATCCGCGCGACCCGACGGTGGAGTAGATGTTGTCGTAAATGGCATGGAACGCCTGCCCTCCGCTGAAGAACTGGGCGTACGGCATGGGCGCGTGGTAGATGGTCGACCAGTGGTTCTTGTGCCGCCAGTAGACGGGGTAGGTGCCGGTACGGGTGGCGTACCCGGGCCGCCCGCTGCGAATGACGACGGGCCCGAAGGTGACTTTTGTACGGTTCTGCACCCACATGAGCTGCCGGTCGAGGTCGACGCAGGCGATCCGGCTCTTGCGGACCGGGCAGCGGCCGGCGGCGTTGGGGTTGGCCCGGGCCGAGAGCAGCCGCATGGTGCCCCAGGTGGCGGGCCCGGCGAAGCCGCTGTTCGGCCGGATGCCGTGATCGGTCTGGAAGCGGCGGATCGCGGCGCAGTCGGCGGCTGACTGCTTCCCGTCGGCCGCCAGCTTCAGCCACCGTTCGACCTGCCGCTGGTACGGCCCGGCCTGCCGGCTGCACGCGGCGGTGCCGACCTCGTTGCCGGGCACGTACTCGACGATCCGCTCCACACCCGCCGCGGGCGCCGCGGGCTCGACGGCCTCCTCGGCGGCGGTGGGCTCGTAGACGAGCGGCGGCAGCACTTGGTCGGGCGTGTCCATGAGATACGCGACCTGCCCCGGTGCCCGCGGCTCGCCCGGCACGAGCGAGTCGGCGGGGACGGGACTCCCGGGGGTGGGGGGTGCGGGGGCCGGGGCGGCGGGGCTCGGGCCGGGGCCGGGGTGCGGCGGGACGGGGTAGGCGCCGCAGAGGGTGAGGGAGGCGGCGAGGGCGAGGGCGAGGTGGACGGCGGTGCGTTTGCGTCGGCCGGGGCGGGGGTGTCGTTCGCTCATGGGGTCAGCGAAGCGGTGGGGGGTGGGGTGTGGGGGGTGCCGCGCGGGTGGGCGGGCTTTGTTTCCCCCACCCCGCCCCTTCCCCGAACCCTCCGGGGGTGGGTGGGGGGTGAGGTGATTTTCCCGGGCGCTGCGCCCCGGACCCCGGACTGGGGCTACGCCCCCTGCACCCTTGGCGGGGCCTGCACCCTTGGCGGGGCCTGCACCCTTGGCGGGGCCTGCGGCCCCTGCACCCCGCTTCGGGGCTCCGCCCCGGTCCCCGTTCGTCTGCGGGCTGTCTGTGGCTGGTCGCGCAGTTCCCCCGCCCCTGGGGGGTTGGGGGCGGCCGGTGGCGATGGGCAGGGGTCGCAGGCCCCGCCCTCCAGGGGCGCGGGGCTGTGACGTTGCGCGGCTCCGCCGCGTGGGCGCGAGCAACCTCCACCGGGCCCGCAGGCGAACACCGGGCCAAGAAGGGGCGCGGGGAACAGCGCGACCAGCCCCCACCGGCCCGCAGACGAACCCGGCCGCCCGGGGATCAGGCGTAGACGTCGCGCCAGGCGTCCGTCAGGGACGAGGCGACGGCCGATGCCGTCAGGGGGGCCGCGTTCGCGGCGTGGCGGGCGGACAGGCCGTGGAGGTACGCCGCGACCGAGCCCGCGTCCCGGGCGGAGAGGCCCGCGGCCAGCAGGGAGCCCGCCAGGCCGGAGAGGACGTCGCCGCTGCCCGCCGTGGCGAGCCAGGGCGTACCCGTCGGGTTGACCCGGACCGGCGCGCGGCCGCCCGGATCGGCGACGAGCGTGGTCGAACCCTTGAGGAGGACGGTCGCGCCGTACCGGTCGGCCAGTTCGCGTACGGAGTGGAGCCGTGCGCCCTCCACCTCCGCCCGGCTCACCCCGAGCAGCGCCGCCGCCTCCCCCGCGTGCGGGGTGAGCAGGGTCGGCGCGGTCCTCGCCCGTACCGCCGCCGGGTCCAGGCCGCGCAGCCCGTCCGCGTCGACCAGCACGGGAACGTCCGCGGCGAGGACATCCTCGACCCCCGGGGCGTCCCCGAGGCCGGGGCCGACGACCCAGGCCTGGACGCGGCCCGCCTTCGCCGGGGGCCCCGCCGAGACCAGCGTCTCGGGGAAGCGGGCGATGACGTCGTCGGCGGCGTCCCCGACGTACCGGACGGCCCCCGCCCCGCCGTGCAGCGCGCCCGCCACCGCGAGCACGGCGGCGCCGGGGTAGCGCGCGGACCCGGCGACGATGCCGACGACCCCGCGCCGGTACTTGTCGCTCTCCCCCGTCGGCACCGGCAGCAGCTGCGCCACGTCGGCGTGCTGCAGCGCCTCGCAGTCCGGTACGGAGGGAAGGTGGGGTTCGAGGCCGATGTCGACGAGGCGGACGGCGCCGGTGTACGCGTACGCGGGGTCGACGAGCAGGCCCGGCTTGTACGCGCCGAAGGTCACGGTCGCGTCGGCGTGCAGCGCCTCCCCCAGGACTTCCCCGCTGTCGGCCTCGATCCCGCTGGGGAGGTCGACGGCGACGATGAGGGCGTTCGACCCACGGGCCGCACGGGTCACGGGGACGGCGTCGGGGCGCAGACCGCCGTGGCCGCCGATGCCGGTGATGCCGTCGAGGACGAGGTCGGCGCCGGCGAGCACGTCGTACGGGTCGTCCGCCACCCGCCCGCCCGCGCGCCGGAACGCGGCGAGGCCGTCGGGGTGGGCGCGGTCGGGGGCGAGCAGCACGGCACTGACACCCGCGCCGCGCCGGGCCAGCCGGGCCCCGGCGTACAGCGCGTCACCGCCGTTGTCGCCGCTGCCCGCGAGGACGACGACGCGGGCGCCGTACACCCGCCCGAGAATCCCCGCACAGGCAGCGGCCAGACCGGCGGCGGCGCGCTGCATGAGGGCGCCTTCGGGGAGGCGGGCCATGAGCTCCTGCTCGGCGGCACGGACAGTCTCGACGCGATAGGCGATACGCATGGGTCCACCCTTCCGAATCCCGCTCCCTCGTGCCACCCCGGCGATGCAGTGGGCCCGGTGTTCGTCTGAGGGTCGGTGGCGGCTGGTCGCGCAGTTCCCCGCGGAGCCCTCCGGGGGGTGCGGGGTTCGTCTGCGGGTCGGTGGGGGCTGCTCGCGCAGTTCCCCCCCCGCCGCGTGGGTGGGGAGGGGGGGGGGGGAAGGGGTGGATAAAAACACAAAACACAAAAAAAAAACGGGACCAG